>NZ_CP065958.1:6958657-7267036 GCF_041270065.1 Streptomyces fradiae | reverse complement strand
CCCCGGGATCCCTCCCCCGTACGGCCAGGGCCGTCCTCGGCGACGAGGGCTTCTGGCGGGATCTGCGCTGGGCGTGGCTGGAGCCGCTGACCGGCGGTCTGCTCGTCGCGGTGCCGCTCTCGCTGTTCTGGTTCGGGGTGTTCGGCGCGGTGGTCCAGCCGTTCGTGTGGCGGGAGTTGGGGGACGGCAACTGGTACGCCTTCGTGCCGGTGGTCTCCCCCGCCACCGCGGTCGCTGCGGCGCTGCTCGGGCTCGGCTTCGTCGCGGGCTCGGTGGCACTGGCGCCGTGGACGCTGGCCGGGTACGCCCGTTGGAGCCGGCGCGCGCTCTCCGTACCGTACGAGACGGTGCTCGCCCGCCGGATCGACCAGCTGACCGGAACCCGGGCCGACGCGCTCGACTTCCAGGCGGCCGAACTGCGGCGGATCGAGCGGGACTTGCATGACGGGGCGCAGGCGCGGCTCGTGGCGCTCGGGATGACCCTGGCGGAGGCGGCCCGGCGGCTCGACGAGGATCCGGCCGCCGCGCGGGCGCTGCTCGCGGACGCGCGGGAGGTGTCCGAGCGGGCGCTCGGGGATCTGCGGGAGCTGGTGCACGGGATCCTGCCGCCGGTCCTGGCCGACCGGGGGCTGGGTGACGCGGTGCGGTCGCTGGCCCTCGACTCCTTCCTCGACGTGGCGGTGGACACCGCCGGTCTGCCGCCGGGCCGGCTGCCGGCGGCCGTGGAGTCCGCGGCCTACTTCGCGGTGGCCGAACTCCTCGCCAACGCGGCCAAGCACGCCGGCGCCCGCGAGGTCCGGATCGTCCTCACGCACACCGGCGGCGCCGACGGGCTGTTGCGGGTGACCGTCGCCGACGACGGGCACGGCGGCGCGGCCTATGCCGCGGACGGGGACGGCGGCGGTCTGCACGGTGTGCGGCGCCGGCTGCGCGCCTTCGACGGAACCCTCGCCCTGGACAGTCCGCCGGGCGGCCCCACCCTCGCGACCCTGGAGATACCGTGCGCGTCGTCCTCGCCGAAGACCTCTTCCTCCTCCGGGACGGGCTGACCCGCACCCTGGAGGAGCACGGCTGTGAGGTGGTCGCCGCCGTCGACAACCATCCCGCCCTGGTCCGCGCCCTGCGCGAGGAGCGCCCGGACGTGGCCGTGATCGACATCCGGCTGCCGCCGGGCTTCACCGACGAGGGGCTGCGGGCCGCCCTGGACGCGCGCCGGGAGCGGCCGGGGTTCCCGGTCCTCATCCTGTCGCAGTACGTGGAGCAGTTGTACGCGCAGGAGTTGCTGGCCGGCGGGGAGGGCGCCGTCGGCTATCTCCTGAAGGACCGGGTGACGCACACCGCTCAATTCGTCGACGCGGTACGGACGGTGGCCGCGGGCGGCACGGTGCTCGACCCGCAGGTGGTGGCCCGGCTGCTCGCCCGCAGCGACGCGCGCGGGAACACGGCCGCGCTCACCCCGCGCGAGCACGAGGTGCTGCGGCTGATGGCGGAGGGCCGGTCGAACGCGGCGGTCGCCACCGCGCTCCACATCAGTGAGAGCGCGGTGGCGAAGCACACGGCGGGCATCTTCGGGAAGCTTCGGATCGAGCCGTCGGCCGACGACAACCGGCGGGTGCTCGCCGTCCTCGCGTACCTGCGCCGGTGAGGGCTGAGGGCTGAGGGCTAGGAGCGGGCGGCCTTGCGGCGGGCCCGCAGCCACTCCTTGTTCATGGCGGCGATCGAGGGCAGCGGGATGCCCTTGGGGCAGGCGGTGGCGCACTCGCCGGTGAGCGTGCAGCCGCCGAAGCCCTCGGCGTCCATCTGGGCGACCATGTCGAGGACCCGGGTCTCCCGCTCGGGCGCGCCCTGCGGCAGCACGTTCAGATGGTTGACCTTGGCCGAGGTGAACAGCATGGCGGAGCCGTTGGGGCAGGCCGCGACGCAGGCGCCGCAGCCGATGCACTCGGCGTGCTCGAAGGCGAGGTCGGCGTCGGCCTTGGGGACCGGGGTGGCGTGCGCCTCGGGCGCGGAGCCGGTGGGGACGCTGACGTAACCGCCGGCCTGGATGATCCGGTCGAAGGCGGAGCGGTCGACGACCAGGTCCTTGACGACCGGGAAGGCGGCGGCCCGCCAGGGCTCGACGTCGATGGTGTCGCCGTCGCGGAAGGACCGCATGTGCAGCTGGCAGGAGGTGGTGCGCTCGGGGCCGTGGGCGTCGCCGTTGATGACGAGGCTGCAGGCGCCGCAGATGCCCTCGCGGCAGTCGTGGTCGAAGGCGACGGGGTCCTCGCCGCGCAGGATCAGCTCCTCGTTGAGGGTGTCCAGCATCTCCAGGAAGGACATGTCGGGCGAGATGCCGTCGACCTCGTAGGTGGCCATGGCGCCCTCGGCGACGCCGTTCTGCTGGCGCCAGACGCGCAGGTTCAGCCTCATGCGTAGCTCCGCTGGGTGGGGTGGACGTACTCGAAGGTGAGGTCCTCCTTGTGGAGGACGGGGGCGGCCCCATCGGCGAACTCCCAGGCCGCGGCGTACGAGAACTCCTCGTCGCGGCGGGCGGCCTCGCCGTCCGGGGTCTGGGACTCCTCGCGGAAGTGGCCGCCGCAGGACTCGGCCCGGTGCAGGGCGTCGAGGCACATCAGCTCGGCGAGCTCCAGGTAGTCGACGATCCGGTTGGCCTTCTCGAGCGACTGGTTGAACTCTTCTCCGGTGCCGGGGACCTTGATCCGGCGCCAGAACTCCTCGCGGATCTCGGGGATGCGGCGCAGCGCCTTGCGCAGGCCCTCCTCGGTGCGGGCCATGCCGCAGAACTCCCACATGACTTCGCCGAGTTCACGGTGGAAGGAGTCGGGGGTGCGGTCGCCGTCGACGGCGAGGAGGAGGTTCAGCCGGTCCTCGGTCTCGGCGAGCACGTCCCGGACGGCGGGGTGGGCGTCGGTGACGGGTTCGGCGTGCGGGTGGCGGGCCAGGTAGTCGTTGATGGTGGCCGGGAGCACGAAGTAGCCGTCGGCGAGGCCCTGCATGAGGGCGGAGGCGCCGAGCCGGTTGGCGCCGTGGTCGGAGAAGTTGGCCTCGCCGATGGCGAAGAGGCCGGGGATCGTGGTCTGGAGGTCGTAGTCGACCCAGAGTCCGCCCATCGTGTAGTGCACGGCGGGGTAGATCCGCATCGGCGTCTCGTAGGGGTTCTCGGCGGTGATCCGCTCGTACATGTCGAAGAGGTTGCCGTACTTCTCCTCGACCTTGGCGCGGCCCATCCGCCGGATGGCGTCGGCGAAGTCGAGGTAGACGCCCTGTCCGCCCGGGCCGACGCCGCGACCCTCGTCGCAGACGTTCTTGGCGGCGCGGGAGGCGATGTCGCGGGGCACGAGGTTGCCGAAGGAGGGGTAGATCCGCTCCAGGTAGTAGTCGCGCTCGTCCTCGGGGATCGCGTGCGGCGGGCGGGTGTCGCCCTGGGCCTTGGGGACCCAGATGCGCCCGTCGTTGCGCAGCGACTCGCTCATCAGGGTGAGCTTGGACTGGTGGTCGCCGGTGCGCGGGATGCAGGTGGGGTGGATCTGGGTGAAGCAGGGGTTGGCGAAGTACGCGCCGCGCCGGTGGGCCCGCCACACGGCGGTGGCGTTGGAGTTCATGGCGTTGGTGGAGAGATAGAAGACGTTGCCGTAGCCGCCGGTGGCGAGGACCACGGCGTCGGCGTAATGGGTGGAGATCGCGCCGGTGATCAGGTCGCGGGCGACGATCCCGCGGGCCCGGCCGTCGACCACGATGAGGTCGAGCATCTCCGTACGGGGGTGCATCTCGACGTTGCCGGCGGCGATCTGCCGGGACAGCGCCTGGTAGGCGCCGAGGAGGAGTTGCTGGCCGGTCTGGCCGCGGGCGTAGAAGGTGCGGGAGACCTGGACGCCGCCGAAGGAGCGGGTGTCGAGCAGGCCGCCGTACTCGCGGGCGAAGGGGACGCCCTGGGCGACGCACTGGTCGATGATCTCGACGGAGATCTGGGCGAGCCGGTGCACGTTGGACTCGCGGGCGCGGAAGTCGCCGCCCTTGACGGTGTCGTAGAAGAGGCGGTGTACGGAGTCGCCGTCGTTGCGGTAGTTCTTGGCGGCGTTGATGCCGCCCTGGGCGGCGATGGAGTGGGCGCGGCGCGGGGAGTCCTGGTAGCAGAACTGGACGACGTGGTAGCCCTGTTCGGCGAGGGTGGCGCCGGCGGAGCCGCCGGCCAGACCGGTGCCGACGACGATGATCCGGTGGCCGCGGCGGTTGGCGGGGTTGACGAGCTTCGCCTGGAAGCGGCGGGTGTCCCAGCGGTCGGCGATGGGTCCGGCGGGGGCGGCGGTGTCGGCGATGGGTGCGCCGACGGTGAAGTCGGGGTTGATCGAGGGGTTGCTCATGGTCAGTTCACCACTCCGGTCATGACGCCGACGGGGACGGCGATGAAGCCCGCGGTCAGCACGAGGGCGAGGGCGTTCGCCAGGAATTTCAGGGCTCGTTCGCGGCGGGCGTTGCCGACGCCGAGGGTCTGGGCGGCGCTCCAGAAGCCGTGCCGGACGTGGAGGCCCACGGCGAGCATGGCGACGATGTAGATGACGTTGCCGTACCAGGTGGAGAAGGTGTCGATCACGTTCTGGTAGGGCTTGCCGTCCTCGAAACCGCCGGTGTGGACGGTGCCGGCGGTGAGGTCGAGGACGTGCCAGACGATGAAGAGGCCGAGGATGACGCCGCCCCAGCGCATGGTGCGGGTGGCGTAGGAGGAGCCCTTGCGCCGGTGCGCGTAGCGGGTGGGGCGGGCCTTGAGGTCGCGGCGGCTGAGCTGGTACGCGGAGACCGCGTGCGCGACGACGGCGGTGAGCAGCGTGATCCGGGCGATCCAGAGGCCCCACTGGTGGTGCAGGACGGGGGCGCCCATGACGCGCAGCCAGTGGCCGTAGCCGTTGAACTCCTCGGGGCCGAAGAAGATCTTGAGGTTGCCCGCGACGTGCGCGACGAGGTAGGCGAGCATGATCAGGCCGCTCACGGCCATCACGGTCTTCTTGCCGAGGGTCGACGCCCAGAAGCCGCGGGTGGGGGCGGGGGGTGGGGCGGTCTGCCGTGCGGACTTCGTTGCCAGAGCCATGGAAAAGACGCTAGGGCCGAAGGACCCGAGAGGTCCAAGACATGGTTCGGCTCATCTCGATAGGCGCCACCTATGAATGCGGGTAGGCTTGACGCATGCAGTTCCAGCAGCTCCTGTACTTCGTCGCCGTCGCCGAGACCCGCCACTTCACCCGGGCCGCCGAGCGGGTGCATGTCTCGCAGCCCTCACTTTCACAGCAGATCAAGGCGCTTGAGCAGGAGCTGGGCGCGGAGCTGTTCAGCCGGGCCCGCGGGAACATCGCGCTCACCGACGCGGGCGAGGCGCTGCTGCCGCTGGCCCGCCGGATCCTCGCCGACACGGACACCGCGCGGCACGAGGTGCAGGAGCTGGTGCAGCTGAAGCGGGGCCGGGTGCGGCTCGGCGCGACGCCGTCTCTGTGCACCGGGCTGCTGCCGGACGTGCTGCGCGACTTCCACGACCTGCATCCGGGGATCCGGCTGCTGATCGAGGAGGGCGGCTCGCACGACCTGGTACGGGAGCTGGCGCGCGGCGCGCTCGACCTGGCGCTGGTGGTGCTGCCGCTGCCGACGCCGTCGCCCGCGCTGACCACGGTGGAGCTGCTGACGGAGGACCTGGTGGTGGTGTCGTCGGCCTCGGCTCCGGCGCCGCGGCGGCCGGTGCGGATCGCGGAGCTGCGGGAGCAGCCGCTGGTGATGTTCCGGCACGGGTACGACCTGCGGGAGCTGACCGTGGCCGCCTGCCGCGCGGAGGGCTTCGAGCCCTCCTTCACGGTCGAGGGCGGCGAGCTGGACGCCGTCCTCGGCTTCGTCCGGGCCGGGCTCGGCCTCGCCGTCGTCCCGGCCATGGTCGCCGCCCGCGCCGGCCGCGACCTCCGCGTCACCGCCCTGGCCCGCCCGGGCCTCCGCCGCACCATCGCCCTGGCCCACCGCAGCGACGTCGCGCCGCCGCGGGCCGCCCGGGAGCTCCAGAAGCTCCTGATGGCCTCACGCCGGGGCGGGCCGCTGGCCTGAGGCCCGCCGTTCGGGGTGGGCACGGCGCCCCGCCCCGCGTGCGGGCACCGTTCGGCAACGCGCCGCCCCCTACACCGCGTCCACCAGCGCCAGCGACCGGATCCGGTCCGGGGCGCCCGGGCGGGCGTAGTACCAGCCCTGGGCCGTGTCGCAGCCGAGGGCGCGGAGTTGCTGGGCCTGGGCGCCGGTTTCGACGCCCTCGACGGTGACGGCGAGTTCGAGGCTGTGGGCGAGCTGGACGATGCCCTCGACGATCTTGATGTCGACCGGGTCCGCCGGGTGCTGCTGCATGCCCTGGGTGAAGGAGCGGTCCAGCTTGAGGACGCTCACCGGGAGGCGGCGCAGGTTGGCCAGGTTGGAGTAGCCGGTGCCGAAGTCGTCGAGCGCGATGTCCACGCCCATCTCGGCGAGTTGCCGCAGCGGCTTCAGGAGGTCGTCGTCGGCGCCGATGAGCGCGGACTCGGTGACCTCCAGGCACAGCGCGCCCGGTTCGAGGCCGGAGCGCTCCAGGACGTCGACGGTCTCGGCGACCAGGCCGGGGTGGTGCAGCTGGGTCGGCGAGAGGTTGACGTTGATCCGCAGCGGCCCGGTCGCGGGGTGCCCGCCGGGCGCCTCGTCCTGCCAGAACCGGGCCTGGCGCACCGCCTCCTGGAGCACCCAGCGGCCCAGCGGCACGATGAGCCCGGTGTTCTCGGCGAGCGGGATGAAGCGGTCCGGGCCGAGCACCCCGTGCTGCGGGTGGCACCACCGTACGAGCGCCTCCGCGCCGTGCACGCTGCCGTCGCCGAGGTGCACCAGCGGCTGGTACTCGATGAAGAACTCGCCGCGCTCCAGGGCGGCCGGCAGCGCGGTGGTCAGCCCGTGCCGGGTGATGGCCCGCGCGTCGGCCTCCTCGTCGGCGTACTCGAAGCGGTTGCCGCCCGCCGACTTGGCCCGGTACATGGTGATGTCGGCGCTGCGCAGCACCTCCGCCGCGGTCCGCTCCCCCGCCGGCCCCTCCACCACGCCGACGCTGCCGCGCACGGTGAGCTCGCGCCCGTCGATGCTGATCGGGGTGGCGAGCGAGGCCAGCATCCGGTCGGCCAGTTCGCCGACCTTGCGCTCGCTGCCGGGGCCGGTGGTGAGCGCGACGAACTCGTCGCCGCCGAGCCGGGCGACCATCTCGCCGGGCGCGGCGACACAACTCTGCAGCCGGTCGGCGACCTCGACGAGCAGCCGGTCTCCGGTGGAGTGCCCGAGGCTGTCGTTGATCACCTTGAAGCCGTCGAGGTCGAGGTAGGCCAGGCCGAAGCCGGCGTCGCCGCCGGGGCCGAGGGTCTTCTCCAGGCGTTCGAAGAACAGCGTGCGGTTGGGCAGCCCGGTGAGCGCGTCATGGGTGGCCTCGTAACGCAGCCGGAGGTTGAGCAGCCGCCGCTCGGTGGTGTCCTCCATCAGCGCGAGCTGGTACTGCGGCAGGCCGGCCGCGTCGCGCAGCAGCGAGACGGTGAGGTTGGTCCACAAGACCGTGCCGTCGCCGCGGTAGTACGGCTTCTCGACGCGGTACGACTCGCGCTCGCCGCGCACCAGTTCGTCGTACAGCCGCCAGACGTGCGGGCCGTCCTCGGGATGCACCCATTCGACGATGTTCTTGCTGGTGACGGTCCCCTCCAGGCCGCCGAACATGCGGGTGAGGGCCTCGTTCACCTCCAGGATGTTGCCGTTGAGGTCGGCGATGCCGATGCCGACGGCGGCGCCGTCGAAGACCGCGCGGAAGCGGCTCTCGGTGGCGTGCAGGGCGAGTTCGGCGGCGCTGCGCGCGGACAGCGCGGAGTGCGCGATGGACTCCTGCTCGGCGAGGGTGCGTTCGCGCAGGGCCTGGGCGAAGCCGGCCGCCATGGCGTGCTGGAGCCGGGCGCAGCGGGCGCGCAACTCCTCGGCGCCGACGCCCTGTTCGTCGCCGCAGTACAGCACCAGGTAGGCGTCGACCACGCCGAGGCTGCGGGCGAGCGCGTCCGGGTCGGTGCAGTGGGCGGCCACCAGGGCCTGCCCGACCCGGTGTGCGGGCGCCGTGTCGAAGGGCCGGGCGTGCAGCGCGTCGCACAGCTCCCGGGCGGGCGGCAGCAGGTGCTGCTCGAACTCCTGGCGGGTCATCGAGGTGGCGGTGACCGGGAACACGGCGCGGCTCCAGATGGTCACGAACCGCCTGAGTCTGTCCTCCGGTCCGTCGGCCACGGAACCGGCAGGCTGGGACGGCACCTTCACGCCTTGCGCCCCACCCCTGCGAACCCGGAGAAGGCGAAGGGATCCTCCTCCTCGTCGGGACTGTCGGGCCGCCACAGGGGCATGGGCACGACGCCCGGCTCGACGATCTCGGTGCCGTCGAAGAAGCGGGTGACCTCCTCGCGGGAGCGCATCACCAGGGGGTTGCGGATGTCGCGGTAGACGCCGACGGCGCCGCCGGCCCGCTCCTCCGGCACGGGGATGCCCTCGTACGAGGCGTGGGTGAGGACCAGCATGCTGCCGGGCGCGAGCCCCTCGAGCAGCTCGGCGACGGCGGCGCCCGGCTCGTCCGAGTCCTCCAGGAAGTGCAGTACGGCGACGAGCAGCAGGGCCACCGGGCGGTCCAGGTCGAGGAGTTCGGTGACCTCGTGGCTGTGCAGGATCTCGCGCGGCTTGCGCAGGTCCGCGGCGACCACGGCGGAGCGGGGGTCGTCGCCGAGCACGGCCCTGCTGTGGGCGACGGCGACCGGGTCGTGGTCCACGTAGACGACCCGGGCGGCCTCGCTGGCGGCCTGGGCGACCTCGTGGACGTTGCCGAAGGTCGGTATCCCCGAGCCGATGTCCAGGAACTGCGTGACGTCGTTGTCAACCGCGTGCCGCACGGCCCGGCGCATGAAGGCACGGTTCGCCTGCATGATCTTGGGGAGTCCCGGCAGGAACTCCATGGCCTTGCGGGCCGCTTCCCGGTCCACTTCGAAATTGTGCGAGCCGCCCAGATAGAAGTCGTACATACGGGACACGCTCGGCACCGAAATATCGATGCCCGGCGGAGCCCAGGCGGGACGCTCCATCAAAGTCTCCAACAAGTCGCCGTGAGATGTGGCCAGGTGTTCGCGGCCTGTGTTCGAGCTGAGGCTACTGATCGCCCGCCGAGAGAGCGAGTGGAAACGGAAATTCTCGATCCGTTCTTGGTCACACGCCAATGGCACGTGCTCCGGGTAAGGAAGAGTTCACGCCTTCAGGTCGTGCAAATTCACGTGCATATGGTCGTGCGGCCCCCTGACCTGCGTTCCGTCGCAGCCCGCGGGCCGGGTGGGCGGATGCCGTGACGCAACGGGCGGCGACTACCGGCCAGTTACCGGATCCGGGCCCGTGGAACGCCGCGCGCCGCCCCCGCACCACCCTCACACGCCGCCCCCGCGGACGGGGCCGATCGGTTGGGAATCCACCGCAACGGAGGGCCCCTTGGCGGCGTTGGGCAGCCCGTGAGACGACAGAATCGGCGGAAACGTCAAACCAGTGCACGCCCAGATCCGCTCCATCCGGGGAATCGGGGGCCGTTCCGGCCCGTCCGGCGCACCCGTCCGATCATGCTGCTCGGCGTGTCTCTCTTGCCTCAGTACCGGTTCTCCCGCTACGGGACGCGGCTGACGCGCCCGCTCGCGGCCGGCGCGCTGGTGTGGTTGCTCACCGCACCGGCCACGCCGGCGACCGCCGACGCGTGCGCCTGGGCCGTGACCGGGCCCGGCGGATCGAGCGGGGTGGCGATCGCGGGGGACGGGCCGTGTCATCCGACCCATCCCCCGCACCCCACGCATCCCCCGCATCCGACCCACCCGCCGCACCCGACCCATCCCCCGAAGCCGACCCACAAGCCCGCGCCGAAACCCCCACCGAAGGCCACTCCCAAACCGAAGCCGCCGGCCCCGCCACCACCCCCGGTGCGCACCACGCCGCCGAGGCCCGCTCCGCCCCCGCCGCCGCGCCCCGCGCCCCCGGCGCCCGAGCCGGAGCCGGCGCCCCCGAGCCCGTCCCCGGTTCCCACGGTGCGGCCCCGGCCCACCCCGGTCGCCCTGCCGCACTACCAGCGCACCGCCCGCGTCAAGCCCAAGAGCACCCCCAACGTGATCACCACGACCCTGCTCGTCACCGCCCCCGCGGTGATCGCGACCGCGATCCTGCGGCCACGCTCCCGCTGACCCCCCGCCCACCCCCTGACCCCTCATCACCCCGCAACGGAGGAAACACCCTTGTCCGAATGGGTTGTGCTCACCATCGCGATGGCCGCCGCGTGCGCCGTCGTGCTGGCCATCGTCGTCATCAACCACCGGCGGATCCCCGAGGACGACGACCCCAGCGAGACCCCCGACGTCATCGAGTACATGACGATGATGATCGGCGTGGTGTACGCGATCGTCCTCGGTCTCGCCATCGCCGGCGTCTGGGAGGCCCGCAGCGCCGCCCAGGAGACGGTGCGCCAGGAGGCCCAGGCGATGCACGAGATCTCGGAGCGCGTCGAGGTCTATCCGCTCGCCACCCGGGAGCGGATCCGCGCCGACATCGACGCCTATGTGCGGTACGTGGTCGAGGACGAGTTCCCGTACATGACCGAGCACGGCGAACTGAGCGACACCGGCACCGAGCTGCTGCAGAAGGTGCGCCGCAGCGTCACGGACTACCAGCCCGCCAACGACTTCGAGGGCCAGGCCTACCAGCCGCTGGTGGACCAGGTCGCGGTCGCCGACGACGCCCGCAACGCGCGCGGCGAGAACGCGGGCGCGACGATGCCCGGGGTGGTGTGGTTCGGCCTCATCACCGGCGCCCTGGTGACCGTGGGCCTGATCTTCACCCTGCAGATCCGGCGCACCGGCCGAGAGGTGCTGCTCGCCGGTCTGTTCAGCGCCCTGATCGCCTTCCTGCTCTTCCTCATCTGGGACTTCGACGCACCGTTCAGCCGGGGCCTGGCGGCCACGGCCGCGCCGTTCGTGGACCTCTTCCCGCAGGTCACGGGCTGACGGAAGGCGCGCGAATGGGCCGAGCGGGGGACATCGGTGCCCCATTCGCGCGTCTGGGATCGCGGCTGTGGTAGGGGGCTCCTAGCGTTTCGGGCATCGAGGTGCATGTCCCGCCTTTCTCGCGGATACCCCTTCCGCGGCTGCTCCTCGGGGACCCGGAGGATTGACCATGCGCGCGATACGTGCCGCGTCCACCGCTCTGCTGGGGGCGGCCGCCCTCGCCCTGGCCGCCCCCCTCGCCGTCGCCGCCGACGGCGCCCCGGCGCCCGCCCGTCAGGCGCCCGGAGCGAAGGCCCCGGGCGATTTCGTCGTGTCGCCCGGGGTCGTCGCGCCCGGCGGCCGGATCACGCTCAGCGCGCCCGGCTGCGCCAGTACGGCGACGGCCTCGGCCGGCATCTTCGACACCGTCACCATCGCCCCGAACTCGCTGGTCACCGCCACCGTGGACGCGGACGCCAAGCGCGGCGCCGTGTACACGGTGACCTTCAACTGCACCGGCGGCATCCAGGGCACCGTCGATCTGACCATCAGCGGCGGCACGCCGGCGACGCCGACGGCCCGGTCGACCGGGCTCGTCACCCCGCGCGGGGTGGCAGGCGGTCTCGGCGGCTCGTTCGACGCCACCGACTCCTGGACCTTCGCGGCCGGCGGAGCGCTTGTGCTCGCCGCGGCGGGCGGTCTGGTCTACGTGATCCGCCGCAGGTCGTCGGCGACCGACGGCCGGCGCCACTGACGGCGCCCGGGAGTGCCGGCGCACCCCGCCCCGTACAAGCCCGTACACGCCCGTCGCCCCCGAGCCCTGGAAACAGGGACTCGGGGGCGACGGGCGTTGCGGGCCGACCGGGAGGTTCGGCCGGTCAGACCCCCGCGCCGGTCGTGCGGCGCCGGCGGGCGATGAACAGCCCCCCGCCCAGCGCCGCGGCGGCGACGAGGCTGCCGCCCACCGCCATCTCGGTGGAGCCCGGGGCGAGCGAGCCGCCCAGACCGCCCTGCGAACCCTGACCTGCAAGCACGCGGAACTGCGTCGTGAGCTTGCGGCCGTTGACGCACGTGGCGGTCACGGTGTGCAGGCCGGGCGTGGCGTTGTCGAAGATGCGGACGCTGACAGTGGAGAACCCCTGGTTGGAGCCCGAGAGGGTGCCGGACGGGAAGGCCGCGGACGAGACCGTGCCCGCGGCGCAGTCCCGGGTGGTGACCAGGAGAAGCGCACCCTGGTGAACCGCGAAGGGGGAGACGGTGATATTGGAATTGTTGTTGTCGCCACCCTTCGGGGCCTGGAAGGAGCCGACGGTCACGCTGCTGGGCCCGTTGGTGGCGGTGGCGAGGGGGGCCGCGAGCCCGAGCGCCGCGAACGCGGTCGCCGTCACCGCCAGAGTGCGTGCAGCACGCATGGTTGAACCTCCAGTGGAAGGCGCCCCAAAGCGGTGCTCCGGGCGATTCGACGAGTACGCCTTCCATGACGAACCATCACAAACCGGAAAAGCCTTCGCATGTCGGCTTTGAGCCGGTCCGGTGAGGAACGACACCGGCCGAATGAGTGGGGAATCTGACGGATCCGCAGGTCACACAGTGTCAGAACGATGATCTGACGATTACTCGGATGGCGGATCACCCGTTCCCCCGGGCGGGGCCGCCGGTACGGGTCGCTCCATCGGCCGACACCCGTTCGCCCCGCTCGGCAGGCCGGTTCGCGTCCGCGCCCTTACCGTTCCCGTGACGCCACCAAGGGAGAACCATGAGCCCCAAGGACTTCAGCCTCTTCGACGCCGCCAGGAGACGCCAACCCTGGGGCGCGCTGGCTCTCGTCATGCTGTCCGGCCTGGCGATAATGCGCAACGGGGTCGGCTTCGAGTCCGGCCCGCCGCAGCCCAGCGCGGCCGCGCGCCCGGTCGCCCGCCCGGTCGCCCCCGCCCCCACGGCCGGCGCCGTCCAGGAGCTGCCGTTCGCCCCCGCCTCACGTATCAGGATCCCGGCCATCCAGGTGGCGGCCCCGCTCATGGACGTGGGCCTGGACGACAACGGCTGGGTCGCCGCCCCGCCGCCCGAGGAGAAGAACCTCGCCGGCTGGTACCAGAACGGCATCGCGCCGGGCATGCGCGGCACCTCCGTCATCGTGGGGCACGTCGACAACCTGGCGGGGCCCGCGGTGTTCTACGGCCTCGGCTCCCTGCAACAGGGCCAGCACATCGAGGTCGACCGTTACGACGGCCGGGTGGCCGTGTTCGAGATCTACGGGGTCGAGGTCTTCGCGAAGAACGACTTCCCCGGAGCCCAGGTGTACGGGGACACCGGACAGCCGGAGCTGCGGGTGATCACGTGCGGCGGCGGCTACTCGCGCGCCCACGGCTACGACGGCAACGTGGTGGTCTTCGCCCGGATGGTCGGTCTCCGCTAGGCGGTCCGTACGGCGGAGGGCCCCGGCACCCACCCAGGTGCCGGGGCCCTTCGCCGTACGTCCGCCGGCTCCGCTCAGCGGCGCGGCACGGTGACGCTGTAGCCCGCGTCGAGGAGCCTGGGCAGATAGCGCTTGAGGGCGGCGACGCTGTGCGAACGGTTGCCGCCCGCGTCGTGGTTGAGGACGACGACGCCCTCGCCCGCGCCGTCCAGGACCCGCTGGACGATGCGGTCGGTGGGCGGCTCCTGCCAGTCGAGGGTGTCCACGGTCCAGGCGAGCGGTTCCATGCCGAGTTCGGCGCCGATCTCGAACGACAGCCTGTTCCACGCCCCGTAGGGCGCCCGGTACCACAATGGCGGTGCGCCCAGGGCCCGTTCGATGACGTCGCTGGTGGAGCCGAGCTCCTCGCGGATGCGCGAGGGCCGCAGTTTGGGCACGAGCGGATGGGACCAGGAGTGGTTGCCGACCACGTGTCCGTCCTCGGCCATCCGCTTGAGCAGGTCCTGGTTGTCGACCGCCATCTCGCCGCAGACGAAGAACATCGCCCGGCAGCCGTGGCGGCGCAGGGTGTCGAGGATCTCCGGGGTGTAGCGCGGGTCGGGGCCGTCGTCGAAGGTGAGCACCATCGAGCGGCCGACGCCGGTGAGATGGAGGAAGGGCCGGGTCCGGACCGGCGGGAGGGCGCGGCGGAAGGCGGGCGGCGCGTAGCCGGTCATCGGCTGGAGCCGGTACGCGGCGGGGCGCAGCCGCGCGGCCCGCGCCTGCGCCTTGGCCGGCGCCCCGCCCCGGGCCTGGCCCTGCGGACCGGCGGCGGGTGCCGGGCGCGCGGGGCGGACCCCGCCCGTCGTGGTCCCCTCGTCCATGCCTCCCAGGCGGTCCGCGGCGAAGACTCCGACGGTGGCGGTGGCGCCCAGGGCGGCGGCGAGGCGCAGCAGCGCCCGACGCCCTGTGGTCGTCTCATCCTTTTTCATGACCAATGGTGCGAACGGTGGACGGCACCGGCCGCGCAGCGACACCGGACCCCCGTCGGAGAACACCTGATGAGCCGATAGCCTCGAAGGGTGAGCGGATTCGAACGAGGTACGGACGGCCCGAAGGTGATCGTCGCCGGGGTCGACGGTTCGGCGTCCTCGCTGCGCGCGGCGGCGTACGCGGCCGGGCTCGCCCGGCGGCAGAACGCGCTGCTCGCGCTCGTGTACGTACAGCCGGTGCTCGCGGCCGGCGCGGCGATGGGGGCACCGGTCTCCGGCGCCACCGAGGAGATCGCCGAGGGTCTGGTGGCCGAGATCCGGGAGTCCGCGGAGCGGGTCAAGGAGATCTTCCAGGTGCGCTGGGAGTTCCACACCTTCCGCGGGGACGCGTACGCGGGTCTGGTCTCGGCCGCCGACGAGCTGAAGGCGGACGCGGTGGTGGTCGGGGCCTCGGAGTCGGCCGGGCACCGTTTCGTGGGGTCGGTGGCGGTGCGCCTGGTCAAGGCGGGCCGCTGGCCGGTCACGGTGGTGCCGTAGACCTCCGGGCTACTCTCCCATGGTCAGTCCGTCGCGGGCCGCGCCCCGGTCGAGGACGACCGAGCGGATGGCGTCGCGGGGCTCGGTGTACTGCGCCTGGCCCGCCCTGATCGCCTCGTTGAGGTTGACCACCCGGCCGCGGGCGGTGTCGAAGAACTGCGGCACGAACTCCGCCTTGGTCACCTCCCAGCGCCGGCCGGGCGAGGTGGGCGGGGCGAAGGTGAAGCGGCCCAGGGTGCCCATGTTGCCGCGCCGGTCGTAGGCGCCCTCGTAGTTGATCATGTCGCCGGCGATCTGGTCGCCCATGCCGTAGACGATCCAGGTGCCGTTCACCTTCTCGTAGGCCTGCGGCACATGGGCGTGGGTGCCGATGATCAGGTCGATGTCGGGGCGGTCGCCGGTACGGGAGGCGGTGAGCGCCCGGCCGAGCGAGAGCTGCTTCTCGTCGGGCGCGGACTGCCATTCGGTGCCCCAGTGGATGGAGACGACCACGACGTCGGCGCCGGCCTTCCGGGCGTCCCGGGCGTCGGAGACGATCTTCTCCGGGTCGATCAGGTTCACGGCCCAGGGCTGCCCCTCGGGGAGCGGATAGCCGTTGGTGTCGTACGTGTAGGCGAGCTGTGCCACGGTCGCCCGGCCGGCCTTGAGCAGGGCGGGACGGGCGGCCTCGTCGGCGCTGCGGGCCGAGCCGGCGTGCCGTACGCCCGCCTTGTCCAGGGCGTCGAGGGTGCGGCGCAGTCCCGCGGCGCCGTCGTCCAGGGTGTGGTTGGAGGCGGTGGAGCAGGAGTCGTAGCCGGTCTCCTTGAGGGCGGCGGCGACCTCGGGCGGGGACTTGAAGGCGGGGTAGCCGGTGTAGGGGCCGCCGGGCTCGCCGTACACCGTCTCCATGTGGCAGATCGCCAGGTCGGCGCGGGAGACCACGGGCTTGACGCCGGAGAGCATGGGGCGGAAGTCGTAGCCGTCGCCGCCCGCGTCGGCGGCGGCCTGCCGGATGATCGAGTCGTGCGGGAGGACGTCGCCGGAGGCCACCAGGGTGAAGGGGGCCGGGGCGGAGGCACCCCCGGGCGCGGCGGGGCGCTGGGGCGACCTGCTCTGCGCGGGACCGTCGCCGGGGCGCTCCGGGGCGCGGTCGGCGACGGCGCAGCCGGCGGCCGTGGTGAGCAGGACGGCGGCGAGGACGGCCGTGCCGGGTCGGGTGCGTGGGGTCATCTGCCGGACTCCGCTGGTTCGTAGGATGAACAGCTGTTCCTATGAATTCACCGGGGGCGATAAGCCTCAGTCAAGGTTCAATGCCGCAACAGGCGATAAACCCGCTGAATCGGACGCACGCCTTCCGCCCGTCCGTTCACCGCACCATTCACCGCTCGGTGCGACCGTTCGTCGCAGATCCCGGTTCGTTCCCTGTCGTCCGGCGTCCGGATGCGTTCACATACGGCGCATGACGACGGCACTGACGCCACCGACCGCACCGGCGGCGACCACCGACGAGCGGGCCCTGAAGGAGCTCCAGCGCGAACACGGCCCGGCCCTGCTCTCCTTCCTGCTCGGACTGACCCAGGGCGACCGGCAGCGGGCCGAGGACCTGGTGCAGGAGACCCTGGTCCGCGCGTGGCTGCACCCCGAGGCCTTCGACTCCTCCTACACCTCCATGCGGCCCTGGCTGTTCACGGTCGCCCGGCGGCTCGCCATCGACGCCCGCCGCTCCCGGCTCTCCCGGCCCACCGAGATCGGCGACGAACTGCTCGCCGTCACCGCCGACCCGGCCGACGCCACCGAGTCCGCCGTCGCCGCGCTCGACGTCCGGGCGGCGGTACGCGGACTGCGCCCCGAGCACCGGGCGGTCCTGGTCCGGCTCTACTTCCACGGGCTCACCGTCAACGAGGCCGCCGCCGATCTCGGCATCCCGGCCGGCACCGTCAAGTCCCGCTCCCACTACGCCCTGCGCCAGCTCGGGCACCGGCTGCCCGGCTACCGGCCGCGCCGTCGCGGACCCGTTGCCCGGTCCGCGGCCGGGGCCCCACAATGACGCCCGTGACAACGACGCCCGTGCCGCTGGCCCCCGCCGCCGCCGAAAAGATCCTCGCCGACAACTTCGCCCCCTGGGTGCTCGACCTCGGACTCTCGGTCGAGTCCGTCGGCGAGCGGGAGGCCGTCCTCCGGCTCCCCTGGTCCGACCGGCTCGCCCGCGAGGGCGGCGGCCTGTCCGGCCAGGCGCTGATGGCCGCCGCCGACACGGCGACCGTGATCGCGGTGGCCGCCGCCCGCGGCGGCTTCGTCCCGATGACCACCGTGCAGCAGTCGATCAGCTTCCAGCGGCCGGTGGTCGGCGCCGACGTCCTGGTGCGGGCCCGGCTCACCAAGACCGGCAAGCGGATGGCCTTCGCGGACATCACCATGACGGCCGAGGGCGGCGAGGACATCGCCGCGCACGCGACCGCGGTCTACGCGCTGCTCGGCTGAGCCGCGCCTCCCCCGCCCCGCTCTTCACCCCCGTCACACGGCGCCCACCAGCACCGATGCGGCGGGGACGGACATCCGAATCCCCCCGGTCCAGTTCGCCGAACCGGCCCCGCGCGCGGCCTTCTCGGAGGAGGCTCGTCCCCGGGGCGAACAGGACCTGGGGTCCAGGAGAACCGGGAGAAGGTGGAACCGTGCTGCCCGAGAGCACGAACGGCGCCGGTGGCGGCGGAGGCGGACTCGCCGTACCGATGGACTGGCTGTGCGCCGAGTACGTTGCTGATGACGTGATGCGCGCGAGCGGGCTCGTCGCGCCCGGCTCGCTGGAGTTCCGGGCGGGGGTGCGCACCCTCGCCCTGACCGTCCTGCTCGACGGGCCGGGCCTCGACGGCTGGCTGCGCCGCACCGCGCACGACCACCCGTGGGACGCCTGGGTGACCGCCCGCCTCGCGGCCCCGCCCGCCGCCACCCCGGCGCCCGATCTTGCCCTGGCCCGGGACACCTGGCGGCTGCTCCGGGACACCGAGCTGCGAGCCGCCGATCTGGCCGGGCTCGCCGGTCTCGGCGGGGTCCGCGCCCTGGACGAGGAGCGCCAGGTGTGGCTGCCCGCCTGGCAGTTGGGCGTGGCCCTGAGCCATCTCGCGCTGCACCTCTGCTGACCGGCCGGCGGACCGCCTGATCAGCCCAGGTCAGCCCCGGGCGCGCCGCATCAGCAGGTCGCGCAGTTCCCGGGCGTGCCGGCGGGAGACGGCGAGGACGGCCTCGCCGACCCGGACCGAGGTCGCGCCGCCGTCCAGGCGCAGTTCGTCGATCCGGCCGAGCGCGACCAGATGGCTGCGGTGGATCCGTACGAAGCCGCGCGCGGCCCAGCGCTCCTCCAGGACGGAGAGCGGGATGCGCACCAGATGGCTGCCCTGGTCGGTGTGGAGCCGGGCGTAGTCGCCGTGCGCCTCCACGTACGCGATGTCGTCGACGGCCACGAAGCGGGTGACGCCGCCGAGTTCGACCGGGATCTGCTCGGCCGCGGGCGCCGCCGCCGGGGCGGCCGCGGCACCGGCGTGCACCAGGTCGCGGACCCGCCGTACGGCCTCGGCGAGCCGTTCCCGGCGGACCGGCTTGAGCACATAGTCGACGGCCTCCAGGTCGAAGGCCTGGACGGCGAAGCCCTCGTGGGCGGTGACGAAGACGATCAGCGGGGGCCGGGCGAGGCCGCCGAGCAGCCGGGCCAGGTCCAGGCCGCCGAGGCCGGGCATGTGGATGTCGAGGAAGACCACGTCGATGCCCTCGGGCCCGTCGGGCCCGGACTCGACGGCCCGGCCGATCCTGCGCAGCGCCTCGGTGGCGTCGCCCGCGCCCTCGGCGGTGCGCACGCGCGGGTCGGCCCGCAGCAGGTAGAGCAGTTCCTCGAGGGCCGGCGCCTCGTCGTCGACGGCCAGTACGCGCAGCATGCCCGCGAGTGTATTTCAGCGCTATTTGAGCAGCTTGGACAGGCGGCGGTCGGCGAGCGGCCTGCCGCCGGTCTGGCATGTGGGGCAGTACTGGAGCGAGGAGTCGCTGAAGGAGACGCTGCGGACGGTGTCGCCGCACACCGGGCAGGGCTCGCCCGCGCGGCCGTGCACCCGCAGGCCGCTCTTCTTCTCGGCCTTGAGCTTGCCGGCGGCGAGCCCGTGGGAGCGGTCGACGGCCTCGGCGAGGGTGGTGCGCAGCGCCTCGTACAAGGCGGCGGTCTCCGCCGCAGTGAGGTTCTGGACGGGCTTGAACGGGGACATCTTCGCCGCGTGCAGGATCTCGTCGCTGTACGCGTTGCCGATGCCGGCGATCAGGCTCTGGTCGCGCAGCGCGCCCTTGATCTGGCGCCGTTCGCCGGCGAGCAGGGCGGTGAAGGCGGCGAGGTCGAACTCCGCGGCGAGCGGGTCGGGGCCGAGGCGGGCGACGCCGGGCACCTCGTGGGGGTCGTGGACGACGTACACGGCGAGGCGTTTGGTGGTGCCGGCCTCGGTGAGGTCGAAGCCGTCGCCGCCGGTGAGCGCGACCCGCAGCGCGAGCGGCCCCTTGCCCGGTTTCGGCGGGCCGGACGGCAGGACGTCCTTCCAGTGCAGCCAGCCGGCCCGGGCGAGATGGGTGACCAGGTGCAGCTCGCCCGCCGGGCCCTCGGTCGCGAGGTCGAGGAACTTGCCGTGCCGGGCCGTGCCGGTGACCCGGGCGCCGTCGAGGGCGGTGACCGGCGGATCGTAGGTCTTGAGCACGCTGATCGCGACGGGCAGCACGCGGGCGATCTCCTTGCCCACGAGGTGCTCGTCGAGGAACGCGCGGAGGGCTTCGACCTCGGGCAGCTCGGGCATGCCCCCACCCTGCCGTACGCGCCGGGCGCGCGCCCGTCGGACGCGCGCCCCGCCCCGTACCGCCGGGTCAGGACCCTTCGGCCCACTCCCCCGGCTGCTCGGTGGCGAACTCGCACCACACGCATTTGCCGCCGCCGCGCGGTTCGACGCCCCACGCGTCGGAGAGGCGTTCGACCAAGAGCAGTCCGCGGCCGGAGACCCCGGACTCGCCGGCCTCGCGGCGGCGCGGCAGGGCGCTGGAGCGGTCCTCGACCTCGACCCGGAGGCGGCGTTCGGGGCCGGTCAGCATCCGCAGGGTGACGATGGCGCCGCCGTCGGTGTGCATCAGGGCGTTGGTCGTCAGCTCGTCGGCGACCAGCTCGATCTCGTCGGAGCGGCTGCCGGCGCCCCAGGCGCGGACGGCGGCGCGGATCATGTGGCGGGCGGAGCTGAGGGCTTCGGGGTCGTTCTGGCCGACGTGCTGCTGGAGCCGGCCGCCGGCCTGCGGCGAGCGGTCGCCCTCGCGGCGCAGCAGCAGCACGGCGACGTCGTCCTCGCCGCCGCGCTCGTCGACGACGTCGCAGAGGTGGTCGGCGAGCAGCCCGAGGTCCCGGGGGCCGCGCCGGACCAGCGAGGTGAGCCACTGCAGGCCCTCGTCGAGGTCGGCGCCCGGCTTCTCGACCAGGCCGTCGGTGTAGAGCAGCAGGGTCTGGCCGGGGTCGAGCTCGACGGCGGTGACCGGGTATTCGAGGCGCCCGAACTCGGCGGACAGGCCGAGCGGCAGTCCGCCCTCGACGGGCAGCCGGCGGGCACTGCCGTCGCGGTCCTGGAGCATCGGGTCGACGTGCCCGGCGCGCACGATCTGGACGAGTCCGGTGGCGGGGTCGGTCTCGGCGTAGGTGCAGGTGGCGAAGCGTTCGGTGTCGAGTTCGTGGAGGAAGACGGAGGCGCGGGCCATGACGGTGGCGGGGGTGTGGCCCTCGGCGGCGTAGGCGCGCAGCACGATCCGCAGCTGGCCCATGACGGCGGCGGCGTGGGTGTCGTGGCCCTGGACGTCGCCGATGACGGCGCCGACCCGGCCTCCGGGCAGCGGGATGATGTCGTACCAGTCGCCGCCGATGTCCCGGCCGAGCCGGGCGGAGCGGTAGCGGACGGCGATCTGCGCGCCAGGCACGTCGGGGATGCGGCGCGGCAGCATCGCCTGCTGCAGGCCTTCGGCGAGGTCGTGGTCCTGCTCGTAGAGCATGGCGCGCTGGAGGCTCTGGGCGATGGAGCTGCCGAGGGCGACGAGCAGGTTGCGCTCGTCGGGGCTGAAGCCGGTCCGGTCGCTGTAGAGCAGGCCGAGGGCGCCGATGGGGCGGGCCTGGGCGATCAGCGGGAGGTAGGCGGCGGAGGTGATGCCGAGGCCGCTGATGTGGGGCCACAGGATCGGGTAGGAGGCGGCGAAGTCCTCCGGGGACTCGATGAAGCGGGGGTTGAGGGTGCGGACGACCTCGCTCATCGGGTACGGCTCGTCCACGCGGGTGAACCGGGTGCCCGGCACGAAGGCGCCGGCGGGTCCCTCGGCCACCAGGTGGATGCGGCCCGATTCGAGCAGGCCCATGACGAGGCTGGCGGCGCCGAAGTGTGCCAGGCCCTGGGAGTCGTTCAGGAGGTCGATGATGTCCTGCACGGTGCGGGCGTGGGCGAGGGCGGCGGTCATGCCCTCGACGACGCTGGTGCGCTGTCGGCGGCCCTCGTCGAGGCCGAGCCGGGCGGCGGACTCGGTGAGCTCCTCGGAGGCGTCGCGGACGAGGCCGATGATGCGCACGGGGCGCCCGTCGGCGTCGCGGCGGACCACGCCCTGGGTGTGGGTCCAGCGCTGGACGCCGTCCCGGGTGCGGATGCGGAAGTAGGCGCCGTAGTGCGCGCTGCCGTCCTTGAGGGCCTGGGCGACCAGGGAGTCGAGCCGGCGGCCCTCGTCGGTCAGGACGCGGGAACCGAGGGTCGCCGGGTCGCCGTCGTACTCGTCGGCGGGCATGTCGAAGACGTCGAGGGCGCCCTCGTCCATGGTCATCCGGCCGGTGAGCAGGTCCCAGTCGAAGCTGCCCATCCGGAATTCCCGGCCGAAGTCGTGGAGGAAGCAGCAGGTGGTCCCCGCCGAGCCCGCCGCGTCCACCGTGCAGCGGCACGGCTCGGCCGCCGTCCCGCCCCCTCTGCCCGCAGTCATGGGGCCACGCTAGGCGTCGCGTCGGCCGTACGCACGGCGAAGATCGGCACAGGTTCGCAACAACGTTCGCAGCCAGGTCGGCGACAAGGTTCGCGACAAGGTCCGTCAGCCCTCGAAGGTCTCGGGCTGATGGGGCGCGGTGTCGCCGGGGAGCAGTTCCTCGAACGAGGGCGGCGGCTCGGGCTGCGGCTGCTGCTCGCCGGGCCCGTCCGGCACGACCGGCAGCTCCGGCCCGACCGGACCGTCGGGGCCTGGCGGTACGTCGGGGGTGGGCGCGGGTGCGGTGTCGTCCGGCATCGGCGGGGCGACGGGGTCGCCCGGCCGCTCGTTCTCGCGGGGCGCGGAGGGGGTGTGGTGCGGCACGACCGGGACCGAGGGGGCGGTGGAGGGGGCGTTGGGGTCGGGCACCGGCTGGGGCGGGTTGGTGACCAGGTCGCAGGAGGCCGGGTCGCAGGAGGGCAGGACGTCGGGCCTGCGGTCCTGGTCGCCGTCGGTGCCGGTGCGGCGCTCCAGCCAGGTGTTGTCGGCGGCGCTGGCGATCACCAGGCTGCCGACGGTGCCGCTGGTGGGGGTGATGACGACGACCCGTTCGGGGCGGTAGCCGGGCCAGGGCTCGCCGGTGTGCACGGCGCCGTCGGCGGCGGCCGGGGAGCGCAGCGGGTTACCGCAGGCGCAGCGGACCCGGGGGGTGCCGTACTGGTCGACGAGGACGGCGGTGCCGGCCTGGAGCACGGACTGGAAGGAGGTGGCGCGGCCGTTCTGGAAGCCGTGCCCGGTGACCCGGGTGTCGGCGCGCAGCAGGACCGGGGTGAGGCCGCGCAGCCAGTCGGCGAGGTTGCTCTCGGGGATGCCCGCGGACTCGGCGAAGGCGCGGGCCTTGCCGGGTTCGGCGGTGAGGTAGGAGACCTGCTGCTCGACGTTGCAGCTGGCGACGGAGCGGGTGCCGCCGTAGAGGCCGGGGGTGGAGCCGGTGAGGGCGTGCCCGGCCGGTGCGGGGTCGGAGACGCCGGTGACGGGCGGCGCCTCCTGCTGCACGGGGGCGCCCTCCTGGGCGGTGGAGGGGGTGAAGGGGGCGGGGCCCTGGCTGCCGGCGGGCTGGAGCAGCACCTCGCGGGCGGGCCCCGTGGCGCTCTGCTCGGCGCCGGGCTCGCCCGGGTCGCCGCCGGAGCAGCCCGCGAGGAGGAGGGCCGAGGCCAGTGCGGCGAGCGTGCGCGCGGCGGTGCGCGAGGGCCCTCGGCCGTGTCCTGGTGGTGTCGAGGGCCGTGGTCTGGCTGCGTCGCGCACTGGGTCTCCCGCCTATCCGCCCCCGGTCGTTCCTTCATGTCTGCCGCAGGCCCCGGGGCCCCGCAATCCGGGCGCGTCCATCCGGCGCCGCACCGCGTGCGCCCCGTCACCCGAACCGCCACTTGAACACGTTCAAGGAAGGCTCTAGGCTCATCACCGAAAGGGTTGAACATGTTCAACCGATCTCGCTCGTGGGGGTGACGGTGCCGTGTCCGTGCTCGTCGGACTGATCGTGATGCTGGGGATGCTGGTCGTCGTGCCCGTCGGGCTCCGGCTGCTCGACGGACCGCAGCCGGCCACCCTGCGCCTGCTGCGCCGCGCCTGGCCGCTGCTCGCGCTGCCCGGCGCGGTCGCCCTGTGGCTGCCGCGCTCACCGCTCGCCGTCGCCCTCGCGTCGGTCTACGCCCTGGCCACCCTGGCCCTCGCCCTGCACGCGCCGGTCCGGCTCGCGCTCACGCGGTCCATGGCCCCCGCCGAGATCGCGGCGCTCACCGCGCTCGTCACGCCGGCCGTCGCGGGGCTCGCCCTGGCCGCCGAGCGCGCCGGGTACCAGCTGTTCGGCTTCGAGCTCGGCATCCTGGCCCTCACCGTGCCGCACTTCCACTTCGCGGGCTTCGCCGCCGCCCTGGTCGCCGGCCTCGTCTGCCGTACGGCGGACAGCCGGGGCACCCGGTTCGCCGCGCTCAGCGTCCCGCTCGGCACCCTGCTCGTCCTCCTCGGCTACTTCGTCGACGACTGGGCCGAGCTCGCCGGTGCCCTCGTCCTCACCGCCGGGATGTGGGCCGTCGCCCTCGCCACCTGGCGCGAGCTGCGCGCCGACGCCCCCGACCGGGTCACCAGGTCGCTGCTCGCCACCTCGGCCGCCGTTCTGGTCGCCACCATGCTGCTCGCCCTGAGCTGGGCGCTCGGCGAGGCCACCGGCGTGCCGCACCCGAGCCTGACCTGGATGGCCGCGACGCACGGCCTCGGCAACGCCCTCGGCTTCGCCCTCTGCTCGCTGCTCGCCTGGCGCCGGCTCGCCCCGGCCCGTACCGCCGCCCCTGCCCGTACCCCTGTCGCCGTCCCCGCCCACCGAACGGAGCTCCCGGCATGACCCGCCTCATCCGCAGTCTCTCGGACACCCCCACCCCCGGCACCAGCTACCCCGAGGTCGGCGCCACCCGCACCGGCCCGCTGCCCGCCGGCTACCACCACCTCCACCACACCGTCCGGATCGGCCACGGCCGGGCCGTGTACGAGGCGGCCGGCGCCGCCGTCACCACCTGGGCGATGCACCGCGCGACCGGCGCCCGGGTGCACAGCGCGGCCGACCGCGCCGCGCCCGGCGTCACCCTGGAGGTCTCGCTCGGCCTCGGCCCGGTCCGCTTCACCGCGCCCTGCCAGGTGATCTGGACGACGTACACGGAACGCGAGACCGGCTTCGCCTACGGCACCCGCGCCGGGCACCCGGAGTGCGGCGAGGAGTCCTTCGTGGTCGACCTGCACGAGAACGGCGACGTGTGGTTCACGGTCACCGCCTTCAGCCGCGCCGCCGCCTGGTACACCCGGCTCGGCGGGCCCGTCGTGCGCTTCCTGCAGCACGCCTACGCCCGCCGGCTCGGCCGCGCCCTCACGGCTCTCGCCGCCGGCCGATGAGAGTTACGCTCGTTCCGTACTCACCCCGCGCACCTCTTCGAGGAGGCGGCCATGAGCCAGTACGACGAGTACACCAGCCCCTCGCAGGCCGAGGGCGAGCGCCTCGACGAGGACATGGACGAGCAGCAGAAGGCGCACGTCCACCCGCAGGTCACCCGGACCACCCCCTCCCAGGCCGAGGGTGAGCGGACCGCGGACGAGGACGAGCGAAAGGGCTGACCGCCCGCGCCCGGCGCGATGGACTGGTTCACCGCCCCCGACTACTGGCTGAGCCGGATCGTCTTCCAGCGGGGGCTCGCCGGCCTCTATCTCGTCGCCTTCCTGTCGGCGGCGCTGCAGTTCCGGGCGCTGATCGGCGCCCGCGGCATGCTGCCCGTGCCCGACTTCGTACGGGCGGTGCCGGCCCGCCGCGCGCCCAGCCTCTTCCAGTGGCGCTACTCCGACCGTCTCTTCGCCGCCGTCGCCTGGAGCGGCGCCGCCCTCGCCCTCGCCCTGGTGGCGGGGGCCGGTGACGCGGTGCCGCTGCCGGTGTCGATGCTGCTGTGGCTGCTGGCCTGGGCGCTCTATCTGTCGATCGTGAACGTCGGGCAGACCTGGTACTCCTTCGGCTGGGAGTCGCTGCTCCTGGAGACCGGCTTCCTCGCCGTGCTGCTCGGCAACGACGACACCGGGCCGCCGGTCCTGGTCCTCTTCCTGCTCCGCTGGCTGCTCTTCCGGGTCGAGTTCGGCGCCGGGCTGATCAAGATCCGCGGCGACCGCTGCTGGCGCGACCTCACCTGCCTGTACCACCACCACGAGACCCAGCCGATGCCCGGCCCGCTGAGCTGGTTCTTCCACCACATCCCCGGACCGCTGCACAAGGTCGAGTGCGCCGCCAACCATGTCGTCCAGCTCGGCGTTCCGGTGCTGCTCTTCGCCCCGCAGCCGGTCGCCACGATCGCCGCGGGCCTGATGATCGTCACCCAGCTGTGGCTGGTGCTCTCCGGCAACTTCGCCTGGCTGAACTGGATCACCATCGTGCTCGCGCTCTCCGCCGTGGACGGTTCGCTCCTCGCCGGCGACGACCACCCGCAGCCGGAGGCGCCGCTCTGGTACGTGGTCGTGGTCTGCGCCGCCACCGCCCTGATCCTGGTGCAGAGCCGGCACCCGGTGCGCAATCTGCTCTCCAGGCGGCAGGCGATGAACCGGTCCTTCGACGTGCTGCACCTGGTCAACACGTACGGGGCCTTCGGCACGGTCGGCCGGGTGCGCGACGAGATCGTGGTCGAGGGCACCGCCGAGCCCGGGCTGCCGCACGCGGGGACCGAGTGGCGGGAGTACGGGTTCAAGGGCAAGCCGGGCGACCCGCGCCGGATGCCGCGCCAGTTCGCCCCGTACCATCTGCGGCTCGACTGGCTGATGTGGTTCGCGGCGCTCTCCCCCGGCTACGCCCGCGACTGGTTCGGCCCGTTCGTGGAGCGGCTGCTCGCCGGGGACCGGGACACCCTGCGGCTGCTCCGGCACAACCCGTTCCCGGACGAACCGCCGG
This sequence comes from Streptomyces fradiae, assembly GCF_041270065.1. Taxonomy (NCBI): domain Bacteria; kingdom Bacillati; phylum Actinomycetota; class Actinomycetes; order Kitasatosporales; family Streptomycetaceae; genus Streptomyces; species Streptomyces fradiae. The sequence goes on along the minus strand of NZ_CP065958.1, from coordinate 7,240,627 downwards.
TCTATGTGCGGGCCCGGCTCTACCGCTATCGCTTCACCACCTGGAGCGAACTGCGGGAGACCGGGGCCTGGTGGCACCGGACACTGCTGCGCGAGTACCTGCCGCCGGTTGCCCTGCGGGAGCCCGCCGGGCGCAGGCCGGCCGGTTGACAAGGGGCCCGGTCGGGGCCCGGCACGCCCGTGCCCCCGCACCGCGTGGGGCGGGCGGGGGCACGGGGGACGCGTCGGTCAGGACGCGTTGGTCGCTCAGTCGATGCCGGGCAGGATGTGCGGCTCGGCGAGGTCGTCCTCGTAGCCGGCCAGACGGATCGGGGCCGAGCGGGCCCACACTTCGAGGCTGCCGAGTTCTCCGGAGCGGCGCGGCCGCTCCTTGGGTTCGGACGGGCTCTGCTCCTGCTGGGTCACTTCGGGTGTCACCGCGCACTCCTCTGTGTCGCGAGTCAATGGGTCTGGGCCGGTCGGTCGCGGTGGCGCCGTATCGGGGCGGGACCGCGGCCTTGATGTCAGGCCTGTCCCCTGGCCGGCCGTGGGGGTTCGGTGGAACCCCCGGTGGCCGACCGTGGACATCAGATTAACCATCTGAGCGCGCGGGCGCTCTATGGGGCGCGAAAGTGTGACGCGATCGAGTGAAAGCGGCTCGTTCGGCCCCGTTTACCGAGGTCAGCGGGCGTTTGGATGCCCGATCATCGATCAAATCGACGGCCTGCCGGAACGGCGGGCGCGGCTCACCACTTGCCGGGCAGGTAGTCCTTCATGAACACGCCGTACAGGTCGTCGCCGTCCTCGCCGCGCACGATCGGATCGTAGACCCGGGCCGCGCCGTCGACCAGGTCGAGCGGGGCGTGGAAGCCCTCCTCGGCCAGCCGCAGCTTGTCGAAGTGCGGGCGCTCGTCGGTGATCCAGCCGGTGTCGACGGAGGTCATGAGGATGCCGTCGGACTGGAACATCTCCTGCGCGCTGGTCCGCGTCACCATGTTGATCGCGGCCTTGGCGGCGTTGGTGTTCGGGTGCCCGGCGCCCTTGTAGCCGCGGCTGAAGACGCCCTCCATGGCGGAGACGTTCACGACGTACGCGCGCCCGCTCTTCGCCCGTGCGGCGGCCTCGGCCATCGCCGGGCGCAGCTTGCTGATGAGGATGAAGGGCGCGGTGTAGTTGCAGAGCTGGGTCTCCAGGAGCTCCACCGGGGAGATCTGGTCGATGGTCTGCACCCAGGTGTTGGTGTCGACGACGTCGGGCACCAGACCGCCGGCGTCGATCGCGGTGCCGGCGTGGTGCCGCTCGATGCTCGCGTTGCCGGCGACCAGGGCCAGGTCGGCGACGGCCTGCGCGTCGATGGCGCCGGTGCCGAGCGGGAGCGCGGCCAGACCGTCGACGGCGCCGGAGTTGAAGGCGCCGATGACGTGGTGGGCGGGCAGCTCGCCGGCGGGCAGCGGCGCGCTCTCGCCGTCGACCAGGGCGGCGTACGCGGACGGCAGCCGGCGCACGGTCTGCGTCGCGTTGTTCACCAGGACGTCCAGCGGTCCCGCGGCGGCGACCTGGTCGGCGAGGGCCACGGCCTGGGCCGGGTCGCGCAGGTCGATGCCGACGACCTCCAGGCGGTCCATCCACTCCGCGGAGTCCTCCATCGCCTTGAAGCGGCGGATGGCGTCCTTGGGGAACCGGGTGGTGATCGTGGTGTGGGCGCCGTCGCGCAGCAGCCGCAGCGCGATGTACATGCCGATCTTGGCGCGGCCGCCGGTGAGCAGCGCGCGCTTGCCGGTGAGGTCGGCGCGGGCCTCCCGCTTGGACCGGTTCAGGGCGGCGCAGTCCGGACAGAGCTGGTGGTAGAAGTAGTCGACCTCGACATAGCGGGTCTTGCAGGTGTAGCAGGAGCGCGGGCGCTGGAGTATGCCCGCGATCTTGCCGGCCTCGGTGACGGACGAGGGCAGGATGCCCTCGGTCTCGTCGTCGATGCGCTGCGCGGAGCCGGTCGCGGTCGCCTCGGTGACCGCCTTGTCGTGGGCGGTCTTGGCGGCCCGGCGCTCCTGGCGGCGGCGCTGCTTCACGGTCCGGTAGATGCCGGCGGTGGCACGGCGGACGGCGATCGCGTCCGGGTGGTCCACGTCGATCGTGTCCAGCTCGTCGAGCACGCTGAGGCAGACGGCCAGTCGCTCCGGGTCGATGCCCGGCCCGTACTCCTGGGCCTCCCCGAGGTCCTGGGTCTCTTCGGTCACCGTCATGGCCTTCGTCGTTCCTCGATCGCTCGCGCCTGCACTCCCGAAGAGGCAACTTTACGGAGCCGGGGGCCGTCGCTCCAAACCCTTACGGGGCGGGTGGTCGAACACACAGTCGCCGCACAGGCCTCCGGACGGGGCGCGGTAGTAGAGGCAGCAGGTGGTGCGGCGCAGCGCCGGGCCGCGGACGGTGCGCTCCAGGTCGGGGTGGGCGAGCAGCCCGCGGGTGAGGGCGACGGCGCGTGCGGCGGCCTCGGGCCGGTCGTGGGCCCGGGTCCAGCGGAGCAGTTCGCGCAGGGCGCCGGCGAGCGCGGAGCCCGCGTTGCCCCACAGCAGCCGCGGGGAGATCCGTCCGTCGCGGGCGAAGGCGGCGTGCAGCGGGACCAGGTGGGCCTCCTGGACGGCGGCCCGCAGGTCGTCGACGGTGGCGGGCCGGCCGGCGGTGCCGGACCACCACAGCTCGTCGGGGGCGCCGAGGGTGCCGTCCCAGTGGAGGGTCTCGGGCGTGAGGTCGGGGAAGCGGCCGAAGAGCGCGGCGGGGCCGAGCGCGACGGACCAGAGCCGGGCGGCCAGACCGAGGTGGGCGGCGGAGGCGGCGACCCGGCGCTCGGAGGTGCCCAGGCCGGCGGCGACCCGGTCGACGCGGGCGGCGAGGGCGGCGTCGGCCCCGCCCGCGTACAGGAGCGCGAGGGGCACGGCGGCGGGTCCGGACGGCCGCGGCGGGGCGGGCGCGGTCTGCGGGGCGGGCGGCGGGCTGGTGCGCAGGGCGAAGAAGCCGCCGATCCGGGCGCTCTGGTCGAGGTCCACGGCGCACACGGTACGGGCGGGCGCCCGGTGCGGGCCAATGTGGACCGGGCGGGGGCGGCGGTGGCTCGGAATCCGGACCGCCGGGGGCGCGGGGCGGGGCGCGCGGGGCGCCGGACGCGCCCCGTAGGGGTTGCCCGCCACCGTCCCTGACCTGCGCGGGCGTACATCCAGAGGTGTACGGGGCAGCCTCGTACTCCGTTCGCGGTACGCGAGATCGCGTTCCCAGGTACGACGACGCGAACGCCCGGAAGAGAGATCGTGGAGGTATGAGCCCCCTCGTGCTGTCCGTGCTCCTCGCCCTGGTCTCCGCGGTCGCCTACGCGGCCGCGGCGATCGTGCAGGAGCGGGTCGCGGCCGCGGCCGACGGCCCGCGCTACGCACCGCTGCGCCGCCCCGCCTGGTGGGGCGCCGTCCTGCTCAACGGCGTCGGCGCCGCGCTGCACGTGGCGGCGCTCGCGTACGGCCCGCTGAGCCTGGTCCAGCCGCTCGGCGCGCTCACCATCGTCTTCGCGCTGCCGATGGCGGCGCTCTTCGTGGGCCGCCGGGTCGGGCGCACCGCCTGGCGGGGCGCGCTGATGGCGACCGTGGGCCTGGCCGGGCTGCTCAGCCTCACCGGCGGCCCCGGCACCCACCCGCTGTCCGACGCCGACCGGCACCTGCTCGCGGCGCTGACCTTCGGCGCGGTGGCGCTGCTCTTCGTGCTCGCGCACCTGGTGGGCCGCTCCGCGCTGCGCAGCGTGATCCTGGCGACGGCGGCCGGCGGGGCCTTCGGCATCGCCTCGGTGTTCACCAAGACGGTGGCCGAGGAGTGGACGGCGGACGCGCCGCTCGCCGAGTGGACCAGCCTGCTCGTCCTCTCGGCGCTCGCGATCACCGGTCTGCTGCTCTCCCAGGCCTCCTACCGGGGCGCGGGCCTCGCCGCGCCGCTGGCGACGCTCACCGTGGTGAACCCGGTGATCGCCGCGGCCGTCGGCCTCACCCTGTTCGGCGAGTCCTTCCGGTACGGGGCGGCCGGCACCGTCGCCGCCCTGATCTGCGGCGCGGTGGCGGCGGGCGGCCTGGTGCAGCTCACCCTGGACCGGCTCGGGCGGCCCGAGGACTCCCCGGCGGTGTCATCGGTGTCCTCGGTGTCATCCGCGCCGGGCGGCAGGTCAGATGCTGACGCCGCGGGCCCTGAGGTAGGCCAGGGGGTCGATGTCGGACCCGTACCCGGGACCCGTGCGCATCTCGAAGTGCAGATGCGGTCCCGAAGTGTTGCCGGTCGATCCTGACCGCGCGATCCGCTGCCCCGCGGTGACCCGCTGGCCCTCGCGGACCGAGAGCGCCGAGAGGTGCGCGTACTGGCTGTAGCGCCCGTCGTGGTGCCGGATGACGATCTGGTAGCCGTAGGCGCCGCCCCAGCCGGCCGACACGATCGTGCCGTCGGACACGGCCCGTACGGAGGTGCCGGTGGGGACGGGGAAGTCGACGCCCGTGTGATAGCCGCTGGACCAGGAGGAGCCGGCCTTGCGGTAGCGGGTGCCGATGTCGGCGTCGGCGACGGGGGTGGCGAAGCGGGCGCGCTCGGGAGCGGGCTTGGCGGCGGGTTTGTGTGCCGGCTTCGGGGCGGGCCTGGCGGCGGGCTTCGCGGCGACCGGCTTGGTGACGGGCTTCGGCGCGGGTCTCGGGGCCGGGGCCTTGGTGGCGGGCGGTGCCGGGGCGGGCGGCTTGACCGGGGTCTTCGCGGTCGGCGGCTTCGGGGTGGCCGGTTTGGTCTCCGGCCTGGGCCTGGGCTGGGGCTTGGACTTCTGCGGCGCGGCGGGGGCGCTGATCCGGAGGGTGAGCCGCTGGCCGGGGAGGATCAGGTCGGGGTCGTCGCCGACGACGGTGCGGTTCGCCGCGTAGAGCCGGGGCCAGCCGCCCCGTACGTGCGCGTCGCGGGCGATCTTCGAGAGCGAGTCGCCGGGCGCGACGGTGTACATCTCGCGGACGGTCGGCACGGTGGTGGGGCTCGCCGGGTTGGCCGGGGCGGCGGTCCGCTGGGCGGGTAACGCGGCCTGCCGGGCCTTCGGGGCGTCCTTGAGCGGCCGGGTGCGCTCGGTCTGGGTGGTGACGCCGGGGGCCTCGCCGCCGCGCTCCAGGCCGGCGCGCGGCGCGCAGGCCGGCCAGGCGCCGGGGCCCTGGCCCTTGAGCACGCGCTCGGCGATCTCGATCTGCTGGTCCTTGGAGGCCAGGTCGGCGCGCGGCGCGTAGTGCGTCCCGCCGTACCGCTCCCAGGTGGACTGGCTGAACTGGAGGCCGCCGAAGTAGCCGTTGCCGGTGTTGATCTGCCAGTTGGAGGAGGACTCGCAGGACGCGAGCTTGTCCCAGACGTCGAGCGAGGCGGCGTGCGCGGTGCCCGCGCCGATCAGCGGCAGGGCGATTCCGGCGCCGCCCGCGGTGACGGTCAGCGAGGCACGGTTGATCCGGCTCGGCTGGTACCGACGGTGTTTCCCGCGATTCTCGCGATTCCCGCGTACGGCTGGCATGGGCCCCCCTCGAACGCATCGGCAGTCGCCCACGGTAGGGGCTGGCAACCGTGCGTGACAAGGGCTTCGGCCCGATCCCTCGCCTGGCCTGTCACAACCCGGCGGGTCCGGGCTGTGGCTGCGGTTCGGGCTCCGGTACGGGTACGGGGTTGGGCGGCGGCACGGGCGGCGGGACCGGCGGGGGCACCGGTGACGGCGGGCCGGGCGGCACGGGGCCGGGCGAGGGCAGCGGGTCGGGGATCGGGGGCTGGGTCATGACGGACTCCCGGTCTGGGGGTACGGGCGGGGGTGCGGGTGCCGGGCCCGAGCGGGCCCGGATCCCAGCCTCCCCCCCGTCCGTGTGCCCCGGCGCGCCGGACCCATTCCTTCGGGTGGCGGCGCGGCCGGGGCACGGGCCGCGTCACCAGAGTTCCGGGCTGGCCTTCAGCTGTCGCTTGGCCGCGCGGACGACCTCCGCCGCCGGCACCGGGGCCTCGTCGGGGTGCCGTTCGGCCCACTTGGCGGCGTACGGGCAGAGCGGCACGACGGGGACGCCCGCGGCGGCGGCGATCCGGTAGAACTCCTTCACCAGCGCGCCGGCGACGCCCTTCCCCTCGTGCGTGGCCTCGACGACCGTGTGCACGGCGACGAGGGCGTGCGGCTCCTCGTCGAGGACGAAGTAGACGACGACGCCGGCGTAGTCGCCGTCGTCGAACGCCTCCAGGCGGCCCTTCTCCCGGTCGTCGCGGATGGTCAGGTCCAGCTCTGCCATGCTGCGGGCCTCCTCGGCCGTGGTCAGATCTGCGCGGGTACGGCGTGCGGCGGGCGCACCGTGTCGGTCCCGGGCACGGGCGCCGACGCGTCGCCCCCGAGCTCCACGATGCGGTTGCCGGCGTCGACGTGCACGACGCGCGGCACGAGGGCGCGCGCCTCGGCGTCGCTGACCTGCGCGTAGCTGATGAGGATGACCAGGTCCCCGGGGTGCACCAGATGCGCGGCGGCGCCGTTGATCCCGATCACGCCGGAGCCGCGCTCGCCCTCGATGACATAGGTCTCCAGGCGGGCCCCGTTGTCGATGTCGACGATGTGGACGAGCTCGCCGGGCAGCAGGTCGGCCGCCTCCATCAGCTCGGCGTCGACGGTCACGGATCCGACGTAGTGAAGATCGGCCTGCGTCACGGTGGCGCGGTGGATCTTCGACTTGAACATGGTGCGCATCATGGACGTACTCCTGGACTTAGGCTCCCTGCCTGCGTTTTTGCAGGTCAAGGGCTGTTTCCTCACCCTACAACGAGTCGCATGTCCGGGCAGCGTTCACTCTCCCTGCCCCACCGCGACGACCCCACCAAGCGTACGCAGCACTCCCCCAAGATCCCTCGTGACCACCGTCACCCCGACGAGGCGGCAACGATCGCGCTGAAGTCATCGCAGGTGCTCGGCGATGGCCCGGGCCGCCTCCCTCGCCGTGCGGCCCACGCCGATCAGCGTTGCCGACGCCGGGCCGGTCCAGTCGCCGTAGCCGAGGAGGTGGATGCGGGGGTCGGTGGTGCACTGGGTGCCGTGGGTGGGGATGTGGCCGTCGGGGGTGCGGAGGGCGAGGGGGGTGAGGTGGGTGAGGGCGGGGCGGAAGCCGGTGCACCAGATGATGGCGTCGGCCTCGGCGGTCATGCCGTCGGCCCACGCCACGCCGGTCGGGGTGAGGCGGTCGAACATCGGGGTGGCCTTGAGGAGGCCGGCGTCGCGGGCTTCGCGGACGGGAGGGACGGCCACGATGTCACCGAGGGCGGAGACGCCGCCGGTGTCGGGGCGGCCCTCGTCGAGGGCGCGGCGGCGGGCGGTGGCGGCGTCGAAGAGGGCGCGGCCGTCGATGTCGTCGGGGAGGTAGCGGGGTTCACGCAGGGTGGCCCAGGTGAGGTGGGTGTCGTGCGCGAGGTCGGCGGCGATCTGGGCGCCGGAGTTGCCGCCTCCTACGACGATGACGCGCTGTCCGGCGAAGCTCGCGGCGTTGTCGTACTCGACGGTGTGGAGTTGGCGGCCCTGGAAGTCCGTCCGGCCGGGGATCGACGGCACGAAGGGGCGGGACCAAGTACCGGTGGCGCTGATGACGGCGCGGGCGTGCCAGGTGTCCGAGTCGGTCTCTATACGGAGGAGTTCGCCCTCGTCATGGACGCCTCGGACGCGCACGGGGCGGACGACGGGGAGCTCGTACCGCTGCTCGTAGTCGGTGAGGTACTCGACGACGTGTCCCGCTTCGGGGAACTGCTCCCCCGGCTGCGGCGGCATGATGCGGCCCGGCAGGGAGGAGTACGCCGCCGGGGAGAACAGGTGGAGGGAGTCCCAGGCGTGCCGCCACGCGCCGCCGGGTGCCGTGCCCGCGTCCAGGACGACGAAGTCGAGTCCGGCTCGGCGCAGATGGTAGCCGGCGGCGAGTCCGGCCTGGCCTCCACCGATCACCACAACGTCGAACGTCCTGCTCATGCTGGGGACTTCCCTTCTTCCGAGGCTTGCGAACGACTACGTACGGAGGGCGGCGAGGGCGGCGACGGCCGCGACCGCCGCCAGCAGGGCGAACAGGTGAGGGTATCCGCCCAAGGAGACCGCGAGCGCCGCGCTCGCGAAAGGGGCGAAGGCGCCGGCTGCGGTCGGAAGCGCTCCGAGGAGCCCGGACAGCCTGCCGTAATGGGCCGCTCCCCACCGGTCCGTGACGGCGGTGGCCTGGGCGAGGGTGAGGTTCCCCCGGATCATGCCGGCGGTGATGGAGAGCGCGACGACCAACGGGTAGGGGCCGGGGATCGCGGCAAGGGCCGCTGTCGTGAGGCCGCCGCACGTGATGAGCACGGCGAGGCGCAGGCGGGGCCCGGTGCGGCGGGCCAGCAGCGCGTAGAAGAGGCGCCCCACGGTCTGGCCCGCCCCGCCCAGGCCGAGGGCCAGGGCGGCGGCCGACAGGGAGAACCCCCGCTCGGCCATGAGGGGTACGAGGGCGATGACGACCGCGTACGTCGCGAAGGCCGAAAGCGTCATCGCGACGACGAGCATGCCGAACGCCCGGCTTCGCGCGATGCCGGAGGCGTCGGCGTGCTCCTGTGCCGCCGGCACGGCAGCGGGCCACGGGGCGTTGAGAGCGGTCGCGTGTGCGGGGATCGTGACGGCGGCGAGCACCAGGGCGAGGACCAGGTACGTGTCCCGCCAGCCGAACCGGTCGGCGAGGGCCGCGGTGAGCGGGGCGAAGACGGTGGAGGCGAGTCCGCCGGCGAGGGTGACCACGGTGAGTGCGCGGACGTGGTCGGGCGCCCACCAACGGGTCAGGGCGGCGAAGGCCGGCTGGTAGAAGGTCGCGGCCATGGCCGCGCCTGCGAGGGCCCAGCCGACGAAGAAGGCGCTGAGGTCGGGTGCGGTGGCGATGACGACGAGGCTGATCCCGCCCAGAACGGATCCGGCCGTCATGACCATCCGGGGGCCTCGGCGGTCGATGACGCGGCCCACGAAGATGCCCGAGACGGCCGAGACGACGAGAGCCAGTGAGAAGGCACCGGTGGTCGCCCGTGCGGACCAGCCGGTCGTGGCGGTGATCTCCGCGTTCAGCACGGGGAAGGCGTAGTAGAGGATGCCCCAGCTCGTGATCTGGGTGAGGCAGAGCGCCCACAGCGCCCGGCGCGGTCGCCCTTGGGGTGGGGCGAGCGGCCGGGCGGCTGCGACCGGTCTCATCGGGGGTCAGCTGCCGACGGGACGGCCGGCCAGCCCGATGGTCTCGATCTGCAGGGTCTCGGGGGCGCCGCAGCAGCTGCCGCCCTCCTCCTCGGCGGGGGCGTCGAAGAGGCCGGAGCCGCCGCACACGCCGGTCTCAGGCAGCGTCAGCTCGACACGCTCGGCGGCCTCGTGGTCACCGGCGAGGGCCGCCGCGATCGAGCGGACCTGCTCGTAGCCGGTCATGGCGAGGAAGGTGGGCGCGCGGCCGTAGGACTTCATGCCGACGAGGTAGACGTTCTTCTCGCCGTGCGACAGCTCCTTGGCGCCGTGCGGGTAGACGGTGCCGCACGAGTGGACGTTGGGGTCGATCAGGGGCGCGAGCTCGACGGGCGCCTGGAGCCGTGCGTCCAGGTCGAGGCGGAGCTCGTCGAGGAAGGAGAGGTCCGGGCGGAAACCGGTGAGGGTGATGACCTCGTCGACGGGCTCGGTGCGCGTGCCGTCCTCCGCGACGAGCGTGAGCGTGCTGTCGGCGTTCGCCTCGATCTCGGCGATCCGGAAGCCGGTGACGGCGTCGGCGTGGCCGGCGTCGACCGCGGCCTTGGCCGCGAGGCCGAGAGCGCCGCGGGCAGGGAGCTGGTCGGACGAGCCGCCTCCGTACGTGGCGGAGGTGACGCCACGGCGCAGGACCCACAGCGCACGCGTGCCCGGTTCGGACGCGGCCAGTTCGGCGAGGGCCACGAGAGCGGTGAAGGCGGAGGCGCCGCTGCCCACGACAGCGGTGCGCTTGCCGGCGTAGCGGGCGCGGGTCTCGGGGTCGCGGAGGTCGGGCACGCGGTAGGCGATGCGCTGCGCGTGGGCGCGCTCGCCCACGGCGTGCAGGCCGTTGCCACCGGCGGGGCCGGGCTTGGCCCAGGTGCCGGAGGCATCGACGACGGCGCGGGCGAGAAGCCGGAGCTCGCTCCCGTCGGCGGCGACGGCGTGGACGGTGAACGGCTGCTCGTCGCGGTCGGCGTCGACGACGCGGTCACGGCCGGCGCGGGAGACGCCGGTGACGGTCGTGCCCAGACGGACGCGGTCGCCGAGTGCGTCGGCGAGGGGCTTCAGATACGACTCGACCCAGTCGCCGCCGGTGGGGTACGTGGCGCCGTCGGGCCGCTGCCAGCCGTTCGCCGCGAGGAGCTTCTCGGCGGCCGGGTCGATGACCTCGTCCCAGGTGGAGAACAGCCTGACGTGGGACCAGTCGCGCACGGCGGCCCCGGCGGCGGCCCCGGCCTCGAACACCAGCGGGTTCAGGCCCCGTTCCACGAGGTGAGCTGCGGCGGCGAGGCCGATCGGGCCGGCGCCGATGACGACGACGGGGAGTTCAGCGGCATCGATGGAGGTCATCGGGCTCTGTCCTTCGCTGTCGGCGGGAGTGTCCCCCCGCTGCACTGATTAGACGGCTATCTAATCTGAGGCCAGCTTGCCGCACACTTCGACAAGTGTCAACATAGAAGAATGTCGAATAAACGTCCCACGGTCACCATCGAGGCGGCATCGGCAGCCTGCTGCGAGCCACTGGACTCCGGCGCCCTCTCCGAGGCCGACGCCGAGTACGCGGCAACGCTGTTCAAAGCGCTCGCCGATCCGGTCCGCCTACGCCTGTTCTCTCGCGTCGCCTCCCACCCCGCCGGGGAGGCCTGCGTGTGCGACATCTCGGACGTCGGCGTCTCGCAGCCGACGGTCTCCCACCACCTGAAGAAGCTGCGCGAGGCCGGGCTGCTCACCTCGGAGCGGCGCGGCACCTGGATCTACTACCGGGTCGCCCCACAGCCCGTGGCGACCATGTCCGCCCTTCTCGCACTGGGCAGTTGACGCCCCACCGGCGCGCACGCGGAGCCGCCGAACCCATTGCGGCCGTAATTCGACGCATGCAAAAATAGAAGAATGTCGAACCTGAGTATGGTTCCCGAGGCCGCCCCTCCGTCGCAGGGGGCAGTGCCCTGTTGCACTCCGCTCATCTCGGCGGAGCTCTCCACGCCGGACGCCGAGCGGCTGGCCACCGTCTTCAAGGCGCTCTCAGATCCGGTCCGGCTGAGGCTGCTGTCGCGCGTGGCCTCTCACCCCGCCGGCGAGGCGTGCGTGTGCGACATCGCGGACGTCGGTGTCTCGCAGCCGACGGTCTCCCACCACCTGAAGAAGCTGCGCGAGGCCGGACTGCTCACCTCCCAGCGGCGCCGCACCTGGGTCTACTACCGGGTGGACCCGGACGTCTTCGCCGCCCTGGCGTCCCTCCTGGCCATGCCGGCCCGCACCTGACGGCGGACAGACGTGAAGCGGGCGGGCATCGTGTACGGGGGATGATCACGATGCCCGCCCGCGGTCTCAGGTGGGGCGTACGGTGTGCACGGTGGTGCCGGCGAGGCCGACGCCACGGTAGGGGCCGGTGTCCAGTTCCTCCGACGGGGTGCACAGGTTCAGTTGGAGCGGGGCGGCAAGGGCCGCCGCCTCCCCGGCCACCGGCGCGTAGGACAACAGCAGCGTCGGGTCGGTCAGTTCCTTGAAGCGCACGACCCGGTCGGCCTGGTGCGAACCGCTGCCCGGCTCCAGCAACTGCCCCGGCACGGCGGCGAATCCGAGCCTGGACTTGAAGCTGAAAAGCCCGGGCTTGACCACGTGGCCGTAGAGGTTGATGTCCCGGCCGAGCGAGGCCCAGCGCCGCTTCCTTCCCCGCGCCTCGCGCAGCATCTCCCAGTAGAGCAGTCGCGCCAGGCTGTCGTGACGATGGTCCGAACTCACGGCCGAGAAACGTGCACGGATCTCGTCCTTCGCCGGGACGTCCTGGTTCAGACAGCCGGCCACGAGCGTGCCCTGCGAACGAACCATGACCGCGCAGTAGCTCTCGGCCTCGGCGAGGATGTTCCGCCGCTGCTCGACGGCGACGGCCCAGCCGTGCCGCATGGCCGCCACCTGACGCTCGTACAACTCCAGGAACTCCTCGAGCAGTCCGGCCGTCAGCGGCTCCGTCCCCACCCGAAGGCCGCCCTCCCCGGCCCTCCGATAGGCGGTCCGGATGTCGTAGCGGTCCTTGCGGGGAAGCGTGCCGAGATACCGATCCTCGGAGTCCAGGACCTCGGCCCGCCAGGCCACCACCTGCGGCTTGGGCAGGAATCCGGCCTCTCTCAGCCGGGTCCAGGACTCCACGGGCGGGTCCTGGACCCTGATGAGGTCCACCTTGCCCTCGTACTCCCGCCAGTCGCCGCTCAGCGCCTGGTCGACGTCGACGAGGGCCATCGGCAGGCCCATGGAGCTGACGATCACGAGACCGCCGCCGGGCTGGGGCTCGCGGGGGCCAGGAGCTCGGCCTCGGCCTTCGCGTCGTCGTGCCGGGAGGACGACTTGAAGCGACGCAGCCTGAGGCTGTTGGTCACCACGAAGATGCTGGAGAGCGCCATGGCCGCACCCGCGATCATCGGGTTGAGGACGCCCGAGGCCGCGAGCGGAATGCCGGCGAGGTTGTAGACGAACGCCCAGAACAGGTTGCCCTTGATCGTGCCGAGCGTGCGCCGCGAGAGGCGGACCGCGTCGGCGGCGTCGCGGAGATCGCCCCGCACGAGGGTGATGTCGCTGGCCTCGATGGCGGCGTCGGTGCCGCCGCCGATGGCGATGCCGAGGTCGGCCTGGGCGAGCGCGGCGGCGTCGTTGATGCCGTCGCCGACCATGGCCACGTTCCGGCCCTCGTCCTGCAGTCGGCGCACCACGGCCGCCTTGTCCTGGGGCAGGACCTCCGCCTCGACTTCGGTGATGCCCATCTCGTCGGCGATACGGCGGGCCGCGCCCTTGCTGTCGCCGGTCAGCAGAATGGGGTTGAGCCCCAGGCTGCGCATCTCGTCGATGGCACGGCGGCTGGTGGGCTTGGCCTCGTCGGCGACGAGGAGGAGTCCGCGCAGGCGCCCGTCCCAGCCGACGGCCACGGGGGTGTGGCCGCTGCCCTCGATCTCGGTGAGGCGGCTCCGGAGACCGTCAGGCGTGCTCATCCGCTCGCCGACCCACCCCGGGCGACCGACGATGATCTCGCGTCCGTCGACCGTGCCGACCACACCGAAGCCGGCGCTGGCCTGGAAGTCGGCGACCGCGGGCAGGTCCGGGGTCACTGCCCTGGCGGCAACCGTGACGGCCGTGGCGATGGGATGCTCGGAGGAGTGCTCCAACGCCCCCGCGAGGGTGAGGAGTTCGTCCCGGGTGGTGCCCTCGGCGCAGACGGTCTCGACGAGCCGCATCTTGCCGGTGGTGACCGTGCCGGTCTTGTCGAGCAGGACGGTGTCGATGCGGCGGGTGGATTCCAGGATCTGGGGTCCGCGGATCACGATGCCGAGCTGGGCGCCACGCCCGGTGCCGACGAGGAGGGCGGTGGGGGTGGCGAGCCCGAGCGAGCACGGGCAGGCGACGACGAGGACGGCGACGGCCGCGGTGAGCGCGACGGCCGAGTCCCCTCCGTTGCCGATCCAGAAGCCGCCGACGCAGAAGGCGATGGCGACGACCACGGGTACGAAGATGGCGGCGATCCGGTCGGCGAGCCGCTGCACGGGCGCCTTGCCCGCCTGGGCGTCGGAGACGAGGCGGCTGATGTGGGCGAGCTGGGTGTCCGCGCCGACGCGCTCGGCCCGTACCGTCAGTCGGCCGCTGGTGTTGACGGTGGCGCCGACGACGCTGTCGCCGACGGTCACCTCCTGGGGGACGCTCTCCCCCGTCAGCATCGACGCGTCGACGGCGGAGGTGCCGTCCACGACGACGCCGTCGGTGGCTATCTTCTCGCCGGGCCGGACCACGAACTGGTCACCGACGCGGAGTTCGCCGATCGGGATCGTGACCTCCTGGCCCGCGCGCAGGGCGGTGACGTCCTTGGCTCCGAGTTCGAGCAGGGCGCGTACGGCGCTGCCCGCCCGGCGCTTGGCGCGGTGTTCCGCGTAGCGGCCGACGAGGACGAAGAGGGTCAGGGAGGTCGCGACCTCCAGATAGATGTGGTGCAGGCCCTGGCCCGGGGTGGGGGTCATCAGGAACGGCATCTGCATGCCGGTGATGCCCGCGTAACCGAAGAACAGGGCGTACAGCGACCAGCCGAAGGAGGCGAGGACGCCGACGGACACCAGCGTGTCCATCGTGCCGCCGGCCTGCTTGAGGTTCTTCCAGGCGACCGTGTGGAACGGCCAGGCACCCCAGACGGCGACCGGTGCGGCGAGGGTGAGCGAGAGCCACTGCCAGTTGTCGAACTGGAGCGGGGTGACCATGGCCATGGCGATGACCGGCACGGTGAGCGCGAGGCAGATGAGGATGCGCCGACGCATGGCCGCGAGTTCGCGGTCCGCGGCCTCCTCGGCCGACTCGCCGGGGGCCGACGCCGCCGAGGCCGCCGCCTCGGGGGGCGGCGGCAGCTCGGCGGTGTAGCCCAGCTTCACGACCGTGTCGATGAGGTCGTCGACCGAATGCCGCTCGTCGAAGCTGACGTGGGCCCGTTCGAGGGCGAAGTTGACCTCGGCGGTCACGCCTTCGAGGCGGTTGAGCTTCTTCTCTATTCGGGCCGAGCAGGCACCGCAGGTCATGCCGCCGATGTCGAGCGTGACCACGGCCGGTGCCGTCGTGGCAGTGCCTGCCATGACTGCGTTCTCCTTAGGACGGTGGACGGGTGAACGGTGGACTGGACATAGGGGGGTTACAGGGGCGGCAGCGTGCTGCCGAGCAGGTACGAGATGCCGAAGCAGGCGACGAGGCCGACGGCGAAGAGGGCGAGCTTGGCGGGCGGGTTCACGGTCAGGCGGCCGTTCCGGCGAACTCGTATCCCGTGCGCTCGACGGCGGCCTGGACCGACTCGGCGTCGACGCCTCCGGGCGCGGTGACGGTGACCCGGCCGGCCTTGTGGTCGACGACCACCTCGGTGCCGTCGCCGAGGTCCGTCTCGATGGCGGTGCGGATGCGCTTGGCGCAGCCGCCGCAGGTCATGCCGCGGACGTCGAAGACGGTGGTCGCGGTGTCGCTCATGAGGTGCTCCGTTCGCTGATGGTCTTCAGGTCAGTGGTTCTTGAGACAGGTGCCGATGCGGTGCAGCGCCTGGGAGATGTCGTCGGTGCTGACCGCGTACGACAGACGCACGTGGTCGGGGGCGGCGAAGTCGCGCCCGGGCATGACCGCGACACCGGCGTGCTCCAGGAGGTCGCGGGCGACGGTGGCCGCGTCGTCGTCGGGCCGGGTGTAGAGACCCCGGACGTCGACGAAGGCGAAGAATCCGCCCTGGGGTTCGGCGGTGAGCCGCAGGGGTGGCAGGCCGGCGAGGCCTTCACTCATCAGCGCCCGCCGTACGTTGAGCTCCGCCGCGCGCCGGGCGAGCTCCGTGTCGGTGTCGCCGGTCAGGGCGGCGAGCGCCGCGTACTGGGATATGGAGGAGGGGGCGGAGCTGGTGTGTCCCTGTACGGCCGAGAGGGCGGCGGCGACGGGTGCGGGAGCGGCGGCGAAGCCGATGCGCCATCCCGTCATCGCGTAGGTCTTGGAGAACCCTCCGATGGTGACCGTCCGTTCGGCGACGTCCTGGCCGAGGGAGGCCACGCTCGTGAAGGCGGCTCCCTCGTGGACGAGGTCTCCGTAGATCTCGTCGCTGACGATGACGAGGTCGTGCTCGACGGCGACGGCCGTCAACGCCTGGAGCTCGGCGCGGTCGTAGACGACGCCGGTGGGGTTCGAGGGGCTGTTGAGCAGGAGGACCCTGGTCTTCGGGGTGATCCGCTCCCGCAGCGCCTCGGGGGTGAGCTTGAAGCCGGTGCCGGCCGTGTCCACGACGACCGGGACGGCCCCGGCGAGGGCGATCATGTGCGGAAAGCTCACCCAGTACGGCGCGGGCAGGATCACCTCGTCGCCGGGCTCGCAGAGCACGGTGAAGATCTGGGCGAGGGCCTGCTTGGCGCCGTTCGTGGTGACGATCTGGTTCGCCTCGTACGGGCAGCCCCAGTGGGTGGCGAGCCGCCGGGCGATCGCCTCACGCAGCGGTCCGATCCCGGCGACGGGGGTGTAGCGGGTGTGACCTTCGGCGATCGCCCGTCGCGCCCCGTCGGCCGCCTGTTCCGGGGTGGGGAAGTCGAGCTCGCCGCCGGTGAGGTTGATGATGTCGGCGCCGTCCGCGAGCAGGGCTTTGATGTGCGCGTCCAGGGCTGCGGTGCTTGAGGCGGGCAGGGTCCGCGCTCGGGTACTGAGCACGGCGCCTACTCCGCCTTCACGTCGAACGCGGCGGTGGAGGCCTTGCCCGACGCCGGCGTGACGACCACGGAGACCAGCCAGTCGCCGGGCATCCCCAGGACGAGCTTGGCCTCGTACCCGTCGCCCTTGGCCTCGGCGGACTGGTTGCCGCCCTTCATCTTCATGTTGGGCATCTCCGGGTTGATCTCGACCTTCGCGCCCTCCACGGCCTTGCCCGCCGCGTCCTTGACGGTGATGGCCGCCGTGGCGGCGGCGCCACCGCCCTTGGCGGGGCAGGGGCTGACCGCGAGCGTGATCTCCAGGCCCGCCTCGGTCTTCGTACCGCGACAGCTGGCGTCGAGAGCGGTGCCGCCCGCGCCGCCGCCGGCCGAGGACGCGGGGGTGCTGCATCCGGTGAGGACCGCGGCCAGGGCCGCGCTCGTCACGGCGGCCAGGCGCACTGCCTTCGTGCCGCGTACGGCGGGCCGGGTGGTGGCCGTGCGCCGGGTCATCTGTGCTCCTTCGGGAAGGGTGGGCGGGTGCGGGTCAGCCGCAGCAGGACGACTTCTTCGGCGCCGCGGCCTCGGCGGACGCCGCGGTCTCGGCGGTCTCGGCCGCGGGCTTGGGGCCGCAGCACGAGGACTTCTTGGGGGCCTCGGCGGCGTCGGCGGCGGGCTTCGGGCCGCAGCAGGACGACTTCTTCGGCGCGGCGGCCTGCTCGGTCTTCTCCGCCTCGGCGGGCTTGGCGGCGTCGGCGGCCGGCTTGGGGCCGCAGCACGACGACGCCTTCGGCGCCTCGACGGTCGCGGCCGCGTTCCCCTGGGCGGCGTCCCAGAACATGTTTCCGAGGTTGGTGTCAGACATGGGCGTTGTCCTTTCCGGTGGTGTTCTTGCGGGTGCGGCCCTCGTGGGCCTGGCAGAGTTCGGTGAGCCGTCCGCCCGCGGTGAGCAGTTCGACGGGGCGGCCGGACTCGACGATGCGGCCGTCCTCCAGGACGAAGACCTGGTCGAGGTCCTCGATGAGGGTCAGCCAGTGGGCGACGACGATCGCCGTCCGGCCTTCGAGGAGGCGGCGGATGGCGGCGAAGACCAGTCGCTGGCGATCCGGGTCGACGCTGGAGATGGCCTCGTCGAGGACGATGACGCGAGGGTCGACGAGCATGGCCCGGGCGAGGGCGATGATCTGGCGCTCGCCGACGGAGAGGCGCGAACCCCGTTCGCCGACCCGGGTCTTGTAGCCGTCCTTCAGGCCGGAGATCACCTCGTGGGCGCCGACGGCCCTGGCCGCCTCGACGACCTGCTCCTCGGTGGCATCGGGCCGGCCGAAGAGGATGTTCTCGGTGACGGTGCCGTCGAAGAGCTGGGCCTCCTGGGTGACCAGGAGCACCTGGGAGCGCACGGACGCGCTGCTGATGTCGGCGAGGTCGTGGCCGTCGATGCGTACGGTGCCGTGGGTCGGCGTGTACAGCCGGACGAGCAGCTGCATCAGGGTGCTCTTGCCGGCACCGCTGGTGCCGACGATGCCGATGTGCTGGCCGGGCTCGGCGTGCAGGTTGATGCCGTGGAGGACGTCGGGCCCGTCGCCGTACGCGAAGGTGACGTCGTCGATGTCCACCGCGCCCTCGACCGGCGGCAGGGTGCCGGAGCCGCTCTGCTCCTCCTCCAGGTCGAGCACGTCGAGCATGCGCTGCGCGGAGGCGGCGATGTCGGAGGCCTGGCCCATCTGGTTGGCGAGGTCGCGGACGGGGTTGAGCATGCGCTTGACGAAGAGCGCGAAGGCGGCGAGGGTGCCGGCCGCCAGCGCGGTGCCGGAGGCCATGCCCATGGACGCCATCATGGTGTCGGTGCCCATGAGCATCCAGGTCATCGGCATCATGCCGGAGGCCATGTCGAAGAAGAACCCGGAGCCCAGCTGGTGCCCGTTGATGATCTGGAGGCCGCCGAAGAAGATCAGCAGGGCGAGGGCCAGGAAGACGCTGAAGCCGAGGTGCGAGGTGAGCCAGAGCCGCTTGCGGGAGAGCCGGTTGTGGACCTCGCTGTACTCCTCCGAGCGCTCGCGGAGCTGGGCGAGGACCGCCTCCTCCTGGCCGAAGGCGCGGATGTCCGCGAGGCCGTCGATGCGCTGGTTGAGGTAGCCGACCATCTGGTCCCAGCCCTCGCGCTGCGCACGGGTGTCGGGTCGCAGGCGTGCCGTCCACTTCACCGCGATCCACACCATCAGCGGGATCGTGAAGAGTGTGGGCAGGGCGACCAGGGGGCTGAGGGCGAGCAGGAAGACGGCGAACGCGATGAACCAGATGGCGCTGTTGGTGAACTCCATCAGCGTCTTGGTCAGGAAGCCGCGGAAACGATTGGCCTCGAAGAGGATACGGGTGACCCACGCGCCGCTCTCCTGGGCGACGTGCCGCGAGAGCTGGACGTTGTGCAGGCGGGCCACGAGGTCGTTGCGGATGGTGATCGTCAGGCGCTCGTTCACCCGGATCATCGCCGCGTTGTAGGTGATGCGGATGACGTTGTCGAGGACGGTCAGCAGGACGAGGTTGAGCGCCGTGGACCGGACGGCCTCCATGTCGCCGAGGACGATGTGGCCGATGCCGGCCATCACCGTGTACATCACGGCGATCGTGACGATGGTGTTGACGACGGCCATGGACGTGGCGATCGTCAGCCAGCCCCAGTGGGGACGCAGGTAGGGAAGGAAGCGACGTACGGCGAGGAGGAGCGTCCTTCGTGCCGCGCGCTCGTCCGGGAGTTCTGCGGTCGCCTGGGTCGACGTGGTGGTCATGATTCCTTTCCTCCGTCCGCGCTGGTCGCGCCCGCGAGGGTGGCCGTGGCGCCCGCGGAGGGCTCTGAGGAGGCGAGGCTGACGGTGCGGTCGACGTAGCCGGCGACGGCGGGCTGCTGGGAGGCGATGACCAGGGTGCGGCCCCGGCGGACCCGGAGGACCGTCTCCAGGAGCGCGGCCTCGGTCTGGGCGTCCAGGTTCGCCGTGGGGTTGTCGAGCAGCAGGATGTCGGGGTCCACGAGCAGGACGCGGGCCAGGCCGATGCGCTGGCGCTCGCCTGCGGACAGGTCCAGGGTGCTGGCGCCGAAGCGCCGGTCCAGCGGGATGTGGGAGAGTCCGGCGGCCTCGACGGCGTCGGCCGTCTCCTGGCGGGTGGCCTCGGGGCGGGCGAAGCGGACGTTCTCCTCAAGGGTGCCCTCGAAGATCCACTGGCGCTGGGGCAGGCAGACGATCCGGCGGCGCAGCGCCTCGGAGGCGTACGTACGGGCGTCGACGCCGTCGTAGGTGACGCTGCCGGCCTCGGGGTCGCGCAGTCGGGCCAGCACGTGCAGCAGGGTGGACTTGCCGCTGCCGGTGGGGCCGGTGAGCAGGACGGCCTCGCCGGGTTCGACCCGGAACTCGGCCCTGTCGAGGATCCGCCGGCCGGCGACGTCGACGACGATGCCGGAGGCGTGGATCCCGCCCACGGCGGGGACGTCGGTGCTGCCCTCTCCGGTGGCGAGGACGGAGCGGGCGTCCATGACGCGGAGCAGGCGCTGTGCGGTGACGACGCTGCGGAAGGCTCCGTTCACGTGCATGGCGAGCATGTGGACGCTCATCTGGAACATCATGACCAGGGCGACGACGGCGACGAGGTCTCCGACGGTGCTGGTGCCGTCCAGGACGGCGTTGCCGCCGGCCCACAGGGCGATCGGGGTGGGCAGGCCTCCGATGACGTTCAGGACGGCTTCCCAGCGGCTGTACGTGCGCTTCATCTGGCCGTCGCGGGTCGTGTGGGCCTCGTTGACCTTGTTCAGGCGGTCGGAGGCGTCCGCCTCGCGGCCGTACGACTTGACGACGTTGATGTTGGCGAGCGACTCGCCGACGCCGGCGAGGAGCTTGGTGAACTGGCTCTTGAGCTCGATGAAGGCCCGCTGCAGGCGGAGCTGCACGGTGAAGTTGCCGATGACGACGAAGACCATCGGGATGCAGGCCAGCAGGGTCGTGCGCGGGTCGATGATCAGCGCCGTGACCAGCATGGCGAGCATGACGAGCAGCTGGTTGGCCAGTTCGAGCAGGCCGCCGTTGGTGAGGCCGCGGACCGAGACCGCGTCGGAGATGAGCCTGGTGAGCGCACGGCCGCCGGACGCCTCGGCCACGTCCGCGGGACCCAGGTGCATCATCTTGCGCACCATGTCCTCACGCAGGTCGTTGACGGCCTTGCTGGCCACGTTGAACCGCATGCGCTTGCCGTAGTGCAGCAGGGCCGTGGTGGCTATGCCGGCGGCGAGGACACCGACCGAGGTCACCAGCAGGCTGCCCGACTTCCCGCCGAGAACGCCGATGTCGATGGCGTAGCGGGTGAGGAGCGGCACGGCGATGTTGCCCAGGAGGCCGATGAACATGATCACCGTGGCGGTGATGATCTCGCGGCGGTAGCGCAGCGGGTAGCCATAGATGAAGCGCAGCGCGCGAAGCGAGTCGTTCAACGTCGAGCCCCCTCTGATGTGTGGTGGTTGGTGGTGTTCAGCGGACCGCACCCGCCGGGTGCGGTCCGCCGTAGCGTCCCGGGACGGGATCAGTCGCAGCAGGCGCAGGCGCAGCCGCACTCCTGGCCGTCCTCGGCCACGTCCTCGGCGCCGCTGGTCTCGCAGCAGCCCGAGCCGATCATGTCGTCAGCCATGCTTCCTCCTCCCAAGTCCTTGATTCGATGATTTCAAAAGTATCGAATCACGTGTTCTGGTTGACCGTCAACAGATCTTCATCAAGCAGAAGTTGTCAGCAGCAGCTGGTGTGCGCGCGGTCCACCGCGGCCTCCGAGGCCGCGTCGTCGACCAGCCGGACGGCGAGCTGCTCCCGGACCTTGGCGTAGTCCCGCTCCAGCTGCTCCAGGCTCTCGCCGGCGAGCACGATGCGGCCGAACGCGCCGCCCTTGGGGTGCTCGACGGGCAGCACGGCGTCGCCGGGCTTGACGTCGAACTCGACGAACGGGGGAACCGGGGATTCGAGGCCGCTCAGCGATCCGGCGGCCTGCGCGTCGTAGTCGATGCGCCCGCTCCCGTCGAAGACGATGCTGCGGTAGAGCCCGAACGGCGCCTTGGGAGCACCGGGTCGGGCGTGCCGCCCCAGGGCGGCCTCGGTGGCGATCAGGCTCGGTTCGTACCCGGTGGTCGACCGGATCATCTCGACCGCCTGGCCGCCGGGCACGCGGGGGTTGACCTCGCCGGCGCGCCAGCCGTCCGAGGTGAGGGTGAACTGGAGGGCCGCGACCCAGTCGTCGAGACCGACGGCCGCCAGGACCCGGTCCGCGAGGTCCTCCAGTTCGGCGAGCTGTCCCTCGTCGAGGCGGCTCGGGAAGAACCCTCCGACCTTGACGAAGGTCGGAGGAGGTCCGACCTCGCCCTCGACGACCCACACGACCTGGGTCCGGCCGCCGACCCGGGAGGCGAAGACGCCGATCTCCGGCCCGGTCACGTACTCCTCGATGAGCGCCGTGTCCCGGCCCCCCTTCAG
Source organism: Streptomyces fradiae (assembly GCF_041270065.1). NCBI lineage: Bacteria > Bacillati > Actinomycetota > Actinomycetes > Kitasatosporales > Streptomycetaceae > Streptomyces > Streptomyces fradiae. Next base: position 7,218,738 of record NZ_CP065958.1, on the reverse strand, counting down.
GATGTCTCCCACCGCCTGTTCCACCTCCTCGCGGCTCGCGCAGTACTTGAGGCCGGCGGCGCTGGAGGCGTCACGCGGTTTGACGACCACGGGGAGGCCCAACTCCTCGGCGGCCTCGGCTCCTTCTGACGTGCCGGCGACCACTCGGTTACGGGGCACGGGGACGCCCGCCTCCGCGAGGAGCCGGTGGGTCGCCGCCTTGTCGATGCAGTCGCGGGCGGACTGTTCCGTGATGCCGTGGCCGAGCTCCAGCTCGGCGCGCAGCCGCCCGGCGAGCGGGACGAGGCGCTCGACTCCGGTGACGACGGCGTCGATGGGCTGGTCGGCGTGGGCCGCGGCGACCAGGGCGATCACGTCGTCCCAGTCGTCGAAGTCGACTTCGAGGGGGTAGTCGGCGAGCATCAGCTGCTCGATCGTCATGTTCTCCTCGGCGAACACGACGTCGTAGTCGGTGTGTTCCTTCAGCTGCTGGACGGTGCGCTGGCCGCCGAGGACGAGGACGCGAGGGGTCAAGGGAGCATCACCTGCTGGTGGTCGGGCTCGACGTGGAGTCGGAGCGATTCGAAGATGGCGCGGTACCGGCTCTCGAGCTCCGCGGGGTCGTCGCCGTAGACCACGATGCGGCCGTAGCTGCCGCCGTCCGGGTCGTCGACACTGCGGACGCTGTCGCCGGGCTCGACGTCGAGCGTGACGGCGGGTGCGTCGATGCCGTCGAGGTCGTACCAGGCCGTGCCGGGGTTTTCGGAGGTGACGCACCGGTACAGGACCCGGGTTGCGGTGGGCGTCCCCCGGGTGACCGGCATCCCGAGCGCGATCTCGGCGGCGGCACGCGTGAGGTCGATGCCGCTGACGCGTTCGGTCGCGGCACACAGCTGCCCGCCCGGGGGCCGGGCGGCCACGTTGATGAGCACGGGGCCGTCCGCCGTGAGGCGTACCTGTGTATGGGAGACGGCGTGGTCGAAGCCCAGGACGGCCAGCGCCCGGGTGACGAAGGACGCCACCTCGGACTCCCGCTCCGGGCCGAGACCGCTCGGGAAGTCGTACCCGGTCTCGGCCTGCCGTGGACCGGGGCCGACGTGCTGGGCGAGGATGCCGACGACCTCGGTCCTGCCGTCGCTGGTAATGCTCTGCACGGCGTATTCAGGTCCTTCGACCGCGCGCTCCACGAGGAGCGCGCCGGGTCCGAACAATTCGACGGCGCGGGCCACGTCCTCGGGGTTGCGGCACAGCATGCTGCCCCGCCCACCGGACCCGGTCGCCTTCTTCACGACCACGGGCACGGCGGGCATGCCGAGGCGCTGGGCGGCGGCCGCGGCATCGGCCGGGTCGGCGGCCGGCAGGTGGTCGGGGACCCGCACTCCCCCGCTGGTGAGCACCATCCGCATGCGGATCTTGTCGTGGCAGGCGAGCGCGGCCTGGAGGTCGAGGCCGCGGGTGCCGAGTCGTGCGGCCAGATAGCTGGCCAGCGGCAGGTGGGCGTCATAGACGCTGAAGACCGCGTCGAGCGGGCGGCCGGCGTGGAGCCAGCGGAGCGCCGCCTCGGCGGCGTCCCAGTCGTCCAGGTCCACGTCCAGGGGGACGTCGACCTGGCAGGCGAGGTCGAGCGGTGTGGGGTTGTCGAGGAGGACGGACCGCACGTCGAGCCGGCTGAGGACGTCGACGACGCGGCGTCCCGAGACGCACGCCACGCTCGGTCGCGTGTCGGCGGTGAGGTCGGTGTTCATCAGCAGCACCGCCTGACGATGTCGAGTTGCTCGTCGGCGCCCTGGCACCGTTCTTCGAGGCGTCGGCAGGCCGCGTGCAGGGCGGCTCGTTCGGCGCGGTCGGAGGTGTTGAGGGCGAGGTAGAGCGGGACGGGATGGGCACCGAGCTTGCGCTTCTCCACACCGTTGGACCGGCCGAGGTCGATGGAGCCGACCTCGGTGGCGATGGCACCCTCGATGAGCAGGGCGGCCATGGCCCGGTACGGCACGAAGTGGGAGAGCCGCTCGGCATCGAGTCCGGCCAGCCACATCGACCACTTCCCGGCGAACTGCCAGCCGGCGAAGACCGCAACGGTCCGCCCGTCGGCGTCGACGGCGGTCACCATGCGCTCGTACGGCGCGAGGCGGGCCTTGATGGCATGGAGGAAGGTCCCGGGCAGCACGTCCGTGGGCGTGCCGCGGTTCTCCAGGATGGAGTGCAGGAGGCGTACGAGGGTGTCGGCGTCCGCCGGCGCCTCCGCCACGGTGAACTCGCGGCCCGAGACCCGGCGTTCCTTCTCTCGCTTGCGGCGCAGCCGCCCGGAGGCAAAGCCCCAGTAGTCCGCGACGGAGGGCACATCGGTGGAGCAGCGGTACGAGGTCGTGATGTGGGCGGTGGCGTAGCCGTGCCGCAGCAGCAGCCCGCCGAGGTCGCCGGCGGGGGCGTTCGCCACGCCCCAGGTCCGTACGCCCTCGTCCCCCGCGGTCGCTTCCAGCGCGCCGAGCAGAGAGACGAGCGCGTCCTCGTGGCCGGGCACGGCGAGCGGACCGCCGTCGAGCGCCGCGAGGCTGTGGGCCAGGAGGACGGGACCGCCGAGGTCGAGCTGGGCGAGGTCCGTCAGGTACGAGAGCCGGGGGCACTCGTGCACGACGTACGCCGGGCACACGCCCACGAGGGTGCTTCCGCGGTACGCAAGGAGATGGCGGGGCTCGAAGCGGCCCGGCGGGGCGTCCTCGAAGGCGGCGAGCCACTCCCAGGTGTGGAAGACGGTCCCGCCGGCCCGGGCGACGACGCGGTTCCACTCCTCGGCGTCGACCGCCTGTATGGAGGTCCGCACCTCGATCCGGTGCAACCCCGTGGTCTTCGGGGCGGGTTCGGTGAGGGTCATCCGCGCCACCTCAGCAGCACGACTTGAACTCGCGGCTGTCGGTCTCCGCCGGACCGAGGCCGTCTCCGAACACCACCTGCAGGCTGAGGGCCTTGCGGACCTCCTGCTCCGCCCGGTCGAGCTCCTCGGGCGTCTCGCCGTAGACCACGATGCGGCCGTAGACACCGCCGTTCGGATGCTCCTTGGGCCGGACGGTCTCGCCGGGCTCGACCTCGACCTCGACGATGGGTGCGAACGGGCCGGTCTCCGCGTCGACTTCGTCGTACAGGAGCGTGCCCGCCGTGTCGAAGACGATGCTCACGTAGCGCGCGTACGGCACGGTGGTCTTCGCTTCGGGCTGCGGGAGCCCGAGGGCCTGCCGCGTGACGGCCTCCGTCATGTCGACGCCGCTGACGGCGGTGGTCATCTCGACGAGCCGGCCGCCGGGGCGCCGCGCGTTGACCTCGATGACGCGGAATCCGTCCGGGCCGCGCCGGATCTGGGTGTGGCTGATCCAGTCGTGCACGCCCAGGGCGGCGAGGACGTCCCGCATCAGTCCGTCCAGCTCGTCGCGCTCGTCCGCCGACAGACCGCTCGGGTGCTCGTAGCCCAGCTCGACGAAGACCGGCGGCGGAGTCATGCGCTGCCGGAAGACGCTCAGGACGCTGGTCTTCGAGTCCTGGGTGAGGGTCTGGACGGCGTACTCGGGCCCGTCGACGTACTCCTCGATCAGAGCTCCGGTCAGGGAGCCGGCCGGAGCGGCGAACAGGGCACCGACGGCCGCACGCAGCTCGCGCTCGTCCTGGCAGCACCGCACCCCGAACGCGCCCGCGCCGTCACGGGGTTTGACGACCGCGGGATAGCCGATGTCCTCGGCCGCCGCGATCGCCTCCTCCACGGTGCCGGCGAGCGCGAAGCGGGGCACGGGCAGACCCGCCTCGCTCAGCACGGTCCGGGTGCGCCACTTGTCACGGCAGTTCGTCGCGGCGGTCTCGTCGAGGCCCCGAGGGGCGTCGACGAGGAGCCGGCCGAGGCGGGCCATCAGGGGCAGTCGCGGTTCCGTGTGGGTGAGCACGGCCACAGGGGACTCGTCGCCGAGCTCGGCGCGTATCGCGTCGGCCACCGCGTCCCAGTCGTCGAGGACGACGTCCAGGTGGGTGTCGACCCAGGGCATGCAGTGCCAGGGCACCTGCTCGTCCACGAGCACCACGCGGTACCCGAGATCCCGCACGACGGCGAATTCGCGTTCGCTGCGGCCTCCGAGCACGACGACGGAGCCGGCGCCGCTGTTGGTTGGATCAGTCACGTGCTGCGGTCCTTCGAAGTGAGGTATCGGATGAGAACCCGGCAACGAGCAATGACCGGTTCAGCAGCAGGTGTTGGCCTTCTTGGCCGCGGCGGCGACGGCCTGGACGGCCGGGCGCTGCAGGGCGTCGAGCTTCATCGCCTCGACGATGCCGGCGATCTGGCCTATCTCCTCATTCTTCAGCCCGAGCTTCTTGGCGGCGGCGAGGAAGGACCGCACGGTCTCCTCGCGGTCCTGCAGGAGCGCGGCGCAGAGGGCGACGGCGGCGCGGGTCTTGGGCTCCAGGGCGTCGTGGTCGAAGACGGCGCCGAAGAACTCCTGGTAGCTCTTGGAAAAGGCGGCGTGGTGCTCGCCGACCGTGGGGGCGAGCTGGATGAGCTGGGTGGAGACGGACTGCTGGGCCGCGGCCATGGCGATACTCCTGAATCGGAAGATGACGGTGAAACGGATGGTGAAAGAGATCTAGTTCTGGGTGGCGAGGTGGTGGATCGTCTCCAGGACGAGCCTCCCCGCCTTGCCGAGCGCGTCGGGGTCGATTCGCTCGGGGCTGTCGAGCGGCGAGTGGTAGTGCGCCGCCCCGACGCCGATGCCCGCGGCGGGGAAGCCGGCGGACGCGTAACGCCGGTTGTCGGACGACACCATTCCCGCGTACAGCTGGATGCCGAGGCGTCGGCCGGCGCTGTCGAGTGCGGCGATGACGTGCCGGGGGGCCGGGTCGGCCGGTCCGAGCTCGATCGCGATCTTCCCGTTGAACTTGCCGGCCATGTCGAGGTTGAGCGCGTCGGGTTCGACGCCTGCCTCGCGCAAGGTGCGTGCGTGGTGCCCGGAGCCGAGCGTGCCGATCTCCTCGGCGTCGACCAGGGCGAGGACGACCGGCCGGGGCAGTGGCGCGGACGAGGTCAGCACACGGGCGACCTCGCACATCACCGCGGTTCCACTGGCGTTGTCGCCCGCGCACGGGAAGTGCCGCTCGGGGTCCGATCCGACACCGTCGTAGTGCGCGGTGAGGAGGATGGGCTTCGCCTCCGGGTCGCTGCCCGGCAGGGTGGCGACGATGTTCGTGCCGGTGGCGGGCACGCGGACCAGCGGGACATGGGCGGTGACCACGCTGCCGACCGCGTCGGCGAGCAGATCCGGCCGTACGGCCACGACCGGGAGCCCGACCGGCGCGGGGCCCTGGACCCGCTTGGTGAGGAATCCGGAGGCGTCCGCGTTCTGCGCCGTGAGGATGCCCACCGCGCCGCGCGCCGTCAGGGTGTCGGCGAGCTCCGCGAAGGCGTTCCCCTGAGGGACGGTGGGCAGCGCTGCCCACTCCCCCGGCCCCGCGTCCTCGGAGACCGTTCCGGTGACGGGCCCGGGCATCGGCCCCGAGCGCGGGTGTTCGGCGAACTCGGCACGGTGGACGAGCTCGCGGCCGAGCCGTCCGCCCTCCGCCCGGAGGGTGGGCCGGCCCGCCAGTCGCATGACTTCGCGGATGGCGAAGCTGTCGAGCACGGGCGTGAGGCCGTACGACGTCAGCTCCGCGACAAGAAGCCGCCTGGCCAGGTCGTGCCCTGGCGTGCCGGGTGCACGCCCCTGCATGTCGGGGGTGCACAGGGCCCGGAGCGTCGTCAGGGCACGGTCCGCGTCGAACGCGTCCGCCGCAGAGCGCACCGCGACGCGCTCCTGGCCCTGGGCTGTGTCCTTCATCTGAGGCGTCTTCCTCAGCAGCCGCCGCCGGGCTCACCACAGCAGCCGCCGCCCTGACCACCGGCGACCGAGCCGGTGGCGTCGGCCGGCTCGCCGCAGCAGCCGCCCTGCGAGGCGCCCGCCGTGGCGGTCGGGTCCGTGACGAAGCCGCCGACGGGCTCCTGCTCGGCCGCCTCGGTCGAGTTCGTGGCCATGACCCACTTCCTTCCCGTTCATCTGATTCGAATTCCCTTTACTTAAACAAGTATCGAATCAGAGAGATCGCCGTGTCAATGGTCGCGACGCGCACGCTCGCCGACCGCGTCCAGGAACGCCCTGATGAGCGGGTGGAGTCGGGCCGCCGTCGACGACAGCTCGGGCTGGAACAGGCTGCCGACGAAGAAGGGATGGTCGGGGAGTTCCACCGCACGCGGCGCCTTCTCCGCGTCCCAGCCGCTGATCCGCAGCGCTCCGGCGAGGATCTTGTCCTCGTAGTCCGGGTTGAGGCCGTACTTGCAGTGATACGTCTCCACCGTCTCCTCCAGACCCGGGTAGGCGGAGGCGAGCCGGCTGCCCGGCGCGAAGTAGAGCGGCGCCGTCTCGCCGACGAGCGAGCAGCAGAGCGGGACGATGAGCGGGGTGGAAGCCTCCGCGTCGTACTGCACATCCTCCGCGTCCTGCAGCCCCAGGACGTTGCGCGCGTACTCGATGAGCGCGTGCTGGAAGCCGCCGCAGGTGCCGAGGTAGGGGATGCCGAGGGTGCGGGCGGTACGGATGGCGAGGAGCACGTTCGCCTGGCTCGCGTACGGCGACCCGGGGACCACCCAGATCCCGTCGTAGTCGGCGATGGACTCGGTCACGGTGCTGCTGGGGAGCCAGTCGACGTCGACACCGAAGGCGGGCACGATCTCGTCGAACCGGGCGTGGGCGGGAACACGGTCACTGCGGTCGCCGACAAGGGCGAGACGGGGACGCGAGGTCATCGGGATGTCTCCAGTCCTGCGGAGGTGAAAGGGGACGCGTGGTCGGTCTGGTGCCGGTGCGTTCCGGCGCTCACCACAAGGGCCGCCCGGTCATGCGGGGCTCGGGGGCGAGCCCGAGCAGCGCGAGGACGCTGGGCGCGATGTCGGCGAGGGTGGCCGGGCCGGCAGGCGTTGCCGCCTTCTGCCCGGCAGCCGGAACGAGCACGGCGGGAACCGGGTTGGTGGTGTGCCCGCCGTAGGGCCAGCCGTCGCCGTCCGTGGCGTCGGTGAGCATCTTCTCGGCGTTGCCGTGGTCCCCGACGAGCAACACCCAGCGGCCGGTCGCCTGCGCCGCGCCGCAGATGGCCTCCACGGCACGGTCGGTGTGCTCGGCTGCCTGCCGGGTCGCGTCGAAGTGGCCGGTGTGGCCGACGACGTCGATGTTGGCCAGGTTGGCGACCACCAGGGGAACGTCGTCGCGGCGGGCGGCGGAGATGACGGCTTCGGTGACCCGGTCGATGTTCATCGCGGGTCTCACCGTGTAGTCGGGAGCCCTGTCACCGGTGATCCTGACATGCTCCTCGACGGGGACGACGTTCGAGTCGCGGCCATTGAGGTAGTACGTGACGTGCTCGAACTTCTCGGCTTCGGCGATGCGTACGGAGCGCACGCCCTGCGCACCGAGTACGGTGGCGAGGCCGCCGCCCGCGTCCGACCGGTGCACCAGGGCCGGGATGGACGCCTTGGTGTCGTACTGGGCGAGGCTCAGGAAGGTGACCCGCCGGCCGGCGAGCCAGGTGTGGAGGTCGTCCGCGAGCTGCTGGATGCGGTCGCTGCGGAAGTTGGTGAACAGGATGGCGTCGCCGTCCTGGACGGCCCCGAGCGGCCGGCCGTCGGCGCTCGTCACGACGCAGGGCGGCACCCATTCGTCTCCGCGCTGGGTCAGCTCCAGGGCCTCCTGCGGCTCACTGATCGCTTCGCCCTTGCCGTCGACGATGGCGAGGGAGACCTTTTCGGTCAGTTCGAGGTTGCCGCTCTTGTCGAGTGCGTACCCGCGTCCGACGACCGTCGCCACCTCTCCGATGCCCGCCTCGGCGAAGAACGTGTCGACGAGGCCCAAGTAGGCGGCGGCCGTGTGGTCGGCGACGTCCCGCCCATCCGTGATGGCATGGACGCGGACCCGCGGCACGGCGAACTGCGCGGCGATACGGAGCAGTTCCTGCAGGTGCTGCACGTTGGCATGGATCATGCCGTCGGAGCAGAGCCCGATGAGGTGCAGGGCGCCGCCGCTCGCGGCGAGGCCCTTCAGCACCTCGGTCAGGGCCTCGTTCGAGCGCATGCGTCCGCTGGAGATCTCCTCCTGGACGAGCACGCTGTCGTACGGGATGGGGCGGCCGGCGCCGATGACCATGTGGCCGATCTCCGAGTTGCCCACCGTCCCGGGGAGCAGTCCGACGGCGGTGCCGGAGGCGTCGGCGAGGACGGTCGGGCAGGTGGCGAGCAGTCCGTCGAGGTACGGCGTGGCGGCCGCGGTCAGGGCGTTGGCCTCACCGGCCGCCGCGTGTCCCCAACCGTCGAGGACCAGCAGGATGCCCGGGGTTCCGGCGCTCACAGGGTGCTCGCGATGTCGTCGTCGTGGAGGCTGTCGAGCGTCTTCCAGAAGGTCGGGAAGGACTTCGCGACGCAGCCGGGGTCCTTGATGACGACGCCCTCGGTGCGCAGGCCGGCGATGGCGAAGCACATGGCGATGCGGTGGTCGTCGTAGGTGTCGATGACCGTGCCCTGCGGGGTTCCTCCGGTGATGGTCATGGCGTCGGGGAACTCCTCGACGGTGATGCCCATCTTGCGCAGCTCGGTGGTGACGGCCGCGATGCGGTCGCACTCCTTGATCCGGAGGCTGGCGATGTTGCTGATGTGCGTGGTGCCCTGGGCGAAGGCGGCGACGACCGCGAGGGTCGGGACCACATCGGGCATGGTCTCCATGTCGATGTCGATGCCGTGGAGTTCCCCGCCGGTCAGCGTGATGGAGTCGTCGGTTACCTCGGCGGTGCAGCCCATGCGGACCAGGGCCTCGACGAGTCCGACGTCGCCCTGCTTGGACGACTTGCCGATGCCCGGGATGGTGACCGTGCCGCCGAGCACCGCGGCGGCGGCGAGGAAGTACGACATGCCGGAGGCGTCGGGCTCGACGCTGACCGTGCCGCCGCGCAGCTTCTGGCCGGCGGCGACCTTGAAGCGGGTGTAGCCGTCGCGCTCGACGACGACGCCCATCTCGGCGAGGGCCGCGATCGTCATCTCGACGTAGGGCTTAGAGATCAGGTCGTCGATGACGTGGACCTCGGTGTCCTGCTCGGCGCGCGTGGCGTTGACCAGGAGGCTGGAGGTGAACTGGGAGCTGACCGCGCCGCTGATCCGCGTGGAGCCGCCGCGGAAGCTCGGGCCGGTGACCTTGATCGGCGGGCTGCCGTTGCCGCGGACGGCCTCGGCCGTCACGCCGAGGCCGGGGAGGGCTTCGAGGAGGGAGCCCATGGGGCGCTCCTGCATACGCTTGGTGCCGGTGAGCACGGTCGTCCCCTCGGCGTGGCCGGCCATGGAGATCAGGAACCGGATCGGGGTGCCCGCCGCTCCGACGTACACCTCCTCGGCCGGGGCCGTCATCGGCCGGCCGGTGGGCGTGACCGTGATCCGCTCGGCCGCGGCGTCGATGTCCACGTCGACATGGCCGAAGGCGCGCAGCGCACCCGCGAGGAACTGCGTGTCGTCGCAGACCAGGGCGCCCTCGATCGTGGTGGACTCACCGGACAGGGCGGCGAGCGCCAGGTAGCGGTTGGAGTAGCTCTTGGAGCCGAGGACCTTCACCCGCTTGTCGAAGGTCTGCAGGGGTCGGATCGTGACGCTCTCGGCCTTCATCCGCAGATCTGTCTCGAACGAGCTCAAAGCCTCTCCCGATGGTCGTGGCGCCGTGACGTCACGACGCCGCCGGTGACGTGATCGAGACTGCGGGTGCTCCGGTGTGGCTGAGAAGTTCCTTCCGGGGGCAGCAAGTTGCCGGGCAACATGCTGCCTCCCATGATCGGATCCGCTCACTCGGCACCGATCAGATGATCAAGCACCGTGCTATCTTGAAGAAATTCAATTCAGCAGCAGGCCTGGGGGGCGGATGTTGCAGTCACTGGGATTGGACGAACTGGCGCACACGATCTACCGCTTCGCACTCGACCGGCCGGGGTGCCACCTGGACGACCTTCCGCTCGGCGTCGACGCACCGGAGGCCGCCGTACGCCAGAGCGTGAACCGTCTCGTCGAGCTCTCGTTGCTGCGCCAGATGTCCGGCACCCTCGTACCGACCCGGCCACCACTCGCGCTGCGCACGATGCTGGAGCGGCAGCAGTCCGAACTCCTCCGTCGCCAGCAGGAGTTCGTCCACATCAAGGCGGCCGTGGACCGGCTCTCCGAGGAGTACGACGACGCCCAGGCGCGAGGCACCCACGCGGGCTGGGAGCGCCTCGAGTCCCAGGCCGCGATCCACGCGCGCATGGAGCGCCTGGCCGGCCGGACCACCACCGAGTGCGTCTCCCTGCTCCCCGCCGACGCCAACAGCGCCGAGGCGATGCACGCCCGTCGCCCGGTCGACCAGCACATGCTGGACCGCGGGGTCCTGGTGTGGAACGTCTACCTGGAGAGCGTCTACAACGACCGGGCCGGCCTCGCCTACGCGCGCTGGATCGCCCGCAACGGCGGCAAGGTCGGCACCGCGCCGACCCTCCCCCTCTGGCTCGTCGTCTACGACCGGACCACGGCCCTGCTGCCCGCCGACCCGGCCGACCCGTGCGCCGGGGCGGTGCAGGTGTCGGGTGCCGGGTACATCACCGGGCTGATCGCGTTGTTCGAGCGCCTCTGCGAGAGCATGACGCCGCTGGACGCCCCAGGAACCTGCGAGGGCGACCAGCCGACTCCGCTCGAAAAGGAGATGCTCCGTCTGATGGGTCAGGGACTCACCGACGAGGCGGTGTGCAAGAAGCTCGGCCTGGGCCTGCGCACCGCGCGCCGCACCATCGCCGACATGATGGAGCGGCTGGGCGCCCGCAGCAGGTTCGAGGCCGGGGCCAAGGCGGTCGAGCGTGGCTGGCTGCGGCCCTGCGCGTGCGGCGGCGATCAGCCCGTGCGGGCAAAGGATCCGAAGAGTGCAGCCCTCTCCGCCACGATCTCCGAAGGGCTGGACCTCGGCGTGCTGGTGTGAACGTCAGGCCTCGGCGACCGCCAGCTCCCCCATGCTCGGAACGGCGAGCAGACCGGAGAGCAGGCTCAGATTGTCCCGCCGGAGGCGGTAGTAGACCCAGGTGCCACGGCGCTCGGAGGTGACCAGATTCGCTTCGCGGAGGATCTTGAGGTGATACGAGATCGTCGGCGCCGACAGGTCGAAGGGGCCGGTCAGATCACAGACGCACAGTTCGCCGTCACCCGTTGCGGACGCGATCATCGAGAGCAGGCGGAGCCGGATCGGGTCGCCCAGGGCCTTGAACATCTTGGCCGTGCCCGCGGCCCGCTCCTCGTCGAGGGGCGCGGCTATGACGGGGGTGCAGCATGTTACGGGGTCGATCACCTCAAGCTGTGCCATCTGTCTAGTTTTACAGTTGTCGAATCTTTGCGCAACTGACCTGAGACGTGACGAGAGGCACCCCATTCGCCTCTCTGGCAGGGGAAATGGCCCTGCCTCCGCGCGGTGGGGACGCGCGAGGGAGGCAGGGCCGGGGTGCCCGACAGGGGGTGTCATGCGGAGGAGGTCTGTCGGGCGGACTGCGGGGAATCGGTTCAGGCCGGCGCCTTGGTGACGCGGCAGGCGAAGCACTTGTAGGCCTGCTGGCCGGAGAGGTTGTCGTAGTAGCGGTCGTCGACGAGGGCGTTCGCCGCCTCGTAGTGATCGGCGCCCAGCTCCTCCGCGAGCTTCTGTGCGGGGCCGAACGTGTTGGGCAGGAAGACGGTGTCCTCCCGGATGCCCTCCCAGTACAGGGCCGTGGCCGTGACCTTGCCCCGTGGGCTCTCCACGACCACGTCGTCGCGGTCCTCGATGCCGAGCCTGCGCGCCGTGTCGGGGTGGATCTGAAGAAGCCTGATCCCGTTGAGCCGGGCGCCGGTGGGCGTCCAGTGGGTGACGGAGGCGAAGTGGACCACGCTCGGCCGGCCCGTCATGCCCATGAGCGGGTAGTCGCGGTGGACGGAGCCGTCGCCCCGCACACCGAGCCGCACCGGATGCGTGACGGCCTGCGGGTTGATCGGGCTGGTGATGAAGCGCTTCTCGTAGGTGAGCGTGGGGTGGGCGCCGGTCACCTCGGGGTGGGTGTAGAAGCCGGGCAGTGCCGCGTGTCCGGCCGTGGCGAGTTGCCGGTCCAGCTCCTCGGTGTAGATCTCGATCTTGCCGCTGGGAGTGAGGAAGCGCTGCCCCTTCTTGGCGCCGAGCGACTCGGCGGCCTCGTACCAGGAGGGATGGTCCTGGTAGAGCGCGCTGACGCCCGGATGGTCGGGCGTCGGGCAGGGCCAGCGCAGCGGCTCCGTGCGCTTCTGCATCCGCTCCTGCGTCATTCCGCCCACGCCCGGGGTGTGCTTGACGAACTCGGCCCAGAGGGTCGAGTAGTCCTTCCAGGCCAGGGGGAAGGAATCGGCCCAGTACGCGTGACCCTTCCGGCGGTCCTGGCGGGCGAAGGCGTGGGCGAGGTCGATCCAGATCTCGTAGTCGGTCTTCGACTCACCGCAGCGCGGAACCGCGGCCTCCTGCCAGCGGATCGCCCGGTCGTCGCGCCGCATGTACACGCCTTCGTACTCCAGCGGCGAGCTCACCGGGAGGACGACATCGGCGTAGTACGCCGCCTCCTCCATGAACAGGCCGGTGTAGACGTAGAAGTCGAGCTTGCGGAACGCCTCCTTGACCTTCTCCGTGTTGGCGGAGGAGATCAGCGGGTTGCCCTGGGTGATGATCGCCTTGAGGGGGTACGGCTTGCCGGTGAGGATGGCCTCGGCGAAGTAGTCGGGCCCCACGGGCAGCGCGGTGCCCACGTCGGGCGTACGGACGGTGAGCGCGGGCAGGTGCAGGTCGCCGGGCCAGGTGTTGTGCATGAAGTTGCACCCGGTGCCGAGCCGGCCGATGTTGCCCGTGACCGCGGCGAGGAACGTGAGCACGCGGTACGTGTCGAAGGCGCCGAGCTGGTGCGAGATGCCGGCGTTGCAGAAGATGGCCGCCTTGTCGGCGCGGGCGTACTCGCGCGCGATACGGCGGATGGTGTCGGCCGGGACGCCCGTCACGTCGGCGGCCCACTCCGGGGTGTATCCCGACGCCGCCATATGGGCCTGAAGCTCCTTGAAGCCGAGGACCCAGCGGTCGACGAACTCCCGGTCGTACAGGCGCTTGTCGAGGATGTGCTGCAGCATGCCCAGGGCCAGAGCCAGGTCGGTGTGCGGCTTGGGGGAGATCCACTCGTCGGCGAGCGCACCCGTGGGAGTCTCCCGGGGGTCGACGACCACGAGCTTGGCACCCGTACGGGCCTTCCCGCGGAGCAGGTAGTCGAAGGTGACGGGATGGGTCTCGGCCTGGTTGGTGCCGAGGAAGAGGAAGTAGTCGGCGGAGCCCAGGTCGTCCTGGCCGGTGGCGCCGTCCGTGCCGTACCCGTTGGTGAAGTTGCCGAGGCCGAAGGTGGCCTTGAGGGCGTTGCCGCCGGCGTCGTTGCAGACCGGACCGACGTCGGTGTTGTTGGGGCTGCCGAGGAGCGTGAACAGGCGCGCCACCAGGGACCCGGTGCCCCGGGGGAGACGGCCGGTGGTCCGGTTGGCGATCGCGGCGACCTGACCGCTGTCGCGCAGCGCGAGGAGACGGCGGGCGATCAGATCGAGCGCCTCGTCCCACGTGGCCTCGCGGAATGCGGGTTCCTTGGAGCCCTTCCGGCCGCCGGTACGGATCAGGGGCTTGGTCAGGCGCAGGGGGTTGTGGGTGATCTCGGCCATCATCGGGGCCTTGACGCAGATGTTGCCCTGCTGCACCGGGTCGCCGGACGCGCCCTGGACGCTGATGACACGGTCGGCACGGACGCCGACGGAGATCGCGCAGTTCGAGTTGCAGAACTGGCAGGCGCTCTTGACCGTCCGGTCGGGGTGGAGGGCAGCCGAGCCCTCGGTGAAGTTCAACAGGCCGCCCTCGCCGACGGTGGTGGGTGGTGCGACATTCACGGGGTTGCCTCCGGCCGCGGATGCGGTCGGGACGTTGACCATCAGGGCCGCGCTGGTGAGTACGGCGCCCTGGACGACGTTCCTTCTGGAGACAGGCTTGTTGTTGTGGGACACGTCCGACTCCCCCTGTGGTGTGGCAGGCGTCGTGAGCCTAGGGTGATCACCACCTCCTGTCTAGAGATTCATCGAATCAACGGGTTAGAGTGAGGCGCGCGCCGTCCCGCTGCTCGGACTGGCCTGTCTTCGCGCTGTTTTGACGTTCTGTCAGCTTCCTTTCACACCAGGCATGTCGACGTGTAGCCCGCAGGGGGGTGGGGATGAATCCGGGTGTGCGCTCGCTGCCGGGAGCCGGCCTCGTCCGCGCCCTGCTCCTCACCTGGCTGAGCGTGGTGATGTCCGCCTGCGGCCACAGTGTGGCCACGGGAGCGTCGCCCTCCTGGAGCGCGATCTCGGAGGGCTCAGCGGCCGTCACCCTCGTGGTGGCACCCCTTGCCCGCCGTCGTCTGACCATGCCGATGAGCTCGGGTGTTCTCGCCGTTTCGCAGATCGGGCTGCACGCCTTCTTCTCGGCCACGATGCCGGTGAGCCCGATGCCGCATTCCATGGGGGCGATGGACCAGGGCATGACTCCCCTGCCCTGGACGGCCGTTCTTCCCACGCTCCCGATGCTCTGCGGTCACCTCGTGGCGGCGGCCGGCGTCGCATGGCTGCTCCGCAGCGGCGACGCGGCAGCGGCCCAGGTCCGCGAACTCGCCTGCCTGTACGGCTCCGACGTCGTCGCGTACGTACGGCGCATCCTCAACGTCCTGGTGCGACAGTGGCGTTGGTGTCCGGCTGCACCCGTATCCGGTCTTCCGCGTGCTCTGTCCTGGCGGGCGGCGGCACCCCTCGGCCCTCAGCTCCTCCTCTCACATGAGGTGACTCGACGCGGACCTCCGCGGTGGATGGCCGTCCTCGGCTGACGTCGTCATCCATCCTTCCCGCCCCGGTACGCGTGTGCCCTGCGAGGCACCGCTCGGGGCCCTGCACCAACGGAGTCACACTCATGCGCACTTCCGCACGCCTCGGCATCCTCGCCGCGACCACGGTCGCCGGCCTCGCACTCGCCTCCTCCCCCGCCTTCGCCCATGTGTCCGTCCAGCCGGAGGGCACCGCCGCCAAGGGCGGCTACGCCACCGTGAACGTCAAGGTCCCCAACGAGCGGCCGAACGCCTCGACCACCAAGGTCGAGGTGTCGTTCCCGGCCGATCACCCACTGGCCTCGGTCATGCCGCAGGCGGTGCCCGGGTGGACCATCGAGGTGACCAGGACGAAGCTCGCCAAGCCGCTGACGCTGCACGGCAAGAGCATCACCGAGGCCGTCAGCAAGGTCACCTGGACCGCCACCGACAAGGGCATCCAGCCGGGCTACTTCCAGAAGTTCCCGCTGTCGCTCGGCCAACTGCCCGAGGACGCGGACGAACTCGTCCTCAAGGCGCTGCAGACGTACGACAACAAGGAGGTCGTGCGCTGGATCGAGCCGCCCGTGGCGGGCCAGGAGGAGCCGGAGCACCCGGCCGCCGTACTGAAGCTCTCCGCGGCGACCGACGACCACCACGGCGGGGCACCGGCTTCGAACGCGCCCGCCGCGAAGCCTTCCGGCGGCGATGACCACGGCGCCGACAAGGCGCAGGCGCACGACGACAGCGAGCACGGCACCGAGCGGTGGCTCGGCATCGCCGGGATCGTCCTGGGCGCGGCCGGACTCGGCACAGCCCTGGTCACCAGCCGTCGCCGCAGCAACGCCTGATCCGGAAAGGCTGCCATGACGGTCACCGTCTCCCGCGCGCGCCGCTGGGTCGTCGCCCTGCTGGCCGGTCTGGGCCTGCTCGTCGCCGGAGCCCCTCCGGCCGACGCGCACGCCGTGCTCACCGGCAGTACGCCCGCGCGCGGGGCGGTGGTCGCCGAAGCCCCGTCCCGGGTGATGCTGACCTTCACCGAGGAGATCGCACTCAGCGCCGACGCCGTTCGCGTGCTTGATCCCGCCGGCCGGCGGGTGGACGACGCGCGGCCTGTCGAGGAAGGCGGCGGCTCGTACGCGGTGGGTCTGCGGGGGCAGTTGCCCCAGGGGACGTACACAGTGGCGTACCAGGTGGTGTCCGCCGACAGCCACCCGGTGGCGGGCGCGTTCACGTTCTCCGTGGGCGCCCCGTCGGCGACGGCCGCCGGCACAGTGCCGAGCGTGCGCGATCCGGACGCCGGCCCCGTCGGGTGGGCCTACGCGGCAGCGCGCTTCGGCGCGTACGCCGGGATGCTCCTCCTGACGGGTGCGGTCTGCTTCCTGCTGGTGTGCCGGCCGCAGGGACGGGAGCACCGCCTGACGCGCCGTGCGGTGGTGGTGGGGTGGTCGGTGCTGCTCGCGTGCACGCTCGCCCTGCTCGCACTCCGGGGCGCGTACACCGGCTCCGGGGAGCTCGGGGATGTCGCCGATGTCGCGCGACTCGGCGAGGCCTGGGGAACCAAGGCAGGGGTGCTCTTCGGTGTGCGCCTCGGGCTGCTGGCGGCGGGCGCCGTGGTATGGATCCGGTGGCGGAAGGCACCCGCGGAGGCTTCGAGCCGTGCCGCGGTCGTCACCGCACTGCTCCTGGGAGCCGCGCTCGCCTGTACCTGGGCCGGCGCCGAGCATGCCTCGGCGGGGTTGCAGACCGCTGTCGCCGTACCTGTCGATGTGGTGCATCTGATGGCGGCCGGCACATGGATCGGCGGGTTGTGCGTCCTGACCCTCGCGTTGACACGAGTCGACGCTCTGCCCGCGGAGGTGGTGGCCCGGTTCTCGCGGGTCGCGCTCGTCAGCGTGGGTGTGCTCGTGGTCACCGGGCTCTATCAGTCGTGGCGCCAGGTGGGTACGCTGCCCGGCCTGACCGAGACCCGCTTCGGGCTCCTGCTGCTCGCCAAGGCGGGCGGGGTGGCGCTGCTGCTGTGCCTCGGCTACGTCTCGCGCCGCTGGACCGCCCGTCTGGAGGACGGTCCCACCCCGCGGCGGACTCTCCGGCGCTGGGTGGCGACGGAGGCCGTCCTCGGGGTGGCCGTTCTGGCGATCACCACGGTTCTGACCACCACGGAACCCGCGCGTTCGGAACAATCGGCGACGGAGGCGGGGGCCGTTGCCGTCGTCTCCCTTGAGGCGCCGTTCGACACTGGCAGCCCCCAGGGGAAGGGGAAGGCCGACATCGTCGTGGATCCCGGACGGGCCGGCGCCAACGCGTTCCATGTGACCGTGACCGACCCGGCCGGCGGGCTCCTCGACGTGCCCGAGGTACGGGCCACTCTGACGTCGCCCGAAGGCATCGGTCCCCTACCGGTCCCGGTGCGGCGGGCATCCGAAGGCCACTGGACCGTCTCCGGCTTCCAGGTGCCGACGCCGGGCGCCTGGGAGCTGGCGCTGACCGTACGGACCTCCGACGTCGATCAGATCACGCTGCGTCGTCCGCTCGATGTCCGCTGACGTCCGCGTCGTGCCCGTCGTAGGCGTCGGACGCCGTCCCGTCGATCTCGGCGACGAGGTCCGCGACGCGCTCCTTGATCTCGTCGCGTATCCGGCGCACGACGTCGAGGCCCTGGCCCGCCGGGTCCTGCAGCGCCCAGTCGCGGTACTGCTTGCCCGGGAAGACGGGGCAGGTGTCGCCGCAGCCCATGGTGATCACGTAGTCGCTGCTCTTCACCATCTCCGGGGTCAGCACGCGCGGGGTGAGACCGACCAGGTCGATGTCCACCTCGGCCATGGCGGCGACGGCCTGGGGATTGATCTGGTCGGCGGGCAGGGTGCCGGCGGAGCGGACCTCGACGCGTCCCCGGGACAGGTGCTGGAGCCAGGCGGCGGCCATCTGCGAGCGGCCGGCGTTGTGGACGCAGACGAAAAGGACAGAAGCGCGGGGGACGGTGGCCATGTCGATCCTCGGGTGGTGCGGATGGTGCCTGGTGGGTGAGGAGGGGTGGCATGCCGACCGGAACCCTGCAGGAGAATGGGGAATGCGGTGCCCGCGACACCCCCGGACATGAGAGTATCAGTATATGCTGACATCAGTCGACAGTGACGTATTGAAGGCGCTGGCCGACCCCTTGCGCCTTCAGATCGTGACGCTGCTGGCGCGCGAGTCCCTCTGCACGACCCACCTGGTCGAGGAGACGGGGGCTCGACAGACCAACCTGTCCAACCACCTGAAGGTGCTGCGCGAGGCGGGCCTCGTCGACACCGAGCCCTGCGGGCGGTGGACGTACTACCACCTCAAGCCCGAGGCGTTGTCCGCACTCGCGGGCGAACTGACCCGCCTCGCGGCCGTCGCGCAGGAGACGACCGAGAGCGGCCGCAAGCGGAGCTGCTGACATCAACAGGAAGACATCAACAGGAACTGACATCATCGAAGACTGGTGTCAGTTCTCAGTGATGTGAGAGCATCCCCTCATGCTCACCTCAGTCGAGGCTGATGCGATCACGGACACCGGCTCCTTCCCGAGGCGGCGCCCGTGACGCTCACCGACCCGGACACCACCTCCACGGCAGCGCTCACCCGGCGTCTGTCGACCCTCGACCGCTACCTGGCGGTCTGGATCCTTCTCGCGATGGCCGCCGGTCTCGTCCTGGGACGGCTGATCCCCGGGCTGAGTGGTGCTCTCGCCGCGGTGGAGGTCGGCGGCATCTCGCTGCCCATCGCCGTCGGACTGCTCGTGATGATGTACCCGGTGCTCGCGAAGGTGCGTTACGACCGCCTCGACACCGTCACGGGCGACCGCCGGCTGATGGTCTCCTCGCTGGTCGTCAACTGGATCGTCGGCCCGGCGGTCATGTTCGCCCTCGCCTGGGTCTTCCTGCCCGAACTCCCGGAGTACCGCACCGGGTTGATCGTCGTGGGCCTCGCCCGCTGTATCGCGATGGTGATCATCTGGAACGACCTCGCCTGCGGCGACCGGGAGGCCGCCGCCGTCCTCGTCGTCCTCAACTCCTTCTTCCAGGTGGTGGCGTTCGGCCTTCTGGGCTGGTTCTACCTCGACCTGCTGCCGCGGTGGCTGGGGCTCGGTGACGGCCAGGGCCTGGACGTCTCACCGTGGCAGATCGCGCTCAACGTCCTCGTCTTCCTCGGCGTGCCCCTGCTGGCCGGCTTCCTCACCCGCCGGATCGGCGAGCGGAGACTGGGCACGGACGGGTACGAGCAGAAGTTCCTGCCCCGCGTCGGCCCCTGGGCGCTCTACGGCCTGCTGTTCACGATCGTCGTGCTGTTCGCCCTCCAGGGGAGGACGGTGACGTCGCAGCCGCTCGACGTGGCGCGCATCGCCCTTCCGCTCCTGGTCTACTTCGCGGTGATGTTCTTCGGCTCCTTCGCGCTCGGCAAGGCCGCGGGGCTGCCGTACGACCGCACCGCGACCCTCGCCTTCACCGCGGCAGGCAACAACTTCGAGCTCGCCATCGCCGTCGCGATCGGCACGTTCGGCCTCGCCTCGGGACAGGCGCTGTCCGGAGTCGTCGGCCCGCTGATCGAAGTGCCGGTGCTCATCGGCCTGGTCCATGTCTCGCTCGCCCTGCGGAGGCGCTTCGAGCAGACGTGATCTCCTGCGCGGAAACGACTGGTGGGCGGTCGGCGCAACGCGCCGACCGCCCACCGGGAGAGCTGCCGCCCTCCGAACGATCAGCCCACCGGAGCAGGGCTCGGCACCGCCACGGGCGGGTCCAACTGCACCGTCCTGTCGCAGAGCCGCGCGACCTGCGCGGGGTCGTGCGACACCAGCAGGACGGTCCGGCGACCCCGCAGCGCGGCCACGGACTCCTCGACCGTGTTCCGGCTGCGCTCGTCCAGGGCGCTCGTCGGCTCGTCGAGGAGCAGAGCCGCCGGCTCCAGGGCCAGGGCGCGCGCGAGACACAGTCGCTGGCGCTGACCGACCGACAGGTTCTGGGCCGGCGAGTCGAGCCGGTCGCAGACCTCCTTCCACAAGCCTGCCTCGTTCAGGGCCTCTTCGGCCCGGTCACGCAGGGTCTCGCGAGAGGCCCGCATGACGTGCCGGATCCCGAAGAGGGCGTTGTCGAGGATGCTGCCGCCGAACACCACCGGCGCCTGAGGCACGAGCACAACCTTGGTCCTCAGGTCGGCGTCACCCTTCCGGGGTGCGATCGGGCGTCCGAGGACTTCGAGGTGCCCGTCCCGGGTGAGCCCGGCGGGAAGGAGGTCGACGAGCGCGCGCAGCACCGTCGACTTGCCGGCGCCCGACGGCCCGCAGAGGCCGGTGGTCGACCCCTGCTCCAGGCCGAAGGAGACGGGTCCGACGAGGGTCTTCTCCCGGTCCCGCACCCGGAGTTCTCGTACAGCGATTACGTGGTCCATCGCTCCCCCTCGAAGCGGTTGCGCAGCGCGACCGCCACGCAGAGCAGTACAGCCGTGATGAGTACCAGGACCAGCGCGCTGCCCCACGCCTGCGAGACCGCCAGCGGGTCGCCCGAGTCCTGGGACAGGTTGAAGATGTGCGTGGGCAGGGCCTGCACGGGAGCGTTCACGATCCCGCTGGGCAGCGCCGGCGCGCCGAAGACCACCGTGGCGGTGAACAACAGCGGTGCGGTCTCCCCCGCGGCACGGGCGAGGCCGAGCAGGAGCCCGGTGAGCGTGGCCGGCCAGGCGTACGGAACGACGACGGACCGGATGTACTGAGCGCGCGAAAGGCCGAGCGCGAGCGCGCTCTCGGTCATCTCCGCAGGCATGCCGCTGACCCGTCCTGCCGTGGTGAGCGCGACCACGGGTACGACCACCGGCACGAGCACGATGGCACCCGCCAGCCACGACCGGCCCCAGCCCATGGTGCTGCAGATGATCACGAACCCGGCGAGGCCGAGGAGGATGGTCGGCGTCCCGCCCACCACCACGGTCACCGTCTGCAGGACGCGTGCAGCGCGGGCGGAGGCGTTGACACCGAGCAAGATGCCCGCCCCGAATCCCAGGGGCAGTGACATGAGCCCCGTGGTCACGACGAGAAGGAGTGTGCCGAGGATCTGGTCACTCACCCCGCCGCCGGACGAACCGACCGCGGACGTGAACCAGAACGACGGAGCGAAGGCCGCGCTCCCCCGTGTCACAAGGACGGCGAGCATGGCCACGAGCAGCGCGCCGGGCAGAAGGAGCGCCCCCACGCGCAGCAGCCCCACGGCCTTGTCGAGCTCCCCGCGCATCCGCGACGACTGCCGCTTCCGGCTGCCCCGCATCGCGGAACCGGGGCCCGACGTGCGGCGGATGCCCCACACGGTAGCGGCGGCGACCAGAGCGAGGAGGATCAGGCCCAGCCCGCAGATCGCAGCGAAGTAAGGGCCGGAGGTTCCTGCCAGAACCGGCTCCGGTCCAGCCAGCTTGGTGGTGAGCGTCTGCCCGGGATGGACGAGCGAGTCGAGCAACTCGTCGAACGACGTGGGCAGCCTTCCGTCAGCCCTTCCCACGACCAGGAAGACTGCGATCGCCTCGCCGAGCGCCCGGGCGAGACCCAGGAGCACACCGGCTCTCATCCCCTGGCGGGCCTGTGGCAGGACCGCCGACCGGACGACTTCCCGCCGCGTGAGTCCCAGGGAGTAGGCGGCTTCGCGGTACCGGTCCGGGACGGCGGACAGGGCGTCCACGCTCACGGCCACGATGGTCGGCATGATCATCACGGCCAGGACGATCCCGGCCGCCAGGAGGCTGTCGCCGCCCGGCACATCACCCATCCACGCGATGAAGGGGCGCACCGCCATGATGCCGATGAGTCCGTACACGATGGAGGGGACGGCCGCGAGGAGCTCCACGCTCATGCGCAGGGGCCGGGCGAGCCGGGGCGGAAGGTACTCGGAGAGCGCGATGGCCCCCGCCCAGCCGACCGGCACGGCGAGCACCAGCGAGATGAGGCACACGACGGCCGAGCCGTAGATCATGGCCAGTCCGCCGAAGACGGAGTCGGTCGGACTCCACATCGGTTCCGCCAGGAGGCCGATCCAGTCGACCGTGCCGCTGAGCACGCCGGCGCCGAGGTAGCCGAGGAGCACCAGCATGACGCCGGCGACGGAGACCGTGCCGGCGCCCACCCAGGCCCACACCCACCGGGAGGGGTGCGGGCGAAGTGACGCTTCCGGTGCGGCGGGCTGCCGCACCAGTGTCTTCGCTGTCACCTGCTACTTCCCGATTTGCTTGAGAGTGAGGTAGCCGTGCTTGGTCAGAAGCGGCTGCCCCTTGTCGGAGAGGATGTAGTCGATGAACTTCTTCGCGTCGCCCTTCGGCTGCCCGTTGGTGAGCATGTAGAGCGGGCGGCTCATCGGGTACTTGCCGGTGGCGACATTCTCCGACGACGGGGCGATTCCGTCCAGGGTGACGACGGCGAGCTTGTCGCGCCCCTCGACGAAGCCGGTCGACAGCGGAGCGACAGCGCCCGGCGTCGATTCGAGCTTGTTGCGGGTCTCCAGGTTGCCGCCCACGATCGCGTAGTTGCCGGAGCTCGGCGGCGGCGGGGGCTTCTCCCCGTGGTACAGGTACTTGTCGAGCACCTCGCGGGTACCCCGCCCGGGCTCCTTGTCGTACACGAAGACCGCCAGGTCGGGGCCACCGACCTGCTTCCAGTTCGTGATCTTCCCCTCGAAGAGGCCCTTCACCTGGTCGACGGTCAGGTTCTTGACCCCGGCGTCCGCGACCTGCTTGCTGATGATGACGCCCACGGCGTCGGAGCCGATCTGCGTGGTGACGTAGTCGGTCTTGGGGCTGGCCGCCTTGTCCTCGTCGGACACCGGCTTCGAGCTCAGCGCGATGTCGATCTGCCCGGCCCCGAGCTGTGAGATCCCACCGGCCGAACCGCCCTGCGTGGCAACGGTGATGTTCAGCCCCTGCGCCTTGAGCGCCTCGGCGGCGTCCGCGGCGACGGGCGCCACCGTGGTGGACCCGCTCGCCTGCAACGCCTTCCCCGCGCCGCTGCTGGCGTCGGCGTTCGCACAGGCCGTCGTGAGCGACGCGATCAGGACCGCTCCCGAAGCGAGACAGGCGAACCGCCGCCGGCTGACCAGACCTGCGGACCGAGCCCTCCCCATCGTCAAGTCCTGTGCCTGCGACGGAGATTCCATGGTGCGGGACATGCAGGGTCCTCCCCCAGTCGGTCTCTGATTCGAACGGAATCTAAGCAGCCGGGCGGACGGCTGAAAACCCTCTACCAACTACCAGTTGTACGACTGCCGTTCACATTGCCCCCACTTCTGATACATCTTCCGTTTGCTTGATCGTTCCTTTACGTGGCCCGGGCAAGCCGGACCGAGCGCTCGGGGGACGGCCTGACTGCGGATTACGTAGTCCCCTCCGCCGATCGGTCTACTTGCGGCGGGGCCTCGCCTGTCAGGTGCCGGATCCAGTCCTCCAGCTGCCGGCGCCGGTCCGGGCCGAGGTCGGCGAAGAAGTGGGCGTCGTTGCGGTCGGCGATCTCGGCGAGGCGCGGGGCCAGGTCACGGCCGGTCTCGGTGAGCGCGAGGCGCAGCGTGCGGCGGGAGGCGGGGTCCGGCTCGCGGGTCATCAGGCCCTTGGCGGCCAGCCGGTCGACCAGGCGGGAGACCGCCCCGGCGTCGATGCCCAGGTACCGGGCCACCTCCCGGGTGGTGGTGGCGTCGCCGCGGTGGACGGTGATCAGGACCCCCCACTGGGAGACGGTCACGCCGTGCTCGGCGAGCTCCCGCTCGAACCGGCCGTGGACCTCGTCGGAAAGCCGCCGGAGCCAGTAGCCGAGATGATCGCGCAGACCGCTGGTGGAAGCTGCCACTCCTCAAGCGTTGACGACCAGGCAACTGTTGTCAAGACAACACTGCGCCCGCGGCGGGCCCTCGCCCAGGCGGCGGTGAGTGGGGCCGCGAGGGCGGTACGTACACGCTGACCCCGGAGTGAGCGGTTCGACCGGGCGGCGGCGGGTATCCGCGAGGACGGATGGGTGAGCGCGGGGCCGGTGGCCCTCGGGCGAATGTGCCCATCGGAGGGTGAGGACCATGACCGAGCCGCTCACCGTGTCGCACCAGCTCATCGCGGCGCACCTGGTCGACGGCCGGATGGCGCCGGGAGAGGAGATCGGGCTGCGCGTCGACCAGGCCCTCTGCCAGGACGCCACCGGAACGCTCGTGATGCAGGAACTGGAGGCGCTCGGCCTGGACCGGGTGCGCACCGCGCCGAGCGTGCAGTACGTGGACCACAACATCCTGCAGGCCGACGAGCGCAACGCCGAGGACCACCTCTTCCTGCGCTCCGCCGCCCAGCGCTTCGGCCTCTGGTACTCCAAGCCCGGCAACGGCGTCTCCCACCCCACCCACATGCAGCGTTTCGGCGTCCCCGGCGCCTCCCTGGCCGGCTCCGACTCCCACACCTGCGCCGCCGGCGCGCTCGGCATGCTCGCCGTCGGCACCGGCGGGCTCGACGTGGCCCTGGCGATGGCCGGTGAGCCGCTGTACCTGCGGATGCCGCGCATCTGGGGGATCCGTCTGGAGGGCGAACTGCCCGACTGGGTCAGCGCGAAGGACGTCATCCTCGAACTGCTGCGCCGCCACGGCGTCAAGGGCGGCCTGGGCCGGATCCTCGAGTACCACGGCCCCGGGCTTGCCACGCTGACCGCCATGGACCGGCATGTCATCGCCAACATGGGCGCGGAGCTGGGCGCCACCACGAGCGTGTTCCCCGCCGACGAGGCGGTACGGCGGTTCCTGCGTGCGGAAGGCCGCGAACAGGACTTCCGCCCTCTCACCGCCGAACCCGGTGCCCCGTACGACCTCACGGACGTCGTCGACCTGTCCGCCCTCGAACCGCTGATCGCCGCCCCCACCTCCCCCGGCAACGTCGTCCCGGTCCGGGAGGCGGCCGGCACCCCGATCAGCCAGGTGGTGATCGGGTCCTCCGCCAATCCCGGACTGCGGGACTTCGCCGTCGCCGCCGCCATGGCGAAGGGCCGCCAGACCCACGGCGGGGTCAGCTTCGACGTCAACCCCAGTTCGCGCGAGACCCTCCAGGACCTGACCCTGACCGGCGCCGTCTTCGACCTGATCGCCGCCGGGGCCCGGATCCACCAGGCCGGCTGTCTCGGCTGCATCGGCATGGGCCAGGCCCCCGCCGCCGGCCGCCACTCCCTCCGTACCTTCCCCCGTAACTTCCCCGGCCGTTCCGGGACTTCGGACGACTCCGTATGGCTCTGCTCGCCGGAGACCGCCACCGCCTCGGCCCTCACCGGAGAGATCACCGACCCCCGGGCCTGGGCCCTGCGTGAGGGCGTCCCGCCGCCGCACCTCGACCTGCCCGAACACGCCTCGGTCAACCGCGCGATGCTGGAGCCCCCGCCGCCGGCCGAGACCTCCGCCGCCGTGGAACTCGTGCGCGGCCCGAACATCTCCGCGCTGCCCGACCTCGACCCCCTGCCGGACACACTCGACGGACCGGTGCTGCTCAAGACCGGCGACAACGTCTCCACCGACGAGATCTCACCGGCCGGAGCCAAGGCCCTGCCCTACCGCTCCAACCTCCCCAGGCTCGCCGACTTCACCTTCACCCGCGTCGATCCCGACTACCCCGAGCGCGCCCGGCGCACCGGGGCCCACCTCGTCGTCGCGGGCGACAACTACGGCCAGGGCTCCTCCCGGGAGCACGCGGCGATCACGCCCCGCCTGCTCGGCCTGCGCGCCGTACTCGCCCGCTCGTACGCCCGCATCCACTGGCAGAACCTCGCCAACTACGGCGTCCTCCCCCTCGAATTCACCGACCCGGCGGACTACGACCGGATCAGCCAGGGCGACGAACTGCGCCTCACCGGTCTGCGCAGCCGACTCGGCGACGCCCAGGACGCTCCTCTGCTGGTGCACAACACCACCAAGGACGAGGACTACCGCGTCACCCACCACCTCACCGCACGCCGGCGGACCGCCGTCCTCGCGGGCGGCGTCATCCCGGCCGTGGCGGCGCGCCGGTCGGCACCCACGACCGGCTGACGGCGATGAACGGCTCGGTGCGGATCGGACACGTGCTCGGCGTACCGCTGCGCATCCACTGGTCGGTGCCCCTGCTCGTCGGCCTCTTCGGCTACAGCCTGGGGGCGCAGACGCTGCCCGCCTGGCTGCCGGGCCGGTCCAGCGCCGTGTACACGCTCGCCGGGCTTGTCGGGGCCCTGCTGCTCGTCGGGAGCCTGCTCGCCCATGAGGCCGCGCACGCCGTCCTCGCCCGGCGGAGGGACATCCCCGTCCAGGACGTCACCCTGTGGGCGCTGGGCGGGGTGACCCAGATGGGGAAGCCGCGTACGGCCGGCGCGGCCTTCGTGGTGGCCGCCGGCGGGCCGCTGACGAGTCTGGTCATCGGCGGAGCGGCGCTGGGCGTGGGCATCGGGCTGGACGCGCTGTTCGGCTGGGCGGTGCCCGCGGCGGTCCTGGTGTGGCTGGCGTGGGTGAACTTCCTGCTCGGAGTGTTCAATCTGCTGCCCGCCGCGCCCCTTGACGGCGGGCGTGTGGTGCAGTCCGTGATCTGGTGGCGCACCGGAGACCGGGACCGGGCCGAACGGGCGGCCGCACGCAGCGGCCAGGTGCTGGGCTTCCTGCTGATCGCCGGGGGCTGGGTGCTCGTGCTGCGCGGCGCGCCGGGCGGCCTCTGGTCGATGCTCATCGGTTTCTTCGTCCTTGTCGTCGCCAACATGGAGCGCCGCCAGGCGGGAATGGCGGCGGCCCTGCACGGCGTACGGGCCTCCGAGGCCATGTCGAGCCCCGTGGAGACCTGTCCCGACTGGCTCACCGTGGAGCGCTGTGTCGACGACGTGGCGATGCGGGCCCGCCATTCCGCCCTGCCCCTGCTCGACCTGGAAGGCCGCCCCAGCGGCCTGGTCGACCTGTCGCAGTTCGCCAGGATCCCCGCGGAGCAGCGCGGGACCTCGCGGGTACGGGACGTCGCGACCCCGCTCGCTCAGTGCACCACCTGTGCGCCCGACGCCTTCCTGGACGACGTCCTCGACAAGGCGCGCCCGAGCAGAGGCGGCCTGCGGATCCTCGTCGTCGAGGCCGGACTTCTGGTGGGCATCATCACCGCACGTGACATCACCCGGCTCGTCCAGCGCCACGCACTGCGCGGTCCGGAGACGTGATGCGTCACGGTGACTCGGCGTGCCAGTCGCCGTAGTCCTCCACCGTGTTCGAGATCAGCTCCAGGAGGGCGTCGGCCCGGGCGCGGTCCTCGGTCTGGGCGCGCAGGGCCTCGTCGGCGGCCCGGAGGCGGGCGAGGGCGGCCGGGTCGCCGTCGGTGATGTCGTCGAAGAGGGGCTGGGTGACCAGGTCGACGCAGTCGCTGAAGAGGCGACGGGTGGCGGCGGCGGGCGGGGCCGGGTCGGGGGCGGCGTAGCCGGTGGTCAGGTGGCGGGCGGGGTCGGTCAGGGTCCAGCCGACGACGGTGCCCTGCTGAAGGAGGAGGGTCAGGTCGGGGGCGATGCCGATCCGTGCGTCCAGCGGGGTGTCGAGGACGTCGAGGTCCCGCAGGCAGATCAGCTCGGCGTCTCCGGGGGTACGGCACAGGGCCGTGCACATCTCCAGGTGGCAGTCCTTGGCCTCGTCCGCGCGCAGTCCGCCGGGGCGGATCTCGGGCAGGACGGGGAGCCGCGTGGTGGTCTCCGCGTACGCCGAGGTGTAGGGGAGTTGGAGCTCCACCGCGACCAGGTCCCGGCTCTCCTTGTCGAAGCGGAGGATGTCGGGGGTGTCCCAGAGGAAGTGCATGCTGCCGAACGTGGCCGAGAAGAAGAACCGCTCGCGCTCCTCCCGGTCCGTGTAGGGGCCGACGACCACGGAGCCGGTCCCCAGGCGGGGGGTGGGAGACAGCGGGGTGTCCGTCACCGTCGCGGTCCAGCCGTCGTTCAGGGTCACGTGCATCTGGTGCCTCGTCATTTGATCTGTACCGCCGGGGGCATGTTGCCGTTCTTGCCGGGAATCCTGCCCTCCACGATGTCCTCGTGGGTGATGGGCCGGCCGATGTCGGTGGCCTTGGCGCCGTTGCCGACCGCCGTCGCGCCGGATTCGCCGAGGACGCCGGAGGGTCCGTAGGCCGTGATGGCCTGGCCGGCCTGCGAACCGACGCCCTTGGTGACGACGACGTCCTCGCCCTGCCGGAAGATCAGGTTTCCGGAGCCGCCCGTCGACTGGTACACGGCGTCCGGCTTCTTGAGGATCTCCAGGACCCGTTCGTCGGTGAAGCCGTGCATGGTGTCGCCGTGGTAGTCGGGGTGCTTGCGGAGCTTGCCGTCCTCGGCCCGTTCG
The DNA here is from genome assembly GCF_041270065.1 of Streptomyces fradiae. NCBI lineage: Bacteria > Bacillati > Actinomycetota > Actinomycetes > Kitasatosporales > Streptomycetaceae > Streptomyces > Streptomyces fradiae. The sequence goes on along the minus strand of NZ_CP065958.1, from coordinate 7,190,494 downwards.
ATGACACCGTCGGCGGCCTTGATCGCCCGCTTCTTGGCCTTCTCCTCCTTGCAGTCGGGCGCCAGGCCCAGCGGGTCGCAGCCCGCGTACGGGTTGTCGACGTAGCCGACGGGGTTGGGGGCCGGGGCGAGGCCGAGGGGGTCCGGGGAGGCGTAGCGGGCGGTCTCGGGGTCGTAGTGGCGGAAGAGGTTGTAGTGGAGGCCGGTCTCGGGGTCGTAGTACTGGCCGGGGAAGCGCAGCGGGGTGTAGGCGCTGCTGTCGCGGGACCAGGCGGTGGTGCCCCAGAGGGTGCTGCGGGTGTGCCAGGCGACGGTGCCGGTCTCGTCGACGAGTTCGGTGGGGGTGCCCACGAGGTCGGTGGCGATGGCGAAGAAGCGGCGGTCGATCTCGTCCTGCCGCTCGTCGGCGGTGAGGATGCGTTCGGTCTGGGCGAGCGGGACGACGTCGCGGTGGTCCCAGGTCAGCGCGACGGTGTGGGGGCTGTCGGGCCGGTGGGTGGTCTGTTCGCAGAGGGTGAGGCCGTCCCAGGTGAAGCGGACCTCCTCGACGACCGTGTCGGTATCGGTGTCGGTGTCGCCGGCAGCGGCGGCGAGGCGCTGCTTGGCGGTGCGGCGCCCCAGCGGGTCGTAGCGGTAGCGCCAGCGGGTGCCGTCGGGAGTGGTGACGGCGGTGAGGCGGTTCTCGGTGTCCCAGGTGTAGCGCCACGTGTCGGGCTTGCGGGAGAGGCGGGTCTTCTGGCGCAGGGTGATCCGGCCGAGGGCGTCGTGCTCGAAGCGGACGCCGCCGGCGCGGATGACCGAGGTGCCGGAATAGGCGCGCGGGCCGGTCGCCTCGTGGCCGGGGTGGGTTTCCGGCCAGTCGGCGGCCGTCTGGTTGCCTGCCTCGTCGTACGCGTACCGCTCGGTCCAGCCGGCGGCGTGCACGGCGGTGATCCGGCCGAGCGGGTCGAGGTCGAAGCGGCGGTTGCCCGACAGGCCGTCGGTGATGCCCGCCAGGCGTCCGTCGGCGCGGTAGGCGTAGGCCCGGCTGTTGACGGCGCGGGGGCCGGCGGTGATGTGCTGGGCGGCGAGGCGGCCGTGCTCGTCCCAGGCGGAGGCCAGGGTGAGGCTGCCGTCGAAGACCCGGGCCAGTTCCCGTCCGTCGGCGTCGTGGGCGAAGGCGACCGACCGGCCGCCGGTGGTGAGGCGCTGCGGGAGTCCGTCATCGTCGAAGGCGTACGAGGTGATGTGGCCGGTCGGGGTGGTGCGGCGGATCCGGCGGCCCAGGTCGTCGTAGGCGTAGACGATGGGGCGGCCGTCGACGAGTTCGGTCTTGACCCGGCCGGCGCGGTCGTACTGGTAGCGCAGTTCGGTGTCCGGGCCGGCCGCTTCGAGGAGGCGTCCGGCCCGGTCGTACGCGTAGGTGGTCGTCCGGCCGTCGACGTTCTTGCGCACCACCTGGCCGAGCGGGTCGCGGGTGAAGGCGATGGTGCCGCCGAGCGCGTCGACGCGTTCGGCGAGGCGGCCGGCGGCGTCGGTCCGGTAGGTGAGGGTGCGGCCGTCGAAGTCGGTCTCGGACCGCACGTTGCCGACCGCGTCGTAGGCGTAACTCCAGGTCAGCCCCTGGGGGTTGGTGACCCGGGTGAGCCGCATGTCGCGGTCGTGCTCGAAGGTGTGGCGGGTGCCGTCCGGGCGGGTGGTGGCGACCGGGAGGTCCATGGGGCCGTACTCGTAGCGGGTGACGGCGCCCAACGGGTCGGTCTCGGTGAGGCAGTTGCCCTCGCCGTCGTAGGTCCAGGTCCGCGTGGCGCCGCCGGGGTCGGTGCGCCGGGCGAGCTGTCCGTCGGCGGTCCACTCCAGCTCGGTGACACCGCCCGCCGGGTCGGTGACGCGCAACTGGCGTCCGAGGGAGTCCCGTTCGGTGCGGGTGGTCGCGCCGGTCGGTTCGGTCACGGCCACGACCCGGCCGGCCGCGTCGCAGACCACGCGGGTGGTGCGGCCGAGGGCGTCGGTGACGGAGGTGAGCCGCCCGGCCTCGTCGTAGGCGGAGTGGGTGGTGTTGCCGGTGGGGTCGGTGACGGCAGTACGGTTGCCGCGCTCGTCGTACGCGTAGGTCGTCCGGGCCCCGTCGGCGGCGACGACCTCGGTGGGCAGCCCGAACGGGCCGCGTACGAAGCGCAGTTCGGCCCCGTCGGCGCGCACCGCGGAGACGAGCCGGCCCTCGTCGTCGTAGCCGAAGGTGGTGGTGGCGCCCAGCGGATCGGTCCGGGAGAGGACGTTGCCGTCGGGGTCGTGGCGGTAGCGGGTGGTGTGGCCGAGGGCGTCGACGGTGGCGAGGATCTCGCAGCCGGGGCCGACGAGGTGCCGGGTGACGGCGCCGCCGGCGGTGGTCAAGGTGGTGGTGCGGTGGCCGGTGGCGGCGTCGGGCTCGGTGTACGCGAGGGTGAGCTGGACGTGTCCGGCGGCGCCGCCCTCGGCGACGACGCGGTCCCGGTCGTCGTAGGCGTAGTCGTAGCGGTGCCCGTTGGAGTCGGTCCAGGCGATGACCCGTCGGCGTTCGTCGTACTGGAAGGCGGTGGCGGCGCCGGACGGGCGGGTGACGGTGGTCAGTTCGCCGTCCTCGTAGCCGTACGCCATGAGGGGCAGGTCCGTGCCGCCCGGGCCCGCACCGGCGAGCGCGAGCGCGGTGATCCGGCCGTCGTCGGTGGTGAGGGTCAGGCGGTGGCCGGCGGAGTGGGCGAGGGCCAGGGGCAGGCCGTCGTCGGCGCGGTCGACGGTGACGGTGTGGCCGTTGCGCTCGGTGAGGCCTGACAGCCAGGCGGTGCCGTCGCCGCCGGGTTCGGCGCCCGCCGGGGCGGCGAAGCGGCGCACGAGGCCGGTGTCGGGGTCGGCGAGCGTGTAGTCGCCGTCGGCCTCGCGGGCGAGGACGCGGCGGATCCGGCCCCGGCCGGGGTGGGTCGGGACGCCCGGGACGGGGTGCGGATACGAGACGAGGAGGCCGTCGGCGGTGACGTGGAGGACGCCAACAGCGTCGATCTCCAGGCGTTCGTCGACCGTGGACGACCAGGCGGCGCCGAGGAAGCGGCCGGTCGCCGTGCCGGACTCGGTGCGCCGGGAGAACACCAGCGGCAGGATGCCGGGGATCTCCACATCGGTCTGCGGCAGGAACATGCGGCCGGTGGCGAGGTCGACCGGGTCGGTGCCGTCGGTGCAGCGATCGTCGTCGGGGCGCTTGTGGGTGCCGTCGGGGGCGTCGTCGACGAGCCTGCGCAGACGGGCGGCGTCGGCGGCGTCCTCGGCGATCCGGATGCCCTTCACGGCCGCGCCGCCGCCTCCGGTGGCGGCGGTCAGCGCCAGGTCGGGGATCAGCCGGCCGAAGCCCTCGGCCGGGTCCTTCATGAAGTCCTTGACCATCTGCGTGCCGGTGCCGACCGGGTCGTTCGCGGCGACGACGAGACCGGCGGCGAGGCTGTTCAGGGACATCGCGTACTCGGCGGGATGGGTGAGGTTGTACGGGTCCATCGGGTTGACCGAGCGGACGAAGTTCACGATGCCCGCGGTGCCCTTGATGATGCCGCCGCCGACATGGTCGCCCATGATCTGCAGCTCTTCGGCCCCGTCGCGCAGCTGCTCGGAGTACGAGGGCTTCTCCGGCGCCATGTCACGCGCCGCCCGTACCGCCGAACGCGCGGTCTCAGCGGCCGAGTTCCGCTGCTTGCGGGCCTCGGCGAGGATGTCCTGCGCCTCCTTCATCAGCTTCTTGCCCGGGTCGTCGAAGGTCTCGCCGGGCCTGGGCGGGATGGTCGACCGGTCCTGCTTGTCGGCGGGCTGGCTGTTGAACCGCTCGACGGCGTTGTTGTAGTCCTCGACCTTCTTCTTGTGCGCGTCGGCCGCGTCCTCCGACGCCTTGGTGCCCTCCTTCCACTTGTCGATCGCGGTCTGGGCCTGGCCCTGCGCCCAGGTCACGGTGTCCGCGAACGACTCCACCGCGCCGGCGGCCTTCTCGCACGCGTCGGAGGCGGTGAACCACTTCGGCGGCTGGGTGCCGACGGCGGTGCGCAGCGCGTCGGCCGTCGCACCCTTCATCTCCCCCGCGTCCAGGCCCTTCAGGCCGCCGCCGGCGTCGTCGAAGGCCTTCTGGAAGGCCCGCAGCCTGGTCGCCGTCGCGTTGATCTTGTCGGCGCTGCCGTAGATCAGTTTCGTCTTGTCGTCGGTCTGCCCGAGGTCCATCTCGTCGACCTCGGCGCCCAGCCGGTTGGCGACCGAGCGGGACTGCTCGCGCACCCAGTCCGCGCCGGACTCCCAGCCCACGTCCTCGAGCCGGTCGGCGGTCCAGTTGCCCGCGTCCTCGACCCGGTTGCCGACCCACTCGACGCCGTCCTCGACCGCGTCCTCGACCACGTCCGGGGTGATGTCGCTGATGAAGTCCCCGATGCCCACCGTCAATTACCCCCGAAGACGTCCTACCGGTCCCACTTGCCCTACTGCTCCTACTGGTCCTGCTGCTGCGCGCGTTCCTCCGGCGAGGGGCCGAAGGTGTCGTCGAGCGCCTGGTTCCACTCGTTCTCGTCCACGCCGAGCAGCTCGTTGAGGATGCGCGAGCGCTGCCCGCCCTGGCCCTCGGTGAGCACCGTGCGCCCGGTGTCCTTCCAGGTCTGCGCCATCTCGTCGCCGGCCTTCTGGAAGGACTCGGCGCTGTAGTCCGGGTTCAGATAGTCCGGGGTGAAGATGTCGCCCCAGCCCTGCTGGGCGATCTCCTCCTCGCTCGCGTGCGGATTGCCGCCCATGAGCGAGTTGGCGCCCACCTTGAGCGTGCCCGCGATGTACTGGTCGTGCTCCCACTGCGTGCCCGCCGCGAGGCCCAGCCGGTTCGCCAGCTGGCTCGCGTCGCGCACCAGGGCACGCACGCCCCACTCCCAGCGCTCGCAGAAGTCCTCGAAGTCCACGGCCAGGCCGTGGTGACCGGCCTCCATGCCGGTCATCGACAGCTCGGAGAAGCCCTTGCCCATGACCGAGCCGGTCGCGCCGCCCAGGTCGCCGAGCTCGTCGATCGTCGTGCCCACGCCCTTGGTGAACTTGGCGACCGACGCCTTGTCGAGGTGGAGGTCCGCTCCGTCACCGCCGCTCATCGCCGCGCTCCTCCCCTGTCGTCGCACCCGTGTCGACTGCGGCCTCGTCCGGGACGATGCCGGTGACCGGCGGGAAGAACATCGACCCGTCCTCGGTCGCGATGTCCACGGCCAGTCCGGCCGGCTCACCCAGGGACGGCACGATCTCGTCCACGATGCGCGCGCCGAGCAGTGCCGCGTAGTCCATCGGCTCGTCGCCGCGCCCGTGGTGGAGGGCGAACCGGGCGAGCGCCGCCTCGTCGGTGAATCCGCAAATCCACCGCACACCGCCCGCCCGCACCGACCAGAGTCCGCCGTCGGCCACCGGCACGAGCAGCACCGAGCGGCGCATCTCGCCGACCAGCGCGCGGGGGTCGTCGCCGCCCCTTCTGCGCTCCGCGATGCGCTCCGCGAGCGCGGCCCCAGTCCGCTCCACGGTCCCTCCCTGGTCCTCCGATGACCCTGCGATGGCCTGATTGCACCGTAGAGCAGGACGCGCGGCAAGGGCGCGCGGTTCTGGTGAAGATTTGCCCGAGGAACGTTTGCGCAGGTGAGGTGACTCACGCGGGGCGGTGCCGAGGTCAGCGCAGCCGGAGGCCGGGGAAGCCCGGTGGCAGGGAAGCGAGAGTGTCCCCGTCCTGGGCGACGACCCATGACACGCCGTCGACGACGACCGCGGGCCGGCCCTCGTGGGCGGGGAGGCGGCGGGTGAGGGGTGCGCTGAGGTAGCTGCCGGGCGGCGGTAGGGGGAGCTTCAGGGCCTCGGCCATGGCCCGGCCGCGCGGGTTTCCGGCAAGCAGCAGCACGCCCTCGTCGCGCAGCGCCCGCCCGGCCAGGCGCACGACACGCTCCATGGAGCGCTCCCGGTCTCTGTCCCGGTCTCTGTCCCGGTCGCGCTCCTGGTCGGCGACGAGGGGGCGGAGCGCGGTACCGGGGACGGTACGGAGACGGACCCGGCCGAAGAGCTCGGCGACCCGGCCCACGTCGTCGGACGGCCGGAGGATCGCCTCGCGGATCCGCTCGGGCAGGGAGAGCAGCACGTTCTCGGGGAAGGACGCGTCGCGGTGCAGCCAGAGGGTGGTACCCGGGTTCAGCCGCCCGTAGCGGCCCCGGACGAGCCCGGCCGACCAGCGGGCGCGCGCGTCTTCGGCGTACACGAGGAGGTACGGCGTGCCGTCCTCGCTCAGGACCGGCAGCGCCTCGGCGATGCGCGGCGGCGCGTACGCCCGCACCCGCACGCCGAGCCGTACCGTTCCCTGGGGCCGCTCCCACAGCAGCCCGCCCGGCCCGCCGGCCCGGAACGGGAACACCCCCCGGTCGAGAGCCCGCGCCAGTTCTCCCGCCACCCGCTCGCGTTCGGCATCCGTCAGCAGCTCCGGGTCGAAGCGGCCCGTGGTGCGCGGATCGAGCACGGTGTCGAGGGCGTCCCTGACGAGCCCGGCCAGGGTCGAGCCGTCCGGGTCGAGCTCGTTGAACACCCGGGCCAGTTCCATGAGTTGGGCGTCGTACGCCGAGAGGTCGACGCGCGGGATCAGGATCACGCACACCACGTCGCCGGACGAGCTGCGCACCTCGCGCGGGCTATAGGTGCCCGCCAGCGAGCCGTCACCGGCCGCCTCCTCGCCGGACAGCGTCTCGTACGCCTCGGGTGAGACGCACAGCACCACGTCGTCCGGGTAGTTGGCGCGCACCCGTCCGAACTCGGCCGAGCGCAGCATCGTACGGGTGTACTCGACGCCCACGTCGTCCTCCGGGTCGCCCAGCACCGGCCCCTTGTGGACCGCGAGGCGCACGGCGGCGCGGTCGAGCCGGAGCGGCAGGCGCTCCACGAGGGCGAGGAGGAGGCGGGCGAGGGGGGTGGCGCCGTCGACGAGCAGGACGAGGTCGTCGTCGAGGGTGTGGGCCTGGGCGCCGAGCGGACCGAGGAAGGAGAGGTCGGCGAGCAGGGCGCGGACGGTGGGGGCGAGCAGCCGGGTGGGGGCGGCGGCGCGCAGCGCGATCACGATGGGCTCGCGCGGCGGGGCGCCCGCCTCGCGGCGCAGGCGCAGGGCGGCCTCGCGGGTGGCCGCGTCGTCGGGCCCGTCGGCGCCGTCGAGCAGGGCGAGGGCGCGCTCGGCCGCCGCCTCCACTTCGGCCCGCCGCCCGAGGCGCAACTGTGTGCCGGCCATCCGGACGAGTGCCCGTGCCTCCTCGGCGTGGCGTCGCCACGATCGGAGGTGGGCGATCACCTTCTCCTGAACCAGGAGTAGTTGGTCATCCTCGTCGGTGACGGCGGCCAGGGCTTCGAGGCACAGAAGGGCGTCGACGTACTCCGAGGAGGTGCGGTTCAGGCGAGCCACCGCGACTCTGGCCCAGACCGCCGCGTCACGTGCACGGTCCGGTCGGACGGCCACGGCCAGTTGGGCGCGAAGCAACGAGGAATGGCCGTAGGTCGCGCTGTCGGCCTCCAGGACGGTGGAGCTGACATGGTGCAGGGCCTCCCACGCCTCCTCGTGCCGTCCGACCCGGTAGAGGGAGCTCGCGAGGGCGAGCACGGCACGGGCGGCGCCAGGGCCATTGCCGGTGCCGGTGCCGGACGAGGAGATGTGGCGGAGCGCGGCGTAGGCGAAGCGAACACGGTAGAGGGGCGTGGAGCCCACGTCCTGGAGCAGGAGCAGGGTGTCGGCGTCGACCGCCGGGGACGCGAGGGCGTTGGGCACCCAGACCTCGGGGTGGGGTACGGCGAGGGGCACGATGCCGAGAAGTTCCGGGAGGAGGCTGTCGGGGTGGCGGGCGCGGTGGAAGCCGGCGGCGGCGCGGCGGTGGAACTCCGCGATACGGGCCCGGGACAGCTCGCGCCGCTCGTCGTAGCCGGGTCGGCGCGCGATCTCCTCGTACACGACGGTGGGGAAGGCGTGGCGCCCCCGCCACGCGGGTTCGAGCATCCGCTCGTTCACGAGACCTTCGAGGTGCTCGGACACTCGGTCGGGGGCGACGTCCAGGACGGCGGAGGCTTCCGCCGACGTGAACTCTCCGGTCGTGGCCTCCACCAGCCGGACGAGGACGCCGACGAGCCCGAAGACCGAGTGATCGAGTACGTGACGGACGGCGGTCTCGGGCCCGATGACCGCCCCGCTGTCCCTGGCCTCGCCGAGAAGGTGACGCGTTCGCGGCTCGGCGAGGGGGGAGCGCAGCGCGGCACCCAGAATGCGCAGGCTGAGCGGCCACCACTTCCCTCCCCCCACTTTCTGCAGGCCCGCCGCCAGCAGCCGGTTCGCGTCTTCACCTGCCAGAGGCGGGAGCTCCACCACGAACTGGTTGGACCATCCGGCGGTCGGCAGCCCTCGCGAGGTCACGAGGATCGCGCAGCCCTCCGGCAGTTCGGCCGCGAGCATGCCGACGAAGTGGTCGTCGCCGACGTCGTCCAGGAGCAGGAGGACACGACGGCCGCGCAGCAGGTCGAGGACGGCATCCGCACACTCCCTGACGGTCTCGGACGAGCCCTCTCCCGTCTTGCCGCCCATGTCGGCGAGCAGCCCGAGCAGCGCCGCCAGCGGATCCACGGGGCGGCGGCCGGAGGCCCGTAGCGGCACGAAGTGCACACCGTCGGGAAAGTCCGCGGCCACGCGATGGCCCACGGCGAGGGCCAGCGCGGTGCGTCCGGCGCCGGGGACCCCCTCCTGCGCGGTGATCCACACGATCCGGCGGCGGCCGTCGGTGAAGACATCATGGGCCAGCCGCTCCAGGAGCTCGCCGTGCCCCACGTACGGCTCCGGCGCCGGCGGCAGGTCCACGACGGGCCCCGGATCGGCCGCAGGATCAGCACCCGGCTCCGGCTCCGCCAACCCCAGCAGCTCCAGCGTCCGCCGCGACGCCCGGGCGAACGCGGCCCGTTCCGCCGCGAGCGACCGCGCGCCCTCGCCGTCGCCCCGGGCGACGGAGGGCAGCCGGGTGCGGCCGGTCCCGCGGTTGGCGAGGTGCTGGTCGAGGGCCTGGTGGAGGGCCCAGACCTCGTGGGTCGGGAGGTGTTCGCGAAGGACGGCCTGGGCGTCGGGTGGGAGGACGAGTTCGACGAGGTCGCCGCCCTCGTCGACGACGTCGAAGACGCCGCTGGTGACGACCTCGGCCACGTCCGCGAGCGCCGCGTCCGGCACCAGTTGGGCCCGCACGAGGTGCAGCAGGCGCAGGCTGAACCGGTCGAACGCGGAACAGAGAACGGCGAGTCGGGCGGCTCGTGGGGAGGCGGTGCGGAGGAAGCGGCGGGTGCGTTCGGCGGGCGGGAGCGGGGTCGCCGGGGGCCGAGCGGGGCCGAGCGGGGTGGGGCGGCCGGTCGGGGGGACCAGGACGGCGGTGCAGCCGTCCGGGTCGGCGCGCATGAGGGTGTGCGACCAGCGGCCGAGGGAGTGCGGGGTGAGGGAGAGGACGGGGACGGGCAGCCACTCGCCCTCGACCCCGCCCGCGCCCGCGCCCTCGCCGTCGTCGGCGCTGCCGGGCGCGAGGGCGAGGGCCGGGGGTTCGACGGGGACGCGGCTGCGGTGGCTGCCGGGGGCGGCGGGGGTGAAGCGGCTGGTGGGGAGGTTGAGGCCGCCGCGCCGCCAGAGTTTGGTGGGGAGCGGGTTGAGCAGGGCGGTGGGGTGAGCGCCGGCCCAGTCGCGCAGGAGGTGCCAGACCTCGGGGCGGCGCCAGGCCTCGGCCATGCAGTCGGAGACGACCATGACCACGCGCCGCCCGTCGGCGGCGCGCAGCGGGCCGGGGGCGCGGGGCGCGCCGCGCTCGTCGAAGGTGAGGTCGGTGACCTGGAGGGTGCGGAAGGCGCCGAGGCGGTCGAGGACGGCGGTGAACTCGGCGACGGTCTCGGTCCACACCCGCATGCCGGGCGAGCGGTCGACGACGAGGACGAGGTCGAACCAGCGCTCGGGCGCGGCTGTCAGGACCGGGATCAGCTCGCCGCTGCGGGCGTAGCCGTCGACGGTGGCGTCGATGTCGAGGGCGCTGCCGCGGCCTTCGGGCCAGCGCCGCTTCCAGGGGCGCAGGGCGCGGGTGAGTTCCAGGGCGCGGGGCAGGCCGCCGGAGTGGGGTGCGGCGACGGCCTGGCCGTGGACGGCGGTGGCGCTGCCGGGGAGCCGCTCGTGCAGGGGGCGGGCGGTGGTCCCGTCGGGGCGTGCGTCGTCGGGGGCGGTGCGGGACGGCGGGGTGGTGCCGCCGGGGCGGCCGGGGGTGCGGTCGGGGTCGGTGGCGGGCGGTACGGGGCGCTGCCGCCCGGCCCGGCCCGTACTCCTGTCGCCGTCGCCGTCTTCGGCGTCGGTGGAGGGATCGCGTACGGGCCGGGGGCCGGCGCCCGCGTCCTCGGCGGCGGCCCGCTGGGCGGCCAGCCACAGCGCTTCCGCCAGCGCGGTGCCGTCCAGTTCGGGGGCGGCGGTGCGCAGGGCGGCGAGCAGCCGTGGCAGGGGTTCAGGCATGGGAGAGCTCGCGCAGGATGAGGTCCTCGACGGCCTGGCGGCGGGCCTCGTCGGGGGCATCGGTGCCGGCGAGGAGGTGGACGGCGTTGAGGAGCTGGTCGACGGCGAGGCTCTCGCCGGCGCCGAGCCGTTCCAGGAAGGCGCTGACGAGCCGGCCGGCCTCGGCGGTGCCGGCCTGCTCGGTGCCCATGTGGGCCTCGACGATGCGCAGCAGGGTCTCGGGGGTGGGCAGGGGCATGGTGTAGCGGACGCAGCGGCGCAGGAAGGCGGCGGGGAAGTCGCGTTCGCCGTTGCTGGTCATGACGATGAAGGGGAACTCGGTGCACTGGACCCGGCCGCGCCGGACCTCGTGATGGGTGTCGCCCTGCCACTCGCGTACGGCGACGACGTCGGTGCCGTAGCGGGCGAGTTCGGGGATCTCGAACTCGCCGCGTTCCAGGACGTCGAGGAGGTCGCTGGGCAGGTCGAGGTCGCTCTTGTCGATCTCGTCGATGAGGAGGGCGCGGGGGCGTTCAGCGGGGAGCAGGGCGGTGCCGAGGGGGCCCATGCGCAGGAAGGGGGCGATGTCGTCGCCGCCGGGGGCTGCGCCGCCGGTCGCCGTGCCGTCGGGGGCCTGGAGGCGCTGGGCGTGGATGCGGCCGAGGGCGTCGTAGCGGTAGAGGGCGTCGGTGAGGGCGCTGCGGGAGGTGATGTGCCAGCGCAGCACGGTGCCGAGGTCGAGTTCGGCGGCGACCTGTTCGATGACGGTGGACTTGCCGGAGCCGGCGGGTCCGGTGACGAGCAGCGGGCGGCGCAGCGCGAGCGCGGCGTTGACGGCCTCGACGAGGCCGGCCGGCGGCACGAACTGCCGGTGCAGGGAGCGGCGCGGGAACTCGCGCCAGGGCGGGGCGGGCGGCAGGGCGACCCGGTCCTCGGCGCGCGCGGGCGGGGTGCCGTGGCCCGCGTAGAAGGGCTGCCAGGTCATGCGTGTTCCTCCCGGTCCGTCGGGTGCCGCGGCCCCGGCGGGACCGCCGCGGTCCGACCCCAGTCGCGATCGTCGTGCGGGTCACTGCGGTAGGCGTACTGCTCGAACCAGTCGCAGAAGTCGAGCCATTCGGTGCCGTCCCAGACGGTGCGCAGGCCGGCGAGGTGGTGCAGGGCGGCGACGGGGCCGTCGGGTGCGGGCGGCGGGACTTCCGTCCCGTTCGTGCGGGCGCTCCACTTCGCGCGGTAGGCGTGGCTGAAGGCGCCGGGCAGCTGGTGCCAGTGGGCGTCGACGGAGCGGCGTACGGCAGGGGGTGCCGGCGGGGCCTCGGGGTCCTCGTCGGGCCACAGGAGGATCGGCGAGGAGGCCAGCAGGGTCTCCATCAGGCCGCTGAGCTGGGCGGGGCGGTGGGCGAGGGCGACGGCGCGGGTGGGCGGCGCGTCCATGAGGCGGGCGCGCAGGTCGGCGGCGCGGCGGGTGTCGCCCTCGCCGAGCCAGTCGACACGGCGCCCGTCGGGGCTCTCGTCGAGGGTCTTGAGGATGCCGCGGGCGTGGTCGTTGATCCAGAACAGGTGGTCGGGCGGCTGGATCCGGTCGCTCCAGCGCAGGACGACGTCGTAGAGGGTGCCGAGGCGGCGGCCGATCTCGGCCTCCTCGGGGCGCCAGGTGGCGAGCAGCGGGGCGGGGGCGGCGATCTCGACGCGGCGCAGCGGCGCTTCGAGGAGTTTGGCCTGCCGGGTGGCCCAGCGCAGGGCGACGAAGAGGGCGCGTTCGGTGCCGGTGCGGTCCTGGGCGGCGCAGGGGAACTCCTCGCGGTGGCGGACGGTTCCGCCGTCGAGGAGCCAGGTCTCCAGGGTCTCCGGCCATTCGTCGCCGATCGCGGAGTGGAGGCTGACGACGAGCCGGAGGCGCAGTTCGGCGGTGGTGTCGGCGAGCCGGGCGAAGGCGTCGTTGAGGTCGATGACGGCGCCGGTGTCCTTGGCCGAGGCGCGCAGGGCCGGGTCCTGCGGGTCGACGCCGGTGTCGCGGGCGAGCCGGGCGAGGAACGCGGCGAGGGGTGCGGTGCGGCTCCGGCCCGCGCGCGGGGCGCGCAGCAGCAGGTACTCGACGGTGTCGCGGAGGAGTTCGGTGCCGGTGGAGTCCGGCAGGGGCTCGGCGGGCGCGGGCCCGGCGCCGTCGCCGAGGCCGGTCCTGACGGCGGCGAGGGTACGGCGCAGGAGCGCGGTGGTGAGGTCGCTGCCGGGCCAGGCCTCCAGGAGGGCGAGGGTGCGGACGGCGTCCCGCAGGGCGTCGAGGACGCCGGTGGCCCACTGGCGTGCGGGCCCGGGGAGTTCCGGGAGCCGGTCCCGCAGGGCCACGAGGTCGCGCGGGTGGCGCACCGCGTCGACCAGGTCGACGGGAGCGTCGCACCCCTCCCCCGCATCGCCGCCGACGTCCGGCCTCAACGGCCCCAGGGCCCGGGCGAGTTCGGCGCGGGCGAGCGGGCCGAGCAGGGAGCCGCCGTGGCCGGCGTGACGGGCGTGGACGGGATGGCGGGCGTTGCGGGCGAGCCACAGCCGGGTGGTGACGAGCTCCGCGCCGTCGTAGCCGGTCCACTGAGCCCGCTGGCCGAGCGCGCCGCCGTCCTTGCGGACGGCGAGCACGACGTCCTCGGCGGTCAGGATCTCCCCGGCCTCGGCGATCCCCTCCCTCAGCACCTTGACGACGGTGCTGCTGAAGCGCAGCCCGTACGCCTCCTCGTCGGCGCCGGCGGCCATGAGGAGGGAGAGGCGGGTGTCGCCGCGGCGGATGCCGCCGGCGAGGGAGTCCAGGTCGGGCACGGCGTTGCCGGCGTGGCAGGTGTCGACGAGGGCGACGAGTCCGTCGAGTCCGGTGGTGTCGAGGAGGTCGCCGAGCAGCGAGCCGACGTCGACGGCGCTCAGCGGGTCCTCGTCGCGCGAGTCCTCGGCCATGTAGTGGAGCCGGGTGCCGGCGGCCATGCCGTGGCCGAGGAGGGCGAGCACGAGGACGGCGCCCGCGTCGGCGGCGGCGCGGCCCGCCCGCCGTACCTCCTTCTCGACGGTCTCGCGGGTGAGCCCGGGGCCGTACAGCAGGGTCGTCCCGTGCTCCGGGGTCTCGGCGCAGGCGCCCGCCCATGGGCTGACGAGGGTGTCGTGCAGGGAGCGGGCGGCCGTCTCGAGGCCGTCGAGCAGGCCGAGGCCGGGGCACTGGGCCCCGATCACCAGCACATGGCGGGGTCCGGTCATCGCTCCGCGAGCGTCGTGAGCGCTTCGACGAGGGGGCCGGCGACGGCGGGCTGTGCCAGGTACTTGGCGGCGGGGTGCACCCAGGCGCCGTCGGAGTCGACCCGGTGGCTGGTGGGGGCGACGGCGGCGGCGTTCGGCTTGACGAAGTCCTCCAGGCGGGGGCGGGCGGCGACGAGGTCGTCGCGGTCCCAGAAGTTGAGCCAGCGGCCGACGTTGTCGGGGGTGCCGAGGTGCGGGCGGACCCGCGGGCCGACGGCGGTGCGGATACCGAGGGGCGAGCCGAGGGTGAGGAACAGCGGTACGTCCACGGGGTGTTCGGCGCCCGGGGCACCCGCGGTGGCGGCCTGTTCGTGCAGGGTCTCCAGGGCGACGACGGTGCCGAGGGAGTGGGCGACGACGACGTTGGGGCCGTGCGGGTCGAGGCAGTCGGCGACGCGGGCGCGGATCCGCTGGTCGAGGGTGGTGGTGCCGTCGGACTCGGCGCGGTTGAGGTAGCGGGCGACCTGGCCGAGCATGCCCGCGGTGGTGCGAGCGCTGAGCCAGCCGCCGAGGGCGCGCAGCCCGGGGACGGCGAGCAGGCTGGTGACGGCGTTGACGACGCGCCGGGCGGGCGCGCCGGCGCCCTGGGCTCCGGCGGGCGGGGCGAGCCGGGTGCGGGCGGCGCGCAGCGCGGCGGTCTCGGCGGGGGCGAGCGCGGTCGGTTCGGCGAGGCGTTCGTCGACGGCTTCGAGAAGCAGGGCGGCGAGCAGCTCGTCGTCCGGGGAGTCCGCCGGGCCGGCCGCCTTTACGGAGGAGGGTGCCGGGGCACCGCCGCCCTGTGCTCCGGCGGTACGGAACAGGTCGCCGTAGTACGCGAAGCGGGCGTCCGCCGCCCAGCCGCCGGTGAGGCCCGAGACCTGCGCGGAGTGGCCGGCGGCACGGGCGCCCGCGGCGACCGCGCGCAGCCATTCGTCCAGCTCGGCGGCGGCGTCGCGGGGCCCGCCGATGCCGTGGACGAAGACCAGGCGAGGCTTCATTGCTCCCCCGTTCGACATGGTGTTCCGGGTGATCCTGTCCGGTGCGGCGGGCGGGGGCAAGCCGCCTGGGGGCCGACCGTACGATCTCGGCCAACTCCCCCGGGCAGCTTGGCCGGAAGGGTCCGGCCGCGGGGTCCTCAGCTCCGGTCGGGGGCGCTGACCAGCTCGTCGATGAGGGCGAGGGCGTCGTGGGCCGCGTACTCCTTGGCGAGGGCGGTGGCCCGCTCCCGGTAGGTCGGCGTGTCGAGGACGGTGTCGACGGCCTCGCGCAGGACGGGGTCGGAGGGGTCGGCGGTGCGCAGGTTGACGCCGGTGCCGGTCCATTCGACGCGGGCGGCGACCTCCGGCTTGTCCTCGGTGTCGCCGGCGACGACGAGCGGGACGCCGTGGGCGAGGGCGGCCTGGGTGCCGCCGTAGCCGCCGTTGGTGACCAACAGGTCGGCGAGCGGGAGGAGTTCGGCGAAGGGGACGAAGCCGGCGACGATCGCGTTGCCGGGCACGGGTGCGGGCGCGAGGGCGGCGGCGCACTGCTCGGCGGCGTCGGGGCGGCCGGTGGCGGCCACGACGAGGACGTCCGGGCGGTCGGCGAGGGCGCGCACGGTGGGGACGACGAGCCGGTTCAACTCGGTGTTGGCGAGGGTGCCCTGGGTGGTGACGACGATCCGCCTGCCCGCCGCGCGGGCCCGTTCGAGCTCGGGCCACCAGGCGGGCCGGCGCTGCCCGTCGGCGGCGGGGATCGGGATCGCGCCGACGAAGCGGACGCCGGCGGGCTGGTCGCCGCGCGGATACTCGAAGCCGGGCACGGTCAGCTGCAGGAAGACGTCGGCCGAGTCGGTCAGCGTCCGCCCGAGCGGCCCCTCGGGCAGCGGCGCCCCGGCCGCGTCGAAGCAGGCCCGCAGATGGGTGAGGAGCGGGGCGCGCTGCTCGGCCATGCGGGCGGCGATCGCCGCGTACTCGGCCCGCTGGGCGTCGTCGACGGGCGGCAGCAGTCCGAGCACATGGGGCGCGGTGTCCCGGCTCTCCACGCCGAGCGGGGAGATGCCGACGCTGTACGTGGTGGGGCGGCGGTCCGGCGCGTCTGCCAGGGAGAGCGCGACGCCGCCGAAGAAGAGGTTGTCGTAGAGGACGGCGGTGGCCGGGAAGTCGGCCAGGATCTCCCGCAGGGCGCGGTGCTGATGGGGTGTCGGGTCGCCGAAGACGTGCATGACGTCCCACATGGTCTGCGCCGGTCCGGCGGGCACGTGGGCCCGCTCGGGGAACCGGGCGGAGAAGTCCCGGTCGTCGTAGTCGGCTTCCTCCGGCAGGGCGCGGAACTCCGGTCCGGCGGCCCGTACTTCCTCGGCGAAGCGGGCGCCGCCGAGGAAGACGACCTCGTGTCCGGCGGCGGCGAGGTGGCTCGCGATGCGGAGCAGCGGGCCGTGGTGCCCGGAGACGGGCGTGGCGGCGACGAGAACCTTGGTCATGGCGGCGGATCCCCCTGGGTGCGGTGCGCGCGACGGGATGACGCGCGTAGCGAGCGTACGAACTGCGGAAACGTGGTGGCGAAGGGTTGGCGGGACGCGGCGCGTCGGCCGGGTCAGGTGCGGCTACGGGGACAAGTCGGGGACTTCCAGCGCCGGCCCCTGGAAGCGGCGCGTTCCTCGAGCAGCCGGCGGTAGTGCGCGGCGCGTTCTCCGTCGATGCCGAGGCGCTAGAAGACCTCGGCGACGGTTTCGGCGACGGGCGGGCGCCCGGTGAGCCCGATCCGTACGAGCGGCCAGAGCCCTTCGGTGACGGCGGTCCGGACCTGTTCGGTGATCTCCGCCGGGGCGAATTCGGCCGTGGCGACTCTCCACAAGGTATACACGAGCCGTCCCTCGCGAGCGCCGACGGCCGGCCGGGCCCCGCACCGGGGAGAATGGGCGTCGTGAAGATCACCGCGCGGGAACTCAACCGGTCCACCCTGCACCGTCAACTGCTCCTGGAGCGCGCCCCGCTGGATGTCGCCGAAGGGGTGCGGCGGGTGGTGGCGCTGCAGGCGCAGCTGCCGGGGTCGCCGTATGTGGCCTTGTGGAACCGGATCGTGGGGTTCGATCCGGCGGAGCTCGACGCGGCGTTCGCGGAGCGGGCGGTGGTGAAGGCGACCCTGATGCGGATCACGCTGCACGCGGTGCACGCCGAGGACTATCCGGTCTTCCGGGAGGCGCTGCAGCCGACGCTGTACGCCGCCAAGCTGGGCAGCCGGACGGGGCTGCCGCCGGCGGAGGTGCGGGCGCTGGTGCCGGGGCTTGTCGAGTTCGCGAGCGTGCCGCGGGGCAGCGCGGAGATGAAGGCCTGGGTGGAGGAGCGGGTGGGGGCCGCGGCGCGGGACGGGGCGTGGTGGGGGCTGAAGGGGTACGCGCCGCTGCATCACCATCCGACCGGCGGCCCTTGGTCGTTCAGCGACCGGCCGTCGTACGTGGCGGCAGGGAGCGGTCCGCTGCCGGAGGGTCCGGAGGGGGCGCCGGAGGCGCTGCGCCGGCTGGTCGTGCGCTGTCTGGAGGGCTTCGGTCCGGCGTCGGTGGCGGACGTGGCGCAGTTCGGCATGGTCAAGCGGGCGCCGGTGCGGTGGGCGCTCGGCGAGCTGGACGGTGCGGTGGAGCGGCTCGAAGGTCCCGCCGGGGAGGAGTTGTTCGACCTGGTGGGGGCGGTGCGGCCGGACGGGGCGACGCCCGCGCCGGCGCGGCTGCTCGGGATGTGGGACAGCGTACTCCTGGCGTACGCGGACCGAAGCCGGCTGGTGCCGCCGGAGCTGCGGCGGACGGTGATCCGGGTGAACGGCGACGTACTGCCGACGCTGCTGGTCGACGGGCGGGTGGCAGGGGTGTGGCGGCCGGCCGAGGGCGGGATCGAGGCGACGGCCTTCGAGGAGCTGCCCGCGCGGGCGTGGGAGGAGCTGGCCGAGGAGGCGCGCTCGCTGTGCGCGCTGCTCGCCGGGCGCGATCCGGAGCTGTACGGGCGGCGGTACGGCCACTGGTGGGCGAAGCTGCCGGCCGGGCGGGTGCGGCTGCTCCCGGGGTAGCCGCCGCGAGGGCGACGGGCCGCGGCCCCCGCGCCACGGGGGCGTGGGGGCCGTGGGTCATACGGTGCTCAGGTGCGTCAGTGCCAGTACTTCATGTCCGTACCTCCTCCTGCTGCGGTGAAGGGCGTGCGGGCATTCACCAGGGCGTGCGGGGCGCGACTCAGTGCCAGTACTTCATGACCTGACCTCCTCCCCCGTGGCGGGGCGCAGCGTCACCTCGAAGCGGTCGAGTCCGCGCAGGGTGAGGTTGCGCCGGTGGTGTGGTTCCGCGACCGCCCGTGCGCCGGGGTGGTCCGTGGCGAGGGTCCCGAGGACCGATCCGGCGAGCCGGATCGCCATGGACGCGCCCAGGCAGGCATGGGCCCCGCGGCCGAACCCGAGGTGCGGGTTGGGGGCGCGGTCGAGTCGCAGCTCGGTGGGGTGGGCGAAGCGCAGCGGGTCGTGGTTGGCCGCGCCGAGGAGCAGGGTGACCGGGTCGCCGGCCTTGATGGTGACGCCGCCGAGTTCGGTGTCGGCGACGCAGACGCGGGCGTCGGCCTGGACGGGGGCGTCGAAGCGGATCAGTTCGTCGACGGCGGTCCCGGTGCCGCCGGGGCCGGGGCCGGTCGCGCGGAAGGCGGCGAGGGCACCGGGGGTGGTGAGCAGGGCCGCGGCGGCGTTGCCGAGGAGCCGGGAGGCGGATTCGTACCCCGCGTGGAGGACGGCGCGCAGGCTGTTGCGCAGCACGGCCGGGTCGACGCCGCTGGTGTCGGCGTGCGCGGCGACGTACGCGATGAGGCCGTCGGCCGGCGGGTCGGCGAGCCAGCCGCCGGCGTACGCGGCGAGTTCGGCGCGCGCGGCGACGGCGGGTTCGTGCTTCTCGGGCCACAGTCCGGCGTCCATGCCGTCGACGACGGTGCGGGACATCGGCACGAACCAGTCGAGTTCGGGGGCGGGCACGCCGAGGAAGGCGGTGACGAAGCGGAGCCCGAGGGGTTCGGCGAGGTCGCCGACGAGGTCGAAGGAGGGGCGGTCGGCGAGCTCGGCGAGGAGCTCCTTGACCTCGCGGTCGAGTCCTTCGTGGAGGGCGTGCCGGTCCTGGGCGCGGAAGCCGTCGAGCAGGAGGTGCCGGATGGCGGTGTGCTCGGGCGGGTCGAGGGTCTGGACGCTGAGCAGCGGCGCGGGGATGTCCTCGCCGGCGCGGCGCCAGTCGGAGGCGAAGCGGGTGCTGTCGGTGAGGACGGCGAGGCAGTCGGCGTGGCGGGTGAGGACCCAGGAGCCGAGGAGCTCGTGCCAGAGGACAGGGGCGGTTTCGCGCAACTCGGCATATGCCGGGTAGGGGTTCGGGAGCAGGTCCGGGTCGGCCAGCCGAAGGATCGGATCGGCTGCCGCGGTGTTCTCGACCGGTGTCACGAAATGCCTCCCCCTGCGCAGTAGGGCCTGTTCGAGGCCGCAAATGCTGTCGGTCGAGCTGTGCGGAACAAACGTTTCGCCGGTGGGCATCCCGGTTCCGCGGGCAATTCTCCGTGCTGATCGTCGGTGACGCTACCACGCAACTTCCGTGGCTGGTATGACTACTTGCCCCAGATCTTTCTCACGCTTCACGGGGAGTGGCGGATGTCGGATCAGAGCCGGACGATCGTGCACGACGTACCCCTGAACGTCGCCCAACAGCCGGATCCGTACCCACTGTTCGAGCGGATCCGGGAGCACGGGGTGGTACAGCGGGTACGGCTGAATCCCACCCTTGAAGTCTGGATGGTGACGGGCTACGACGAGGCGGTGGCGGCGCTCACCGATCCGCGCCTGAGCAGCAGCCCGGCCGGGGTGAACGGGCTCGCCGAGGAGATGGCCCACCAGGAGCGCACCAACGTCCTGATGGCCAGCATGCTGGTGGCGGACGGCGCCGACCACACGCGGCTGCGCAATCTGGTGTCGCGGGCGTTCACGGCGCGCCGGATCGAGGAGCTGGTGCCGCGCATCCAGGCGCACACCGATGCCTTCCTGGACGTCTTCGCCGGGCGCGGATCGGCCGATCTGGTGGCGGAGTTCGCGCTGCCGCTGCCGATGGCGGTGCTGAGCGAGCTGATCGGCATCCCCGCCGAGGGGCAGCCGGACTTCGCGCGGCTCGCGGTGGGTCTGATCATGCCGCCGAACACTCCGGAGCGGCTGGCCAAGGGGGCCCGGGCCCGGGCCGAACTCACCGAGTTCTACGAGCCGTTGATCGCCGCGCGCCGCAAGGAGCCGCGTGACGACCTGCTGAGCGCGCTGTGCGCGGCGCAGGCAGAGGAGCGGATCAG
Organism: Streptomyces fradiae; assembly: GCF_041270065.1. Lineage (NCBI taxonomy): Bacteria > Bacillati > Actinomycetota > Actinomycetes > Kitasatosporales > Streptomycetaceae > Streptomyces > Streptomyces fradiae. Next base: position 7,170,425 of record NZ_CP065958.1, on the reverse strand, counting down.
CGACCGCGAACTGACCGCGATGGCCATCCTGTTGACGCTCGCCGGGCACGAGACGACGGCGAGCCTGATCGCCAACGGGGTGCACGCGCTGCTTCGCCATCCCGGGCAGTTCGCGGCGCTGCGCGACGACCCGGGGCTGCTGCCGGGGGCGATCGAGGAGCTGCTGCGCTACGAGGGGCCGGTGAGCCGTGGGGTCGCGCGGTTCACGGTGGATCCGTACGAGATCGGCGGCGTCACCATCCCCGCCGGCGAGATGATCATCATCGGCCTGGCCGCGGCCAACCGCGACCCGGCGCGCTTCGACCGGCCCGACCTCCTGGACGTGGCGCGCACGGAGATGCCGCAGCAGCTCGCTTTCGGCCACGGCATGCACTTCTGCCTGGGCGCGCCGCTGGCCCGCGCGGAGGCGCGGATCGCGCTGGGCACGCTGCTGCGCCGCTTCCCCGATCTGCGGCTCACCGACCCGGACGAGGACCTGACGCGGCGCGAGGGGATCCTGCGCGGGATGGCGACGCTCCCGGTCAGTTTCACGCCGGTGCCGGTGCCTGCGGCGGCGACGGGTGGGCGGGCGTGAACGGGGCGGCACCGGCCGGGGCTCCGGCCGGGAGCGGGACCGCCGCCTTCGACGCCATCGCGCCGACGTACGACGCCTCGCGGGGCGGGACCGCCCGGGCGGCGGGCTTCGCCGGACAGCTGGCCCCGCTGCTCGACCCGGCCGAGCCGGTGCTCGACATCGGGGTGGGCACGGGGATCGTGGCGGCGGAACTGGCCGCGCGCGGCCACCGGGTGTACGGCGTCGACCTCTCCCCCGGCATGCTGGCGCACGCCCGCGGCCGGCTCGGCGCCCGGGTCGCCGTCGGGGACGCGGGCCGGCTGCCGGTCCGTACGGGATCGGTCGCCCAGGCGGTGTCCACCTGGCTGCTCCACGCGGGCCCCGACCCGCGGGCGGTGTTCGCCGAGGTGGCGCGGGTGCTGCGGCCCGGTGGCCGCTATCTGGTGATCCCGGCGCGCGGCATGCGCCCGACCGACGACATCGGCCGCATCGTGGGCGCCCTGGAGGACCGCCTCGACCCGCACGGCACCCGCCAGGACTCCCCCGGCCTGCTCGCCCCGATCGCCGCCGCGCACGGCCTCCGCTACGAGGGCCCGGCGAGCGAGCGCCCCGCCGTCTTCCACGTCTCCCCCGAGGGCATGGCCCGCGCCATCGCCGACGGCCGCCTCTTCACCGGCGCCTGGCAGATCGACCCCGCCGACCTCCCCCTGGTCACCGACGCCTGCACCCGCCTCCGGGCCCTCCCGGAACCCTGGCGCCCCAGGGTGCGGGAGATGGCCGATTTCGTGATGGTCTTCCGCAAGGTGTGACGCCAAAGGGGCCGGGCCCGGCCGTCACTCGCCGTGGCGGAGGGCAGAGGCGTAGGCCTCGTCGGGGTCCAGGCGGCGGAGTTCTTCGGCGATGAGTTCGGCGGTGGTGCGGACCTTGAGGGCCATGACGCGGTCGGGCTGGCCGGGGATGGCGAGGTGGGCGACCGGGCCGTCGGGGCGGTCGATGACGATCTCGCCGTCGGGGGTGCCCAGGCGGACGGCGGTGACGACGGGGCCGTCGGTGACGACGCGCTCGACCGGGACGTTCAGCCGGTCGCCGAACCAGCGGGCCAGGAGTTCGGCGCTGGGGTTCTCCGCCTCGCTCTCGACGGCGGCCGAGGTCACCGTCGTACGGGCCTGGTCGAGGGCGGCGGCGAGGAGGGAGCGCCAGGGGGTGAGCCGGGTCCAGGCGAGGTCGGTGTCGCCCGGGGCGTAGGAGGCGGCGCGGGCGGCGAGCGCGGCCAGCGGGTCCTCGACGGCGTAGGTGTCGGTGATGCGGCGCTGCGCAAGGATGCCGAGCGGGTCGCGGGAGGGGACCTCGGGGGCGTCGACCGGCCACCAGACGACGACCGGCGCGTCCGGCAGGAGCAGGGGCAGGACGACGGAGTCGGCGCGCCGGGTCACCTCGCCGTGCATCCGGAGGAGCACGGTCTCGCCGGCCCCCGCGTCGGTGCCGACGCGGATCTCGGCGTCGAGCCGGGGCTCGCCCAGGGCTCGCGGGCCGCGGGTGCGCCGCTTGATGACGGCCAGGGTGCGCGAAGGGTGTTCGCGGGAGGCCTCGTTGGCGGCCTTCACGGAGTCGTAGGCGTGTTCCTCGTCGGTGACGATGACGAGGGTGAGGACCACGCCGACGGCCGGGGTGCCGACGGCGCGCCGGGCCTCCAGGATCGCCTTGTTGATGCTGCTGGCGTTGGTGTCCGTGAGATCGATCTTCATGACCGCCACCGGTCCCTTCCGTCACGTGCCCGCATGCGCGGCTCTCCCCCTGCTCTCTCCCCGTAGCACCGGACCGGCTCCGGATCTTCCCGGGAGACGGGCCTCGGAGTCCATGTCCATGGCGTCCTCAGACCGTCAGGACCAGCTTGCCCCGGGTGTGGCCATCGCTGCTGAGCCGCCAGGCCTCCGCGGCCTCGCGCAGCGGCAGTTCCTTCTCCACGAAGACGGTGAGCCGGCCCTCGTCGGCGAGGTCGGCCAGGGTGGCGAGTCCGGCGCCGTCGGGCCGTACCCAGACGTAATGCCCGCCGAGTTCGGCGGCCCGGTGGTCGGTGATGGAGGCGAGCCGGGTGGGGTCGCGCAGGAGCGCGGCGGAGACGTCGACGGACTCGCCGCCGACGAAGTCGAGGGCGGCGTCGACGCCGTCGGGGGCCGCCTCGCGGACCCGCTCGGCGAGTCCGGGGCCGTACGCGACGGGTTCGGCGCCCAGGTCGAGCAGGAAGCGGTGGTTGGCGGGGCTCGCGGTGCCGATGACGCGGGCGCCGCGGGCGGTCAGGATCTGCACGGCCAGCGAGCCCACTCCGCCGGCGGCGGCGTGTACGAGGACGGTGTCACCGGCCGCGCAGCCGACCCGGTCGGCGGCCTGGAGGGCGGTGAGGCCGGCGAGCGGCAGGCCGCCGGCCTGGGCCCAGCTCAGGGCGCGGGGCTTGCGGGCGAGCATGCGGACGGGGACGGCGACCTGTTCGGCGTAGGCGCCGTGCTCGGCGCTGTCCTTGCGGATGTAGCCGACGACCTCGTCGCCGGGGGCGAACTCGGTCGCGTCGAGGCCGTTGCGCGCGACGACTCCGGCGACGTCCCAGCCGGGGATCATCGGGAAGTGGCCGACCATGATCGGGTCGAGGCCGCCGGCGGCGAGTTTCCAGTCGACCGGGTTGACGCCGGCGGCGCGGACCTGGACCAGGACCTCGCCGGGGGCGACCTTGGGGTCGGGCAGTTCCATCAGGGTGAGCGCGTCGGCGCCGCCGTACTCCGGCATGGCCATGGCCTTCATGGGTCAGTTCTCCGTCTCGCGGGCGGTGCCGTGCTCGGGTTCGGGTTCCTCGGCCGCCGGGCCGGCGGCGGCGGCCGGAGCGGCCTCACCGGGCGCGGCCTCGTCCGGCACGGGGGCGGCGAGGGCGTCGGCCCGGCGGTTGACGACGGCCGCGGCGGCGATCGCGGTGCCGAGGAAGGCGGTGGCGACCACCCACGGGCGGTCCAGGACGTGGCCGGTGGCGTGGTCGAGGGAGAGCCGGCCGGCGCCGGTGACGCCGAGGGCGGCCGCGGTGAAGCCGAGGAAGGCGGGGTACTCGTAGCCGCCGCCCATGGCGAAGAAGCCGGCCGGGTAGTGCACGGCGACGGCACCGGCCATGGCGCCCGCCGCGGCGGCGCCGGCCGCCGGGGTGGCGAGGCCGAGAGCGAGCATCAGGCCGCCGCCGGCCTCGCCGAGCCCGGCGGCGACGGCGCTCTCCCGGCCGGGATGGAAGCCCATGGCCTCCATGGCCTTGGTGGTGCCCTCGATCCCGCCGCCGCCGAACCAGCCGAGCAGCTTCTGGGTGCCGTGCGCGGCGAGGACGGCACCGGTGCCGACCCGCAGCACGAGCAGCCCGAGGTCGCGTCGGTTGAAAGCGGTCATGTCGTCTCCCGGTGGGACACGGGTGCGGCGGGTGCGCGCGCCCTGCACTCTCGCCCTCCACTGTGCGCCGATCCGCTCCGTACCGCCGGTGGGCTGGACGCCCGACTCCTCCATACAGGTCATCTTTTGCCGTGTTCGTCCTCCGGTGCTTGAGTGAGAGCGCTGTGACGGCCCGCAGCGGGCCGGCCCGACGAGAGTGGGGACGACGCATGAGCTCCGATGCCGCCGAGACCGAGGCGCTGCGCGCCAGGGTGCGGGCGCTGATGCCGCGGGCGAAGGAGGACCTGACGCGCCTGGTCGCGCTGCGTTCGGTCGCCGACCCCCGGCAGTTCCCGCCCGAGGAGTGCGCCGCGACGGCGGACTACCTGGTGCGGGCGTTCACGGAGGCCGGGCTGCGCGACATGCGCCGGGTGACCACCCCGGACGGCACGGACGCGGTGGTCGGGCACGCGCCCGGCCCGGAGGGCGCGCCGACGGTGCTGCTCTACTGCCACTACGACGTACAGCCGCCGCTCGACGACGCCGCGTGGCGCACCCCGCCGTTCGAGCTCACTGAGCGGGACGGGCGCTGGTACGGGCGGGGCACCGCGGACTGCAAGGGCAACATCGCCATGCATCTGACGGCGCTGCGGGCGCTCAGTGGCGAGGACGGCAAGAACGGCAAGGGCTTCCCGGTCAACCTCAAGTTCGTGGCCGAGGGTTCGGAGGAGCAGGGCACGGGCGGCCTCGAACAGCTGGTGCCGCGACAACCCGAACTCTTCGAAGCGGACTGCCTGCTGGTGTGCGACACGGGCAACTTCGCGCTGGGTCTGCCGACGGCCACGACCTCGCTGCGCGGTCTCGCCAACGTGGTCGTGACGGTCACCACGCTCAAGGGCGAGATGCACTCGGGCATGTTCGGCGGCCCGGCCCCGGACGCGCTGGCCGCGCTCGTACGGATCCTCGACAGCCTGCGCGACGAGGCCGGCAACACCACGATCAAGGGCCTGCCGGCGGACGGGTCCTGGGACGGCGTCGCCTATCCGGCCGACCAGTTCCGGGCCGATGTGGGCGCCCTCGACGGGGTGTCGCTGCTCGGTTCGGGATCGGTGGCCGACGAGCTGTGGGCGCGGCCCGCGGTGACGGTGCTCGGCATCGACTGCCCGCCGGTGGTGGGTTCCTCGGCGGCCGTGCAGGCGAAGGTACGGGCCCGGGTCAGCCTGCGCGTACCGCCGGGCATGGACGCCGAACAGGCGCGGGCGGCGCTCACCGACCATCTGCTTGCCGCGGCGCCGTGGGGGGCGCGGGTGGAGGTGGAGCCGGAGAGCGCCGGGCAGCCGTTCCGGGCGCGCACCGACGGGCCCGCCTACCGGGCGCTGGCCACCGCCTTCCGCGAGGCGTACGGGAAGGAGATGGTCCAGTCGGGGCAGGGCGGTTCGATCCCGCTGTGCAACGTCCTGGCCTCGCAGTTCCCGGCGGCGGAGATCGCCCTGATCGGGGTGGAGGAGCCCGGCTGCCTCATCCACGCGCCCAACGAGAGCGTGGATCCGGGCGAGATCGAGCACATGGCGCTCACGGAGGCGCTGTTCCTGAACTCGTACGCGCGGCCGCGCTGAGCGGGCGCGAGACCAAGCGCGAGGAAGCACGAAGAAGCGGGCGGGAAGGAAAGGGAGTTCCGCCATGACACAGACTCACGAAGAATCGCCGTACGGACGGTCGTCGCCGGAGGACGTGCCGCCCGGGCCGCTCGGTCTGCTGGCCGGCATGGCCTGGCAGGCGCTGCTGGTCTCCGGCCTCATCGCCCTCGTCGTCGGCGTGCTCGTCCTGGTGTGGCCGGGGCAGTCGCTGCGCGTCGCCGGTGTGCTGTTCGGTCTGTATCTGCTGATCAGCGGTGTGCTGCACCTGGTCGCCGCGTTCGGCACCCATCTGCGGACGGCGCTGCGGGTGATGGCCTTCATCAGCGGCGCGCTGTCGATCCTGCTCGGTCTGTTCTGCTTCCGGGGAGCGATGCAGTCGGTGCTGCTGCTCGCCCTGTGGATCGGGATCGGCTGGCTGTTCCACGGCATCACGCAGACCGTGGCGGCGGCCTCCGATCCGACGATGCCGGCCCGCGGCTGGCAGATCTTCCTGGGTGTCATCAGCGCGCTGGCCGGTGTGGTGCTGATCGTCTCGCCGCTGGACTCGGCGGAGGTCCTGATCCTGCTCGCCGGCATCTGGCTGGTCGCGGTCGGCGTGGTCGAGATCGTGACGGCCTTCATGGTGCGGTCGCGGGCCAAGCTCCTTCCGCCGGGCCTCTAGAGACCTTCCGCAGGGGCAGCCGCCGCCCCCGGAATCCGTGAGGGAACAGGCCCACCCGGCCCCCGCCGGGTGGGCCTGCGCTACATTTTGCCGGTCCTTGACCGCGATCGTTCACGATCACTTCCCTCCGGAGCCCGGCTTTCCATGAGCGACATCGTCAACGGCCTCGGCCGGACCACCGCCTACGGCGCCCTCGGCGTCGTGCTGCTGATCCTCGGCATCGTCCTGGTCGACATCCTGACCCCCGGCAAGCTCGGCCGGCAGATCTGGGAGGACCGCAACCGCAACGCGTCGATCCTGCTCAGCTCCGCGCTGCTCGGCATAGGCGGCATCGTCTTCACGGCCATCTGGACCACCTACGACGACTTCGCCAAGGGCCTGGTCTCCACGGCCGTGTTCGGTCTGCTCGGGCTCGTCCTGATGGGCGTCGCCTTCCTCGTCGTCGACCTGGTCACCCCCGGCAAGCTCGGCGCGACCCTGGTCGACCCGGAGCCGCACCCGGCGGTCTGGGTGACGGCGTCCTGCAACCTCGCCGTGGCCGCGATCGTCTCGGCCTCGATCGCCTGACGCGGCACTCGACGCACCACTCCCTACGATCCCGGGCGCCGGTCCGCCGGCTCCACCTCCAGGTGGCGGTGGCGGCGCGGGCCCCGGTAGAGGAGGGCGTCCCAGCCGAGGCGCTCGAGGGCGGCCGCGCAGGCGGTCAGGGCCGCCTCCTCCCCCTGGGCCGCACCGGATCCCGGCGGGCCCAGCCACTCCACGACAGCGGTGCCGGGGCGCTCGCCCGGCGTGACCCGGTAGCCGGTCGCCACGCGGGCGCCCGTCGCGTCGACCGCCGACGGCGGCTGCCTCGCCGCCTCCAGGGCCAGCGCCACCGCCCGTACGGGCTGGTGCAGCTCCCAGGCGGCGGGCCGGGCGGCCGGGTCGCCGCCCCGGCGGTCGGTCATCCGCCGGATCTGCAGCAGCCCTTCGAACGCGGCCCGCACCTCGCGGGAGCGCTGCTCCGCGTCGGACTCCGGCAGCGGCGGCCCGTCCCCCGTGGCGTGGGCGAAGGCGCCGCTCACAGCAGCCGCCGGATGTCGCCGCGCACCCGGTAGAAACCACCGGACGCGGAGTGCAGCGCGTCGACCACGTAGCGGGCGCCGGGCTCGCGGATGGCGCGCGGGAACTGCACGTTCCACCCCCGGTCGTAGCCCTCGGTCAGCACCCGGACCCGGGTCCGGCCGCCCTCCTGGACGCACTCCACGACGATCGAGCCGGCCGGGGCGCTGCTCACCGCGTCGACGGCGGCGACCGTGGTGGCCGGTGCGTAGGTGGGCAGGGCGGCGGCGAGCTTCACGTCCTGGGCGACCGGGACGTCGCCGTCCTGGGCGGCGGCGATGGCCGCCTCGCTCGCGTCCACGCAGAGCAGCGAGCCGTCCGTGGTCACCAGGTACAGCCGCTCGTCGCGGTACTGCATCGAGAGCGCCGAGCCGCCGCCGGTGCCCAGCTTCCACAGCCGGGTGCCGTCCTCCGCGAAGCAGTAGACCGACGAGGCGCTGTCACCGGCGAAGACGAACCGCCCGCCGGGCGACGTGGCGCACGAATACACCACGCTGTCGCAGCTGTAGACCGCCTCCGTCCGGCCGTCCCGCTTCGCCAGGCGGTGCACCTTGCGGCGGCCGGTGCCCGCGTACACCGAGGTGTCCTCCTGCCAGCCGAAGAGGACCCCGCCCTCCAGGGGCGTGTGCCAGAGCTCCCGCCCGCCCTCGGGGGCGTGGGCCGCGACGCCGCGGCTGTCGCCGTAGTAGACCGCGTCACCGTCGGCGCGCACCATCCAGGCGTGCTCGCCGCGCCCGCCCTGCGCCCACTGGTACTCGTCCTCGTGGTCGATGACGGTCAGCCGGCCCGAGCGGTCGGCCACGTTGAGCACGCCCTCGTGGATGTCCAGCCAGAAGATGTCGACGTCGGCGGCGATGTCGTAGGCGGCGAAGGGCAGTTTGGACGACAGGTCGTAGACCCGGCCGTCGTCGCAGCCCGCGTAGATCCAGAAGTCGTCGGCGACCAGGCACTTCACGCCGTCGGGCAGGCTGTAGCGGGCCAGGACCTCGCCGGTGTGGCCGAGGGTGAAGACCTCGCCCGCCTGGTTGCCCACCCACAGGCGCTCGTCGTCGACATGGATGCCGAAGGCCGCGGAGCCGGTGCGGAAGCGCCACAGGACGGGCGCGACCGCGCGGGCCGTGGACGGCGCGGAGGACACGGCGCGGCGGGTCACCGAGCGCGGGGCGCGCTGCCCCTGCACGGCCGGTGCATACCCCTTGCGCACCTTCTCCCCTATCTTCTTCGCCGCGGCGGCCTGCGCCTTCTGGGGCGTGGCGAAGGTCGAGGTCTGCGTCTGGCCGGCCGCGCCGATCCGTCCGTAACGGACCGACACCACGGTGCCGTCGACCGTCACTTCATAGAACTTGTGCGCGCCGCCGCCGTCCTGCGACAGCTCCAGATAGGTCTTCGTCGTCATGCCCAGAACGCTACGGGCTGCCACTGACAACGCCCTGGACGGGCGGGACGACCGGGACGACCGGGACCGTGGGCGCGGGCACGGTGAGAACCTCCGGTCGGTGGGCAGGGCGGTGGGCGCGGTCGGTCCCGGCCGGGTGGTGCGCGCGGGCTACGGCCGGAGCTACGGCTACGAGGTGGTGATCCGGCACGCCGACGGCCGCTACACGCAGTACGCCCATCTCTCCCGTATCGAGGTGTCGGTGGGCGACAGCGTGTCGGCGGGGCGGCGGATCGCCCGCTCCGGCGCCACCGGCCGGGTGACCGGTCCGCACCTCCACTTCGAGGTGCGGACCGGCGCGTCCTTCGGCTCGGACGTCGACCCGCTGACGTATCTCCGCGCCCACGGCGTACGCGTCTGAGACCCATGCGGTCCGGGCTCAGACCGCCTCCGCCGCCCGGTGGTTCTCCTTGAGGGTGATCCGGCCCTTGCGGAGGGTCGCCAGGCGCGGGGCGCGGCGGGCGACGGCGCTGTCGTGGGTGACCATCACGAAGGTCAGCCCGTGTTCCTTCCAGAGCCCTTCGAGCAGGTCGACGATCTCGTCGCGCATCGACTCGTCGAGGTTGCCGGTCGGTTCGTCGGCGAGCAGCACCTTCGGCTGCTTCACCAGGGCCCGGGCGATGGCCACACGCTGCTGCTGGCCGCCGGAGAGTTCGGAGGGCAGGTGCCCGGCGCGCTCGCCGAGGCCGACCGAGTCCAGGGCCTCGGCGGCGCGCCGGCGGCGTTCGGCGGTGCGGACACCGAGCGGGACGAGTGCGGTCTCCACGTTCTCCTGCGCGGTGAGGGTGGGGATCAGGTTGAAGCTCTGGAAGACGAAGCCGATGAGCCGGCTGCGCAGGTCGGTGAGCCGGCGCTCGGAGACCGTCGCCAGGTCGGTGCCGTCGAGCAGGACGCTGCCCGCGGTGGGCCGGTCGAGGCCGCCGAGCATCTGGAGGAGAGTCGACTTGCCGCCGCCGGTGGGGCCCTGGATGACGAGTCGGTCGCCCTCCCGGACGGTCAGATCGACGCCGGCGAGGGCGTCCACTCGCTCCTGGCCGCGCCGATACTGCTTGGTGACGCCGGTGAGTTCGTACATGGTGTTCTCCTGTGCGCGGTGCGCGTGCGATACGGGGATGGGGGCGCGGGGCGCGGTCTACTCGACGCGGCGCAGCGCGTCCGCCGGGCGGAGGCGGGCGGCGCGCCAGGCGCCGAAGCCGCCCGCGACGAGGCCGCCGCCGAGGGCGAGCAGCACGGCGAGGCCGACGGTGGTGAGGCTGACCGGGGCGGTCAGGGCGATGTCGAGGGACCGTCCGGCGCCACCGGCCGCGGCGCCGGGTCCGCCGCCCATGAGCATCCGGCCGCCGCCGGGTCCGCCGAGGCCGCCGCCGCCCGTGCCGCCGCCGAGCTGGGCGGTGAGGGTGGGGCTGACGGTCGTGACGAGCCAGGCGCCGCCGAGGCCGACGGCGATGCCGAGGGCGCCGCCGATGAGGCCGTTGACCAGGGCCTCGCCGACGACCTGCCGGGTGACCCGGCCGCTCTTCCAGCCGAGCGCCTTGAGGGTGCCGAACTCGCGGACCCGGCGGCTGACGGCGGCGGAGGTGAGCAGTCCGGCGACCAGGACGGCGGCGATGAGGACGGCGTACGAGAGCCAGCGGCCGACGGTGGTGGCGAGGCCGGCGGCGGTGTCGAGGGAGCCGGAGACGGTCTGCGCGAGGTCGGCGGAGGTGGTGACGGTGGTGCCGGTGACGTTCTTCTGGATGGCGGTCTTGACCGCGTCGATCTCCTTGGAGTCGGTGGCCTTGACGTAGACGGTGGTGATCTTGCCCTTGGCGTCGGCGAGGGTCTGGGCGCGCTGGAGCGGCAGATAGACCTGGGCGGCGGCCTGGCCGCTGTCGGCGGTGGCGATGCCGATGACGGTGAGCTTCACGCCCTTCACCGTGAGGGTCTTGCCGACGGCGAGGCCCTCCTGCTGGGCGTAGGCGCTGTCGAGGACGGCGACGGCGGCGTCGGTCTCGGTGGTCTTGAAGCCGCGGCCGGAGGTGATGGTGGAGGTGGTGAGGGGGCCGAGGTCGGGGGTGGTGACGTCGGTGCCGTAGAGGGTGAAGGAGTTGACGTCGAAGGCGGCGCCGCCGCCGACCACGGTGTCGCCGGGGCCGGAACCGCCCGCACCGCCGGGGCCGACGCCCTCGGTCTTCTGACCGCCCTGGCCGCCCTGGCCGCGCTGGATGGCGCCGCGCTTGAACTCGCCGTTGATCTTCAGGTTGACCAGGCTGAGGCCGCCGACCGCCTCGGCCACGCCGTCCTGCTTCGCGACGGTGCCGACCGTGGTGTCCGGCAGCGTCTGGAACCCCTGCACCATCAGCCGGTCACTGCTCTGCTCCTCCCCCTCCTCCCGCCCCTGGAACTCGAACCGCGGCCGCTGCGCCTGCCCGCCCGCTTTGGGCTGCTCCTGCGCCTTGGTGACCGTGAGGTCAGTGCCGAGGCCGTAGAGCGATTCCAGGACCTTGCCCTGGGCCTGCTTCATGCCGGAGGACACCGAGTTGACGACGATGACCAGCGCGATGCCCAGCGCGAGCCCGGAGGCGACGACGAGCGCCGCCTTTCTGCGGCGGCGCAGTTCGCGCCGGAGGTAGGTGAAGAACATGGGCGCGAACGTAGGGGCGCCTGGTGATGGCCGGATAAGGCCCGCGTGAGAGCGGGATGAGAGTCTGCGGCGGGACGGCCGAGGGAGGCAGCGGTCAGCCGTCGTACGCCAGGGGATCGGCCAGGATGTCCTGGATGACCAGGGCGGCGGCGCCGCGGGCGGCGTCGGCGGTGGTGGTGGCGGCGCGGAGGCGGCCCTTGGCGGGGGTCCAGAGGCCGGAGACGACGCGCCGGGCGAGTTCGGCCTCGGCGGCGGGGGCCAGCCAGGGCATCAGGCGCGGGTAGATGCCGCCGAGGACGACGGCCTGCGGGTCGAGGAGGTTGACGGCGCCGGAGACGGCGACGCCGAGCATCCGGCCGGCCTCCTCCAGGGCGGCGAGGGCGCGGGGTTCGGCGTCCTCGGCGCGGCGTACCAGGGTGTCGACGCCGCGGACCCCGGCGGCGCGCAGCAGGGCCGCCTGGCCGGCGTACCGCTCCAGGCAGCCGTGCGAGCCGCAGCGGCAGCGCGGGCCGTCGGGCAGCACGGTGAGGTGGCCGATCTCGCCGGCGAAGCCGTGGGCGCCGCGCAGCAGTTCGCCGTCGAGGACGATCGCGCCGCCGACCCCGATCTCGCCGGTGACGTGCAGGAAGGTGCGTACGGCTCCGAGGTCGCCGAACCACAGCTCGGCGAGGGCCGCGACATTGGCCTCGTTGTCGGAGGCGACCGGCAGGGCGGGGGCGCCGGGCGGGCGGGCGGCGACGAGGGCGCGGGCGAACAGGGCGTCCGCGTCGACCCGGTTCCAGCCGAGGTTGGGGGCCTGCTGGACGGTGCCGCCGGAGACCAGGCCGGGCAGGGCGAGCCGGACGCCGGTGGGCCGCAGGTCCCGGGCGGCGGCCTCGGCGAGCACGTCGGCGGCGACGCCGGCGGCCCGGCGCAGCACCTCGACGGGGGCGAGGGCCCGGTTGTCGAGCGGGACGGTGCGGCGGACCCGGCCGGTGCCGCCGAGGTCGGCGACGCAGACGCTGACGTAGTCGACGTTGAGCTCGACGCCGAGCCCGGCGGGCCCGGTGGCGGCCGGTTTGAGGACGGTGCCGGGGCGGCCGGCCTGGCCGCTGAAGGTCTTGCCGGACTCGACGAGCAGGCCGCGCTCCAGGAGCTGTTCGACGAGCGAGGACACCGCGGCGCGGGTGAGGCCGACCCGGGCGGCGACGGCCGCGCGCGTGGTCTCGCCGCTCTCGTGCACGGTGCGCAGCACGAGGCTGAGGTTGTGCCGGCGTACGCCCGCCTTGTCGGCCTTGGGCTCCGGGATGTCCTTGCTCCTGTTCATCGTGCGCAGAGCCTAACCGGCGGGCGGTGGAACGGCCCGGCCCGCGCACGACGGTTCGGTGACCGAACTCTTTGGGCTAGGGTGTGAGCATGACACTTCCGCGTGACTATCGCGGGCAGCCCTCGCTCTACCGGGACCTGGCGCGACGCTGAACCTGCGGGTGCACCAGGCGCGCGTGGAGAAGGCGTCGTCCTAGGGGGCCACGAAGAGGCTCGGGAAGCGGGGGCCTAGCCAGGGCTTGCGGCCCCAGGCGAGGGCGCGGCCGGTGGCCATCACGGGGCGGGGGTCGATGCGGCCGAGGGCCATCAGGAGGAAGGCGACCGGCTCGGTGAGGACCGTGCAGTCGGGGCGGGCGGCGGTGTCGGGGCCGGTGGTCACCCGGCCGTCGGCGACGGTCACGCCGAACCGGGCGCCGCCCCAGAGGCGTACCCGGTAGCGGGCAGTGAGTCCGGCGACGGCGTCGGGGGCGGTGACCCGGGGCATCGCGGCGAGCATGAAGGGGAGGGTCAGCTCGACCCGGGTGCGGTCCACCATGTGCGGGCGGCCGAGGGCGCGGGCCAGGTCGTAGCCGTGGCCGAGCATGTGGGTGAGCAGATAGGAGCCGAGGGTCGGGCGGTCCAGCGGGCCGAGCGGGGTGTCGAGGAGTTCGGCGGGGTCGCCCTGTTCGACGGCGTCGAGGAAGGCGAGCGCCTGGTCGTGGACGAGGTCGGCGAGCGGCCCGGCGGCGCGCTCCGGGAAGGCGGCGAGGGCCGCCTCGTTGGCGGCGGCGAGGCTCTGCGGGGTGCCGTCGCCGTACGGGCGGGGGCGGCCGGCGGCGAGGTCGGCCATCAGCTCGTTGGCCTGGCCGAGGTGGGCGGCGGCCTCGCCGAAGGTCCAGGTGGAGCGGGGCACGGGTGCGGAGGTGTCGGGGGCGGCCCGTATCACCTCGGCGATGTCCCGCGCGGTGTCGCGTATCGCCTCCGCGAGCCCGTCCGGCAGCACGGTCATCTCCCGCCCCCTTGCCTTACTGATGAGTAGGGCAAGAGTAGGGGCGCCCTCGGCCGTTGCCCAGGGCCGGGGGCGCCCCGCTCGGTCACGATCGGCTCACGCCCGGGCGAGCCGGAGGGTGAGCAGCTGGAACGGGCGCAGGCTGATCAGGACGTCGTCGCCGTCGGTCTCCGCCTCGCCCTCCCCGCCGGGCCAGGGGCGTTCGAGCAGGTCGCAGACCCGGGCGCCGGCGAGCGGGAATCCGGTGGTGAGGCGAGTGCGGGCGCGGCCGCCGCGCGACTCGTAGACGCGGACCACGACATCGCCGCTGCCGTCGTCGGCGAGCTTCAGGGCGCTGACGACCACGGCCTCGTCGGCCGCACTCACCAGCGGCGCCACCTCGGCCGCCGCGCCGCCCCGCACCTGCCGCTCGGGCTGGTTGATCCGGTGGCCTTCGCGGACGGCGTCGCCGATCCGCGCCCCGGGCACGAGGGCGTGCCGGAAGCGGTGCACGCCCTGGTCGGTGTGGGGGTCGGGGAAGCGGGGGGCGCGTAGCAGGGAGGCGCGGACGGTGGTGGTCGTGCCGTGGCCCTCGGGGCGGACGGTGCGGGTGACGTCGTGTCCGTAGGTGGAGGCGGTGACGAGGGCGACGCCCCAGCCGGGCTCCTCGAAGTGCACGAAGCGGTGGTTGCAGGCCTCGAACTTGGCCGCCTCCCAGCTGGTGTTGGTGTGGGTGGGCCGGTGCAGGTGCCCGAACTGGGTCTCGGCGGCGTAGCGGTCGGTGTGCACGTCGAGCGGGAAGGCAGCCTTGAGGAACTTCTCCGTCTCGTGCCAGTCGACCTCGGTGTCGAGGTCGAGACGCTTCTCTCCCGCCCGGAGGGTGAGGGTCTGGACGGCGGTGGAGGAGCCGAAGGAGCGGGTGACGCGGACCGCCACGGCGCCCGACGCGTCCTCGGCCAGGGCCAGTTCGTCGACGCCCGTCAGATCGGTGACGGTGTTGCGGTAGAAGCGGTCGACGTCCCAGGCGTCCCACATGTTGGGGAAGTCGGGGTGGAGTTGGAGCAGATTGGCGGCGGCGCCGGGGGCGACGGTCTCGCGTCCGGTGTCGAGGTCGACGAGCGAGACGACGAGACCACGGGCGTCGACGGTGACGCGGAGCAGCCCGTTGTCGAGGACGAAGCCGCCGTCGGCGTGCGGTGCGGCGGTGCAGCGGCCGGGTGCGGCGGACAGGGCGGAGAGGGGCCGGGCGCCGCCCGCCGGGATGCCGCCGCGGGGGTGCGGGGCGGAGTTGAAGACGACCTCCGCGTCCCCCTCCCCCGCCAGGGCGCGCTGGGCGCGGTCGACGATCACGGTGAGCTCCTCGGCGACGGCGGCGTACGTGGCCTCCGCCTCGCGGTGCACCCAGGCGATGGAGGAGCCGGGCAGGATGTCGTGGAACTGGTGGAGCAGCACCGTCTTCCAGATCCGGTCCAACTCCGCGTACGGATACGGGAATCCGGACCGTACGGCGGCGGTGGCGGCCCACAGCTCGGCCTCGCGCAGCAGGTTCTCGCTCGCCCGGTTGCCCTGCTTGGTGCGGGCCTGACTGGTGAGGGTGGCGCGATGCAGTTCGAGGTACAACTCGCCCACCCACACCGGGGGTTCGGGGTACTCGGCCTGGGCCTTGGCGAAGAACTCGGCGGGTCGCTCCCAGCGTACGGTCGCGGAGCCCTCCAGATCGCGCATCCGGGCCGCCTTGGCGATCATCTCGCGGGTCGTGCCGCCGCCTCCGTCGCCCCAGCCGGTGGGGGCGAGGGAGTGCCGGGCGCGGCCCTTGTCCTTGAAGTTGCGGACGGCATGGGCGATCTCCTTGCCCTGCATGGAGCAGTTGTAGGTGTCGATGGGCGGGAAGTGGGTGAAGATCCGGGTGCCGTCGATGCCCTCCCACCAGAAGGTGTGGTGCGGGAAGGAGTTGACCTGGCTCCAGGAGATCTTCTGGGTGAGCAGCCACTTCGAGCCGGCCTGCCGGATGATCTGCGGGAGTCCGCCTGCGAAGCCGAAGGTGTCGGGGAGCCAGGCCTCGTGGTTCTCGACGCCGAACTCGTCGAGGAAGAAGCGTTTGCCGTGCACGAACTGACGGGCCATCGCCTCCGAGGAGGGCATGTTGGTGTCGGACTCGACCCACATGCCGCCGGCCGGGACGAAGCGGCCCTCGGCGACGGCCTTCTTCACCCGGGCGTACACCTCGGGCCGGTGCTCCTTGATCCAGGCGTACTGCTGGGCCTGGGACATGGTGTAGACGAAGTCGGGCTGGTCCTCCAGGAGCGCGGTCATGTTGGCGGTGGTGCGGGCCACCTTCCGGACCGTCTCGCGCAGCGGCCAGAGCCAGGCGGAGTCGATGTGGGCGTGCCCGACGGCGCTGATGCGGTGGGCGGAGGGCTCGGCGGGCGAGGCGAGGACGCCGGCCAGTTCGGCGCGGGCCGCGGCGGCGGTGCCGCCCACGTCCTGGAGGTCGAGGGCGTCGAGGGCGCGCTCGACGGCGCGCAGGATGTCCCAGCGGCGGGCGCCCTCGACGGGCAGCTCGGCCATCAGCTCGCCGAGCACCTCCAGGTCGATGACGAGTTCCCAGACGGTCTCGTCGAAGACGGCGAGATCGAGCCGGGCGAGCCGGTACTGGGGCCGGTCGCCGGCCGTCTCCTTCTCGCCGAGCTCGGTGGGCAGGAAGGGGTGGTAGTCGAGGATCACCGGGTTGGCGGCGGCCTCGACATGCAGCAGCACCTCCTCGCCGCCGGCCGCCGGGGCGGCGATCCGCACCCACTGGTTGCGCGGGTGGAGGCCCTTCACCGGGCTGCCGTCCGGGCGGTAGACCAGGCCCTCGCACTGGAAGCCGGGCATGTTGGCGTCGAAGCCGAGGTCGATCAGCGCCTCCACGGTCCGGCCGGCCCACTCCTCGGGCACGGTGCCGGTGACGGTGAGCCAGCTGGTGGACCAGGGCGCGCCCCACACCTCGCCGGCGGCGATGGGGGTACGGGGCGCGGCAAGGCCCTCGGCGACCGGGACGGGTTCGCCGGGGGCGGTCCAGATGCCCGCGGTGAGGGGCACGGAGACGGGGTGGACGGCGGGGCGGATGCGTTCTTCGAGGACCCGCTTGAGCCGGGACTCGACGAGGCTGCGGTCGTCATGCATGCGGAGCACTCCCAGTGACAGGGGCGAGGGTACGGAGCCGGGTCGGGGTTACGGGGCGGGGTCAGCCGCTCAGGCTCGCGCGGAGGTCTTCGGGCCTGACCAGCTCGGTGATGCCGCGGGCGGCCAGGTGCGCGGGGTCGGCGGCGCGGGCCGCGAGGACGACGGCCGGGCGGGCCCCGTCCGCGGCGAGCCGCATGAACGCCTCGTAGTGCGCGCCGCCGGGGCCGCAGGACGAGCGCGCGGTGACCTCCTCCGGGAGGTCGACGACGAGCGCGGTGCTCCTCGGCGCGGGCCGGACCCATGTCGTACGGGCTGCGGCGACGACGTCCGCGAGGGCCCGGCCGGCCGGCTTGGGCTTCCGGTCGTTGGTCAACAGGCCCAGGCTGTATTCCAGTTCGGGGAAGTCGGCGAGCGCGCGGTCGACGTCGTGGGAGCACCACCACGTGATACCCCACAGATCGGGGCAGTCGAGCGCGGCGGCGACGGTCGTCCGGGTGAATTCGGCCGCCCGGTCGGCGGGGATGTGCGGGGCGGGCGCGCCGACCTCCTGGAGCCAGACCGGGCGGTGCGGGTCGTCGGCCCAGGCCTTGGAGAGTTCGACGAGGTAGGCGGCGTGCCGGCCGACGGCGACGGAGTCGGTGCCGTAGCGCTGGGCGGTGCCGTTGAACACCCAGGAGTGGACGGCGGTGGCCGCGCCGATGCGGGCGGCGTGGCCGGGGGTGAAGGGGTGGTCGTCGAGGTACCAGGCGGCGTCGTAGGCGGCGTGCAGATGGAACCGGCCGGGCGCGCCGTCCTCGCAGGCGGCGAGCATGCGGCGCAGCCAGTGCGCGGCCTGGTCGGGGGTGATCCGGTCGGGGTCGGGGTGGGGGTCGCCGGAGAACTGGTCGATCTCGTTGCCGAGGGTCATGCCGAGGAAGTTCGGCCGATCGTCGAGGGCTGCGGCGAGGGTGCGCAGATAGGCGGCCTGGCCGTCGAGCACGTCCGGGTCGGTGAAGAGGTTGCGCCGGTGCCAGGTCTGGGTCCAGGCGGGCAGGAAGTCGAAGCTGGACAGATGGCCCTGGAGGCCGTCGACGGCGACGTCGAGGCCACGTTCGGCGGCGGCGTCGACGAGCGCGGCGAGCTGCTCGACGGCGCGCGGCCGGATCAGGGTGCGGTTGGGCTGGAAGAGCGGCCACAGCGGGAAGACCCGGACGTGGTCGAGGCCGAGGGCGGCGATCGAGTCCAGGTCGGCGCGTACGGCGTCGAGGTCGAAGTCGAGCCAGTGATGGAACCAGCCCTCGCTGGGCGTGTAGTTGACGCCGAAACGCGGGGCGGCGGAAGGAGAGTGCGTCATGTGCGGTGCGGTGTCCTTCGTGAGACGGGCAGCGGTCAGGTCGGTCAGCCCCGGTCAGCCCTTGAGCGCGCCCTCCTCGACCCCCTTGAAGAAGAAGCGCTGGAGCGCCGCGAACACGGCCACGATCGGCAGGAAGGCGATCATGGTGCCGGCGGCGATCAGCCGGGGGTTGGCGGTGAAGGTGCCGTCGAGGTACTGCAGGCCGACCGTGAGGGTGTAGCGGCCGGGGTCGTTGAGCACGATGAGCGGCCACAGGAAGTCGTCCCAGGCGCCGATGAAGGTGAAGATCACCACGACGCTCAGCATGCCCCGTACGTTCGGCAGACTCACGTGCACCAGGCGCTGCCAGGCGTTGGCGCCGTCCACGAGCGCGGCGGAGTCGAGCTCGGGCGGCACGGACCGGAAGGCCGTGTACATGAGGAGCACGTTGAGCATCGCGATGGCGCCGGGCAGGGCGACGCCGAGGAGGGTGTCGGTGAGGCCGAGGCTGCGCACGGTCACGTACTGGGAGACGATGGTGACCTCGCCGGGCAGCACGAGGGTGGCGAGGAAGAGGCCCAGCGCGAGGCGGGCGCCGCGGAAGCGGAGGCGAGCGAGGGCGTAACCGGCCAGGGTGGCGCCGACGACGTTCCCGAGGACCATGATGGCCGCCACGACCAGGGAGTTGGCGGCGTAGGTCCACACCGGGATGGTGTCGGCGACCTTGGCGTAGTTGGCGAGGGTCGGGGCGTCGGGCAGGAAGCCCGGGGTGCGGGAGTAGACGTCCTCGGCGGGTCCCTTCAGCGAGGTGGACAGCTGCCACAGGAAGGGCCCGATGGTGAGCAGCAGAACGCCGAGCAGGAGCAGATAGCGGACCGCCTTCTCGGCGGTGGACGGGGCGCGGCCCGGGGCTGCCATGCCGTCAGGCCCCCTTCCGGTCGAGCCGGGCGAGCACGAGCATCGGCCCGACGGTGAGGACGAAGAGCAGGATGCTGAGGGCGGAGGCGTAGCCGATGTGGCCGGTGAAGCCCCGGCTGTACATCTGGATGAGCATGACCACGGACATGTCGCGCCCGCCGGGTCCGCCGGTGCCGTGGGAGAGCACGTACAGCTCGGAGAAGATCCGCAGGGCAGAGACCGAGATGAGCACGGAGACGAGGAGCATCGCGGGGCGGACGCCGGGCAGGGTGACGTGCCAGAAGCGGCGGACGGCGGAGGCCCCGTCCACGGCGGCGGCCTCGTGGAGCTCGCGCCCGACGTTCCCGAGCGCGGACAGATAGATGACCATGTAGTAGCCGAGGCCCTTCCACACGGTGAGCGCGATGGCGCTGAACAGCAGCAGCCAGCGGTCGGTGAGGAAGGAGACGGGCCGGTCGGCCAGGCCCAGCTGGTGGAGCATGCCGTTGAGCAGGCCACGGTCGTCGAGCACCCAGCCCCAGATGATGCCGACGACGACGGCGGAGGCGACGACGGGGCTGTAGAAGGCGGTGCGGAAGAAGGTGATGCCGGGCAGCTTCTTCTCGACGAGGAGGGCGAGCAGCAGCGGAAGGAGGGTGAGCAGGGGCAGACACACCAGGAGGTAGACGACGCTGTTCACCAGGGCGTCGGTCAGCTGGGCGTCGTCCAGGGCCCGCCGGTAGTTCGCCAGGCCGGTGAAGTGTCCTCCGCCGAGCGGTTTGGCGTTGGTGAAGGACAGGATCACGGTGTTGACGGCGGGCCACAGGTTGAAGACGGCGAGCCAGAGCAGCGCGGGGCCGGCGAGCAGCCAGGGGGTGAACCAGCGTCGGTGGGTCATGTCGGGCGCCGCCTCAGTCCTTGATGAGCTGGTCGGCGCGGGCGACCGCCGTGTCGAGGGCTTCCTTCGATCCGGCCTGGCCGCTGATGGCGAGCGCGATCTGCTGGTTGATCAGGGTCTTGACGGCGTCGTTGGCCTGGACGGGTTCGAGGACCTTGGCGGCGGCGAGGGAACGGAAGGCGGTGACCTTGGCGTCGCCGGCGTTGCTGCCGTCGCTCTTGGCGAAGTACGGGTCGGCGGCCGAGGCGGTGGTGGAGGGGAAGATGCTGGTCTCGTGGGCGAAGGCGGCCTGGTTCTCGGCGTTGGTCACCCAGCGGGCGAGGGCGAGGGCGGCGGCCGGGTTCTTGGTGTTCTTCGGGATGGACACGCCCTGCACGTAGAGCGGCGGGGTGCCCATGGCCGGCGAGGAGACGACCTTGGGGGCGAGGGTCGGGTTGTCGGTGGCGAGGCTGGTGATGTAGTTGGCGCCGGCGGTGGTCCAGGCGGCGGTGCCGGAGGCGAAGAGCTTGGTGTTGCCCGCGTAGGTCTCGGTGAGCACGTCCTTCGGCAGCAGGCCCTCCTGGTAGGCGGCCCGGTAGGTGTCGAGGACCGCGGCGGCCTCGGGGGTGTTGAAGGTGAAGCGGGTGCCCTCGGCGTTCATGATCGGCACACCGGCGTTGGCGAGGTCGATGAGGTTGGGCTTGCGGCTCATCAGATAGGTCTGGCCGCCGGACTTCTCCTTGACCGTACGGGCGGCCTTGACGAGCTCGTCGAGCGAGGCCGGCGGCTTCTTCGGGTCGAGGCCGTACTTCGTGAACAACTCGCCGTTCCAGTAGTTGACGTCGGTGTTGAGGTACCAGGGGTAGCCGTAGGTGCCGTCGTGGCCGGGGAAGCGGTAGGCGTCGAGGCCGCCCTTGACGTAGTCCTTCGCGGAGGCGGCGTCGGCCTTGCCGATGTCGAGCAGCAGGTTCTGCCTGACGAGGGGGAGGGCGAAGTCCGGGGGGAGGTTGACGACGTCGGGCAGGGTGCCGCCGGCGGACTGGCTGAGCACCTTCTCCGAGTAGCCCTCGCCGGGCTGGTCGAGCCACTCGACCGTGGTGCCCGGGTACTTCTTCTCGAAGCCGTCGATCACCTTCTCCATGTAGGCGGTGAACTTCGGCTTGAGGGCCCAGGTCTGGAGGGAGATCTTGCCCTTGACCTCGCCGCCGGTGCCGACCGGGCCGGGGGCCCCGGAATCCTCGGTGCCGCCGAGGCCGCAGCCGGCGAGGGTCACGGCCGCGAGGGCGGCGGCGGTGGCCGTGGCGGTCCAGCGGGCCAGGGGGCTTCTCCGGATGTGTCGCACGAGGGTGTCTCCTTGCTCGGACGTCGCGGGGGTGTGCGCGGACCTTGCTCGGTGCTTCTGACGCTCGGCTTGCTCGGTCTGTTCGGCTTGCTCGGTGCTCAGCTGCTCGACGAGATCTACTAAACCGGTCTAGCGATGCGGGACTATGCTCGCGGCTAGACTCCGGTGTCAAGGGACCGTGCAGGGACCGAGCGGAATCGGCCGTATCCGCAACGGCCGGGAAGGGGGCGTCCGTTGGCCAGACCGACCATCGCCGACATCGCCAGGGAGGCCGGTGTCTCCAAGGGCGCCGTCTCCTTCGCGCTCAACGGGCGCCCGGGCGTCAGCGAGGCCACCCGGGACCGCATCCTGCGGGTCGCCGAGCGGATGAACTGGCGCCCGCACAGCGCCGCCCGCGCGCTCGGCGGGGCGCGCGCCGGGGCGGTCGGCCTGGTGCTGGCCCGGCCCGCCCGCACCATCGGGCTCGAGCCGTTCTTCGGCCAGCTGCTCTCCGGTCTCCAGGCCGCGCTCTCCATCCGCGGCACCGCACTCCAGCTGCTCGTCGTCGAGGACACCGCCGCCGAGATCGAGGTCTACCGGCGCTGGACCTCCGAGCACCGGGTGGACGGCTTCGTGCTCGTCGACCTCCAGGTGCGCGACCCTCGCATCCCCGTCCTGGAGGAGCTCGGGGTGCCGACCGTGGTGCTCGGCGGGCCGGGCCGGCACGGCGGGCTGCCCGCCGTCTGGGCCGACGACCGCGAGGCGATGACCTCGATCGTCGAGTACCTGGCGGCGCTCGGCCACCGCCGGATCGCGCATCTCGCCGGGCTGCCCGCCTTCCAGCACACCCGGCGCCGGATCCGGGCGGTACGGGACGCGGCGCGCCGCCTCGGACTCGCCGACGCCGTCTCCGTACCGACGGACTTCAGCGACGCCGAGGGCGCCGCCGCCACCCGCGCGCTGCTCGCCCGGCCGGCCGGGCAGCGGCCGACGGCGATCGTGTACGACAGCGACGTGATGGCGGTCGCCGGGCTCGGGGTCGCCGCCGAGATGGGCGTACGGGTGCCGGGCGAACTGTCCCTGGTGTCCTTCGACGACTCCGCGCTCGCCCGGATCGTGCACCCCTCGCTGACCGCGCTGTCCCGCGACACCTTCGCGCTCGGCGAGCAGGTCGCGACCGCCCTGCTCGCCGTGGTCGACGACCCGGCGGCGGGCCGCGACGTCAGGAACCCGACACCGCGGCTCACGGTCCGCGAGAGCACGGCGGCACCGGCCGCCGGATGACGACCGGCCCTCTTGACCCCTCTGCTAAAGGGGTTTAGCCTCCCGGACCGGGCGACGGAGTGCCGCCCCGTTCGCTCTCCGCACCATCGCGCCACCGGCACCACCAGCCTTCCTTCCCCCCTCCTGCTGGACCGGAGCATCGATGAGACGACTTCCCCGCCTGCTGGCCGCCGCCCTGTCGGCGGCCCTTCTCGGCCTCGCCGTCACACCCGCCGCCTCGGCGTCGGGGTCCGCGGCGGCACCGGCGCCCGACAACGTTGTCGCCGCTGCCGCCGGCGACCAGCCCTACGCCTCCTACTGGTACCCGAATTCGATCCTGAACTGGGACCCGGCCACCGACCCCGACGCCCGCTTCAACCGCTCGCGCGTGCCGCTCACGCCACGGGTCTCCGACCCCGCCCTGAAGGCGAACGCCAACGCCCGGGCGGGTGAGGGCAAGGTCGTGTCCCTGGTGTCCTTCGCCCCGACCTCGAACAATCCCTCCCAGGGCTCGCTCGATCCGCGCTACTACGCCTTCGGGCACTGGCAGTACGTCGACAAGCTGGTCTTCTGGGGCGGTTCGGCGGGCGAGGGGCTGATCCTCGCGCCGAACCCCACCGTGATCGACGCCGCCCACCGCAACGGCGTGAAGGTCTACGGCACGGTCTTCTTCCCGCCCACCGCCTACGGCGGGCAGATCCAGTGGGTGCGGGACTTCGTTCAGAAGTCCGGCAGCCGCTACCCGGTCGCCGACAAACTCGCCCAGGCCGCCCAGTACTACGGCTTCGACGGCTGGTTCATCAACCAGGAGACGGCCGGCGGCGACAGCACCCTCGCCACCGAGATGCGCAACACCCTGCGCTACGCGCGCTCGCTCGGCCCGGTCGAGTTCATGTGGTACGACGCGATGACCGAGTCCGGCGCGGTCAGCTGGCAAGACGCGCTCACCAGCGCCAACGACGCCTTCCTGCAGGAGGGTTCGCAGCGCACCAGCGACTCGATGTTCCTCGACTTCGGCTGGGGCGCTTCCGCCCTCGACTCCTCCCGCACCCTCGCCCGTTCCCTCGGGCGCAGTGAGTACGAGCTGTTCGCGGGCGTCGACACCGAGGCCAACGGCTACAACTCGAGCGCGCCGTGGAGCGCCGTCTTCCCGGACGGCAGGCCGCACACCACCTCGCTCGGCCTCTACCGCCCCGAGTGGACCCACAACTCCTCGACGGACCGGGCCGATTCGTACGCGCGCGAGGCCCGCTACTGGGACGGCGCCAACGGCGACCCGTCCAACACCAGCACGACATCGAGCTGGAAGGGCCTGGCGCACTACATCGCCGAGTCGTCGCCGGTCACCGCCAAGCCCTTCGTGACCTCCTTCGACGCCGGCCAGGGCGACTTCTACCACTCCGGCGGCGCCCGGGTCTCGGCCGCCGGCTGGAACAACCTCTCCCTCCAGGACGTGCCGCCCACCTACCGCTGGCTGGTGCAGTCCACGGGGACGAAGCTCAAGGCCTCCTACGACTTCACCGACGCCTACGAGGGCGGCTCCGCGCTGCGCCTGACCGGCCCGCTGGACGCCGTGAACACCGTACGGCTCTACCAGACCCGCCTCCCGGTCGCCGCCGACACCAGGCTGTCGGTGGTCCTGAAGACCCCGGCGGCCGGACCGACGCGCCTGAAGGCCGCCGTCTCCTTCACCGACTCCCCCACCACCTTCACCACCCTCGACCTCGGCTCCACCACGACGGCCGGCTGGGAGCGCAGGACGCTCGACCTCTCCCCGTACGCCGGACGCACCATCGCCCAGCTCGGCCTCCAGACGACCGGGACGGCCGCCTCGTACGACGTCAAGGTCGGCCAACTCGGCGTGTACGACGGGCAGGTGGACGCGACGGCGGCGCCCGGCGCGCCGACCGTGCTCGGCAGCACCGACACCGGCACGGGCAGCAAGTCGCTGCGGCTCGCGTGGACCGCGCCGGCCGGCGGGCAGGTGCACCACTACGAGGTGTACCGGCGCGACGCGGGCGGCGGCCGCACCTTCCTCGGGGCCACGCCGAACGACAGCTACTTCGTGCCGAGGCTCGACCGGGCCGGTACGGAGACCGCGACGACGCTCGACGTCGAGGCGGTGTCGACGGAGTGGGGCCGCTCCCCCGCCGCGAGCGCCACGGTCGGCTGGTCGGCGGCGACCGAGGCGAACGTCGCAGTGAATCGTCCGGCGACCGGCTCCGGCCAGTGCAACTCCTCGGAGACCCCGGCGAAGGCCGTCAACGGCAGCGTGTCCGGCGGCACCACCGACAAGTGGTGCACCCTGACGACCGACAAGTGGCTTGAGGTGGACCTCGGTTCACCGCGCGAGCTGAACCGCTTCGTGGTGAAGCACGCGGCGGCGGGCGGCGAGAGCGCCACCTGGAACACCCGGGACTTCCGGATCGAGGTCCGCGACAGCGCCTCCGCCGCCTGGACCACGGCGGTGACGGTCACCGGCAACACGGCGGCGACCACGACCCATCCGGTGACCGTGACCGCCCGCTATGTGCGTCTGGTGGTCACCCGGCCGACGCAGACGACGGATCCGGCGGCCCGGATCTACGAGTTCGAGGCCTGGGGCTCGTAACTCCTGGACGGTCAAGCCTGAGCCGTGGCGACCTTGACTCCGAAGCCGATCAGGACGACACCGGTGATCCGCTCCATGCCACGGCGCACGGAGGCCCGGGCGAAGAACGCCCGGGCCTTCGCGAGCAGCAGCACATAGCCGCCCAGCCAGAGCACGGTAAGGGCCGCGTGGACGAGCACCAGGAGCGCCATTCCGGTGTGCGGGGACAGTCCGTGCGGCGCGAGGGTGGGCAGCAGACCCGTGTAGAAGACGGCGATCTTCGGGTTGAGCACATTGCTCACCAGGCCGGTGCGCCACGGGTTCCCGGACGGCGCCGGCAGGGACGCGGGGGCCGCGTCCGCGTGCCCGCCGCGGCGGGCGGCGCGCAGGGCCTGGACGCCGAGGACGACCAGATAGGCGGCGCCGGCCAGTTTCACGACGGTGTACGCGGTGGCGGACGCGGCCAGGACGGCGGCGAGCCCGGCGACCGAGAGCACACCCCAGACGAGGAGACCGGTGGTGATCCCGGCGACGGTCAGCAGTCCGTCGCGCCAGCCCGCGGCGACCGCACGCCGGGTCACGACCGCCATGTCGGGTCCGGGCACCATCGTGAGGAGGGCGAGCACACCCGCCGCGGCGAGGAATTCGTACACCATGGGGCGAGTGTGCCATCCCCGCCGACCTGGCCGGTACGGGCCTCTGTTCCGTCGGCGCCGGGCGTGTTCGACTGGGCCGCATGACGCTGCTGAGCCGCACGTACGCCGACCTCTGCCGACAGGGGAACGAGGAGCTGCAACACGAGGAGCTGCGGGACGCGGTGGCGCGCGCCGCGCTACCGCCGGCCTTCGACACCGCGTGGCGGCGCCATCTGCTGCCGCAGCCCTGGTTCGTACAGGAAGTGGAGGTGCGCTCCTTCGCGCAGGACCTGGACGGGCTGTTCGACCTCCTGGTCTCCCTCCCCGAGCGGCTCTTCGACGGCGACGCCGAGCGGTACGCGAAGGAGCTCGGGCTCGACCCCCGGCACGCCGCGCTGCTGCGGCGCTCGGCCGAGGGCCGCCCGGCGCGGCTCGGGCGGGCCGACGCGTACCACGACGGCACCGGCTACCGGCTCCTGGAGTTCAACCTCGGCAGCGAGGTCGGGGGCATGGACATGGCCGTGTGCAACACGGCGCTCCTGGGCGTGGCCGCCTTCGCGGACTTCGCCGCCGCGCACTCCCTGGCGTACGAGGACACGGCGGCGCTGCTCGCCGCCGATCTGCGGGAGCGGGCGCGGCCCGCGCTCGCGGGCGGTGCGGCGGAGCCGGTGATCGGCCTGATCGAGGGCAACGGCGGGATCGGCCCGTACGGGACGCTGATGCGGGCCTTCCAGGAGGCGATGGCGGCGCAGGGTCTGGAGCTGCGGATCGGCGAGGTGGGGCAGCTGCGCACCCGGCCGGACGGGAAGCTGTCCCTGGACGGGGCCGCGCTCGATCTGGTGCTGCGGAACTTCGGGGCGAGTCAGCTGCTCGACGACCCGGCGGGGATGGCGGCGGCCGAGCAGCTGTTCCGGGCGCACGACGCGGGCCGGACGGTGCTGTTCACCTCGCTGGAGAGCGGTCTGTACGCGCACAAGAACGCGCTGGGTCTGCTGTCCGACCCGCGGTGGGCGGGTGCCTTCACCGCGGCCGAGCGGGCGCTCGTGGCCCGGGTGCTTCCGTGGAGCCGGCCGCTGGGCGGCGGGGCTCCGGCGGCGCTGCTCGACGCCTGCCGGGAGCGGCGGGAGCGGCTGATCCTCAAGCCGGGCGCCGGGCACGGCGGTCTGGACACCTTCGTGGGCTGGGAGTGCACGGACGCCGAGTGGCGGGCGGCGCTCGCGGTGGCGGGCGAGCGCGGCTATCTGGCGCAGGAGCGGGTGGTGCCGCGCCCCGAACCGGTGCTCGATCCGGCGACCGGCCGCGCGGAGGAGTGGATCGCGGCGCTCGGCTTCTTCCTCACCTCGCGGGGTTACGCGGGCGCGCACGCCCGGGCGAACCGGGCGGACGGCGGGGCGATCGTCGGCATGAGCAGCAACCCGGACACCCGGATGGCGTGCGTGTTCACCCACCCGTGAGGCCCCGCGCGCTCCACGCGGGCCGCGCGGCTCAGTCGGTGGCGGGCTCGACCGCCGGCTCGGCGACCCGGCGCAACAGGGCGTGCAGCACGGCGCGTTCCTCCTCGGACAGCGGGGCGAGCAGGCCGTCGGTGACGCGGCGGCTGCTGCGGTCGGTGTCCTTGAGGTAGCCGCGGCCGGCGGCGGTGAGGACGACGATGCGGCTGCGCCGGTCGCCGGGGGCCGGGCGGCGTTCCACCAGGGCGAGGCGTTCGAGGTCGTCCACGAGACCGACGATGGCGCTGGGGTCGTAGCCGAGGCGGGTGCTCAACTCGCGCTGGAGGGCGCCCTCGACGGTGGCGAGGTAGCGGAGCACCGCGTAGTGGCGCAGCCGCAGTCCGGATTCCTGGAGGGCGGCGTTGAAGAGCTGACCGGAGCGCTGGCCGAGCCGGTAGAGCAGATATCCGGTGTCGGAGTGCAGGCCGAGCATCCAGGGGTCGTCCGCGCGGTCCTCGGTGTCTCCGGCGCCTCTGGTGTCTCTGGCGTCTCTGTCGTTCATGGCACCAGCATGCCGCAGAACCAATGTCGATCACAACCATTGACGTCAACAACTATTGGTCCTAGCTTCCTTCCCAGCGGATCGAAGCCGATCGAGCCTCGCTCTCCCGTCCGCCCCTCCCCCATGCCTGAAGGGACTCTTCTCATGCCACTCGCACCCACACCCGGCCCCGCTCCCACCGTCGATCTCACCGGCAAGGTCGCGATCGTCACCGGCTCCGGCCGGGGTCTCGGCCTCGCCTACGCCACCGCGCTGGCCGCCGCCGGAGCCGCCGTGGTCGTCAACGACCTGGACGCCGAGGTCGCCGAGAAGGCCGCGGCCGGCATCGTCGCGGCGGGCGGCCGGGCCGTCGCCGAAGCCGTCGCCGTCGGCACCGCCGAGGCGGCGGACCGGCTGGTCGAGCGGGCCGTGAGCGCCTTCGGGCGGCTCGACGTCCTGGTCACCAACGCGGGCATCCTGCGCGACCGCGTGCTGTGGAAGATGACCGACGAGGACTTCGACGCCGTCGTCGACACCCACCTCCGGGGCACCTTCACCTGCGCCCGCGCCGCCGCCGTACGGATGCGCGAGCAAGGCGATGGCGGCCGGCTGATCCTGGTCGGCTCCCCCGCCGGGCAGCGCGGCAACTTCGGCCAGACCAACTACGCCGCCGCCAAGGCCGGTGTCGCCGCCATGGCCCGTACCTGGTCGATGGAGCTGGCGAAGGCCGGGATCACCGTCAACACGGTGGTGCCGGTGGCCGCGACCGCCATGACCGAGACGATCCCGGCCTTCGCCCCGTACGTGGCGGCGATGCGGGACGGCGCGCCGCTCCCGGACTTCCTGCGCAAGGGCGAGGGCTTCGGCACGGTCGAGGACTGCGCGGCGCTCGTGCCCTTCCTCGCCTCCGACGCCGCCGCCGACGTCACCGGCCAGTGCGTGGGCATCGGCGGCGACCGGCTCGCCCTGTGGTCGCACCCCGAGGAGATCGCCACCGCCTACGCGGACGGCGGCTGGACTCCGGAGACCCTCGCCGCCGCCTGGCACACCTCGGTCGGCCGCGTCCCGCAGACGGTCGGCATCCCCGCGCCGCGCCTCCCGGAGGCGTGATGAGCGGGATGAGCGCAACACGAGGAATGGCCGTGGACGAGCTGGTCGCCATCGACGTCCACACCCACTGCGAGGTGTCCGCGAGCGGCCGTTCCTCGCTCTCCGACGAGCTGCACTCCGCCTCCGGCGCGTACTTCAAGGTCGCGGGCGACCGGAAGCCGACGCTTGAGGAGATGGCCGCGTACTACCGGGAGCGGCGGATGGCCGCCGTGGTCTTCACGGTGGACGCCGAGCACGCCACCGGCACCGAGCCGATCCCCAACGCGGAGATCGCCGAGACCGCCGCCGCGCATCCCGACGTGCTCATCCCCTTCGCCTCGATCGACCCCTTCCGGGGCCGGGCCGGGGTGCGGGCGGCCCGCCGCCTCGTCGAGGAGTACGGGGTCAGGGGCTTCAAGTTCCACCCCAGCATCCAGGGCTTCTTCCCCGACGACCGGCTCGCCTACGGCCTGTACGAGGTCATCGAGGAGACCGGCACCGTCGCGCTCTTCCACAGCGGGCAGACCGGAATCGGCGCCGGCGTGCCCGGCGGGGGCGGCATCCGCCTGAAGTACTCCGACCCGATGCGGGTGGACGACGTCGCCGCCGACTTCCCGCACATGAAGATCGTCCTCGCGCATCCGTCCTTCCCCTGGCAGGACGAGGCGCTGGCCGTGGCCACCCACAAGCCGGGGGTGCACATCGACCTGTCGGGCTGGTCGCCGAAGTACTTCCCGCCGCAGCTGGTGCGCTACGCCAACACCCTGCTCAAGGACAAGGTCCTCTTCGGCTCCGACTACCCGGTGCTGAGCCCGGACCGCTGGCTGGCCGACTTCGCCGAGCTGCCGATCAAGGACGAGGTCCGCCCCGCGATCCTCAAGCACAACGCCGCCCGGCTGCTCGGCCTCACCGAATCCCCCGCCTGAAAGGGCCGTCGATGCGCAACGAGGGACTGGGGTCATGGCCCGCCCGCCGGGCCCGCAAGACCCCGCACCGCACCGCCCTGATCCACCAGGCGGACGCCTTCACCTACGCCGAACTGCACGAGCGCACCACCCGCCTGGCCCACGCGCTGCGCGCCGCGGGCGTCCGGCGCGGCGACCGCGTCGCGTACCTCGGCCGGAACCATCCGGCGTTCCTGGAGACGCTGTTCGCCGCCGGACTGCTCGGCGCGGTGTTCGTGCCGCTCAACACCCGGCTCACGGCGCCCGAGATCGCCTACCAGCTCACCGACTCGGGCAGTCGCGCGCTGCTCCACTCCCCCGAACTCGCCGCCGTCGCCGCCGTGGCAGCGGAGTCGGGCGGGGCGCGGACCGTCGTCGAGGTGGGCGGGGCGGCGTACGAGGAGCTGCTCGCCGGCGCCGCCACCGCGCCGATCGACGAGCCGGTCTCGCCCGACGACCTCTGCATCATCATGTACACCTCGGGGACGACGGGCCGCCCCAAGGGCGCCATGCTCACCCACGGCAACATCGTCTGGAACGCCGTCAACGTGCTCGTCGACCACGACCTGGTCGCGGACGAGACCGCGCTGGTGTCCGCCCCGCTGTTCCACACCGGCGCGCTGAACATGCTGACCCTGCCGGTGCTGCTCAAGGGCGGCGCGTGCGTGCTCGTCGAGTCCTTCGACCCCGGCGGCACGCTCGACCTGATCGAACGGCACGGCGTCACCTTCATGTTCGGGGTGCCGACGATGTTCGACCAGGTGGCCCGGCACCCGCGCTGGGCGACGGCCGACCTGTCGAGCCTGCGCCTGCTCAACTGCGGCGGCGCGCCCGTACCGACCCCGCTGATCGCCACGTACCAGGAACGCGGTCTGACCTTCCTCCAGGGGTACGGGATGACGGAGGCGTCGCCCGGGGCGCTGTTCCTGGACGCGGAGCACGCGGTCGCGAAGGCCGGCTCGGCCGGGGTGCCGCACTTCTTCACCGACGTACGGGTGGTGCGGCCCGATCTGGCGCAGGCGGAGGTCGGCGAGACCGGCGAGGTGCTGGTCCGCGGCCCGCATGTGATGAGCGGCTACTGGGGGCTGCCGGCGGAGAGCGAAGCGGCCTTCGTGGACGGCTGGTTCCGCACCGGCGACGCGGCCCGGGTCGACGCGGACGGCTATGTCACCATCGTCGACCGCTTCAAGGACATGATCATCTCGGGCGGCGAGAACGTCTATCCGGCCGAGGTCGAGGACGCGCTGCTCGCGCACCCCGATGTCGCCGAGTGCGCGGTGATCGGCGTGCCGGACGCGAGGTGGGGCGAGACGGCCCGCGCGATCGTCGTCGCGCGGGCGGGGAGCACGCCCGATCCCGCCTCGATCCTGGCGTCCCTGGACGGGCGGCTGGCCCGCTACAAGATCCCGAAATCCCTGGTCCTGGCCGAGGCGCTGCCGCGCACGGCCACCGGAAAGCTCCTCAAGCACGAACTCCGCTCCCGCTACGGGACGGGCCAATAGACATGCACAACGTGAAGGGAACCCCCATGAGCATCACCGTCGACGGCATCGCCGAGCTGAAGGGCCTGGCCGGCTCCGAACTGGGCACCAGCGACTGGATCGACGTCACCCAGACCCGGATCAACGGCTTCGCGGACGCGACCGGCGACCACCAGTGGATCCACGTGGACGTGGAGCGGGCGAAGGAGGGGCCGTTCGGCGCGCCCATCGCGCACGGCTATCTGACGCTCGCCCTGTTCATCCCGCTGTTCACCGAGCTCCTCGACGTCCGCGGGGTGACGACGAAGGTCAACTACGGCCTGGACAAGGTCCGTTTCCCGGCCCCGGTCCCGGCGGGCTCCCGGCTCCGGCTCTCCGCCCGCCTCGCCGAGGTCACGGACGTGCCGGGCGGCGGTGTGCAGATCGCGGTCGACGGCACGATCGAGATCGAGAACGCGCCGAAGCCGGCCTGCGTGCTGCGCAGCCTCTCCCGCTTCTACGCCTGACGCCACCTGACGCCACCTCACGTGTTTCCAGGCGTGGACCTGGGAACTTTCCCCGGGGGTCGCACGTTGCGCGGGCGACCTGATCGATCGATGTGTGACACGACGGCTCCGCCGTCGTCGGGGAGATGTGAGCGACCATGGCCATGGTGGGCCTGTTCTGGATCACCGAGGGTGACGTGTACGTGGGGGCGAAGCCGACGGGGCACGGGCCCGGGGTGCGGCTGACGCCCGAGGGCGTGGTGGGTCTCGGTGACGGGCAGTCCCAGCTGTATCCGTGGGAGGACGTCAGTGCCCTGACGGTGACGGACATCCCCGAGAAGACGTTGATGCGTCAGGTCGGGGTGGTCGGGGACGCGGCCCTGAACGTGGTGGGCGAGCTGGTGCTTCCGGTGTTCGGGCCGAGGGCGGGCGATGCGCCGCCGCGGCTGACGGTGGAGCTGGAGACGTCGAGCGGCACCCGCTCGCTCTCGGCGTACGTCGCCGCGGCGGCCGGCTATCCGCAGAGCGAGGTCGACCTCTCGCTCTCGCTGCTGTCCCGCCTGACCGAGGGTGCGGCGACGATGGCGATGACGCTGGCCGCGATGGCGGAGTGGGGCCGCGGCCGGGAGGGCGGCACGCCCCGTCGCGCGGAGCGCGAGGAGCTGCTGCGAGAGTGGATCGACTGAACTCCCGGGCGGGTGGCGGGCCCCGGGCTCAGCGGCCGTCGAGCAGGGGCTTCAGGCCCGCCGCGAGGCGCTCGTACTCCTCCGCCCGGTTGTAGATCTGGGCGCTGAGCCGGATGCCGCCGCCCGTGGGCCAGGCCCAGACGAGCACCCGGCAGCCGAGGCGGGCCGCGATCTCCTCGCGGAGGGCGACGGCCTCGGCCTGGGTGCGGGCCAGCCGGCGCGGCAGCCGCAGCGAGCGCATGGCCAGCTCGGGGCCGTACGGGAGGGGCGTGATGCCCGGGAGGGCGGACAGGAGCTCCGTACCGTACGCGACGAGTTCGGCGTTGTGGCGGCGGACCGCCGGCGCGCCGAGCGAGGCGAGCAGGTCGAGGCCCTCGGGTGCGGCGAGGAGGCCGGTGTAGTCGGCGGTGGCGCGGTATTCGACGGCGCGCGGGAAGCCCTGGGCGTGTTCCCAGGAGGGTACGGGCGCGGGGACCCCGGCTCGGTAGGGCGCGGCGACCGCGAGGACGGCGCTGCCGGCCGGCGCGTAGGCCCATTTGTGCAGGTTGCCGAACCAGAGGTCGGGCTCTCCGGCGAGCGGCCGGGCGAGCATGCCGGGCGCGTGCGCGCCGTCGACGACCGTGCGCACCCCGCGCTCGCGGAGTGCGGCGACCAGTCCCGGTCCGGCGACGCTCCGGGCGGTGGGCGAGCTGATCTGGTCGAGGACGGCCACCGTGGTACGGGGCGTGAGCGCGCCGAGCACCGCCTCGGCGACCGCTTCCTCGTCCGGGAGTTCCGGGTCGAGGGCGACGGTGGTGACCCGGGCCCGGCGGGCGGCGGCGTCGGTGACGGTGCCGTAGCCGTGGTCGGTGACCAGGACCTCGTCCTCGGGGCGGAGGCCGAGCGCGTCGAGGGCGAGGTTGGCGGCCTCGGTGGCGTTGTGGACGAGCGCGATGCCCTCGGGGTCGGCGTCCAGGTGCGCGGCGATCCGGCGCCGGGCGGCGGCGAGCCGTTCGGGTACGGAGAGGAAGAAGGCGTCGGGGTCGGCGTCCGCCTCCTCGATCAGGCCCCGGCGGGCCGCGGAGACGGGGAGCGGGACGGCGCCGAAGGAGCCGTGGTTGAGGTGCGCCACATCGGGCCCGAGCCGGAACAGCGCGGCGCCGCCGGGGAACGCGGCGGGCCCGTCCGTACCCCTGCCGTCGGCCGTCCGGTGTGTCGTCATGGCCCCGCTCCCCCTGTTCCCCGGTGGTCTTGGTCTCGCAGTATGCCCGAGGGTGACGGGGCCGGGGCCGGGACCCCGGATCGGGTCCCGGCCGCGGCACGGCCACGGCACGGCTCAGCCGGACACGTCGGCCCCGGCGACCGGCGCGTCGTCGAGGAAGCCGCCCGACTGGTGCTGCCAGAGCTTGGCGTACGGGCCCTCGGCGTCGAGGAGTTGCTGATGCGTGCCCTGTTCGACGACCCGGCCCCGGTCGAGCACGACCAGCCGGTCCATGCCGGCGACCGTACTGAGCCGGTGGGCGACGACCAGGGCGGTGCGGCCCTCCATCAGCCGCCACAGGGCGTCCTGGACGAGGATCTCGCTCTCCGAGTCGAGGGCGCTGGTGGCCTCGTCGAGGAGCAGGATCGGCGCGTCGCGGAGGATGGCCCGGGCGAGGGCGACCCGCTGGCGCTGGCCGCCGGAGAGCTTCACGCCGCGCTCGCCGACCATGGTGTCGAAGCCGTCGGGCAGCGCGTCGGCGAACTCGGTGACGTGCGCCGCCTCCGCCGCACGGCGAATCTCGGCCTCGGTGGCCTCCGGACGGGCGAAGGCGATGTTCTCGCGCAACGTGCGGTGGAACATGGCGGGTTCCTGCGGCACGTACGCGATGAGGCCGCGGAGGTCGGACTGGCTCATCCGGCTGATGTCCTGGCCGGCGACGAGGATCCGGCCCGCGTCGACGTCCGTCATGCGGAGCAGCAGCCTGGTGAGGGTGGTCTTGCCGCCGCCGGAGCGCCCGACCAGACCGATCTTCGTGCCCGCGGGCACGTCGAGGTCGAGGTCCTCGAAGAGCGGTTTGGCGTCGCCGCGGCCGCCGCCGTGGGTGAAGGTGACCCGCTCGAACCGTACGTCGCCACTGCGGGAGCGCAGCGGCTCGGGGCGCTCCGGGTCCACGACGGTCGGCGGGGCGAGCAGCAGTTCGGTGAACTGCGCCGCCTCGGTCATGGAGCTTTCGAGCCGCCGGTAGATCTGGTTGAACTCGAACATGATGCGGGTCGCGTTGGAGTAGTACGTGAAGGCGACGATGACCGCCTCGACGCCGTGCTGCCCGGCGCCGAGCAGCAGCGCCACGACGAGCCCGAGGACGTTGGTGAGCACCGACATGGGTGCGACCACGGTGTCGATGCGGAGGTTGCCGTAGTCCCAGGAGCGGAGCGTGAGGCGGCGCGACTCGGCGACGCGGGTGCGGTGTTCGGCCGCCTCGCGGTCCTCGGCGGCGAAGGCCCGTACGGTGTCCATGTTCGTCAGGCTGTCGGCGACATGGCCGGAGACCCGGGCGATGGCCTCCTCGCGCTGGGCGACGAGCTTCTGCCGGCGCCGGACGAGCGGCACCACGCAGCAGGCGGTGAGCGCGATCATCAGGAGCAGTCCGGCCACGAGCAGCGGCTCGTACTGCCACAGCACGACGGACGCGAACAGCAGCGGCACGAAGCTGCCCATGACGTTGAAGGTGAGGGTGTCGACGAACTCCTCGAAGCGGGAGGCGAAGCTCAGCACCCGCTTGGTGAGGGATCCGGCGAAGTTGTCGTGGAAGAACGCCGCGTCCTTGGCGAAGAGTTCGTCCATGCCGATGACGTAGAGGCGCTCGATGCCGAGGGCGTCGAGCCGGTTGAGGCAGTGCAGTCCGAGCCGCCAGAGCCCCTCCGAGAGGAGGAGGACGGCGCCGAAGCCGATGACGTACGGCAGCATGCCGTCGAGGTGGGTGATGTTGTCGCCCTCGCCGTGTCCGTCTCCGTTTCCGTTTCCGGCGATCCGGCCGACGAGCTTGGCGACGATGAGCGGCGCGAGGTAGGCGATGCCGATGTTTCCCAGTGCCGGGAGCAGCATCGCGGGGACGGTGACCCGGCGGAGCCGGGCGAGCTCCTTTCCGTAGTAGCGGAGTGCGAGGAGCACCGGGCCTCGGCCCGGCGAACCTTTGTGTGATTCAGGCGAATCCATACCAACCCTGCTTTGTCGGACCCCCATGGAGTTGGCAGTGTCCCGTGCACGGGTCGGCGTCGTCCAAGCGTTTTTCGGCACCTTGGGCGCCCCGGGTTCCGTCGGCGGCACTTCGAAGGGTAGGTTAGGTTAGGCAAACCTAAGTTGGGAGATCACGCATGCAGCCCCACACCGCCTCCGAGCCCACCCCCGCCGAGCGGCTGCGGTCGATCATCGCGGCCGCGCACTCCATGACCGTGGTGACCGACGGCCGACCCGAGGAGGTCCACGGCCTCGACGGCGACGACCCGTTGGGCCGCATCCACCTGCACGATCCGGCCGAGCCCGACGCCCACGCCGCCCACGCCGCCCACGTCGCCCAGGGAGACTGGCACACCCCGCGGATCCCGATCCGCCTGGAGCTCACGGACGTCTCCCCCGCGCCGGTACGGGAGCGGGTGCGCGCCCGGGTCACGCTCTCGGGCCTGGTGGCCGCCCCGTACCGCGCGGACGCCGGCGAGAGCATGTGCATGGAACTGGGGCAGGCGGTGCTCCAGGACGCGCGCGGGCGCACGTATGTGACACCGGCGCAGCTCCAGGAGGCGGCGGCCGACCCGCTGGCGACGTGCGAGGCCCCCATGCTGCACCACCTGGTCGCCGACCATCCCGAGCTCGTCCCGCTGCTGCTGCGGCTCGTCGCGCCGGAGGCCAAGCGGGGTCTGGTGCGGGCGCTGCCGCTCGCCATGGACCGCTACGGGCTCACCCTGCGGCTGGAACGGCGCATTGGGCACGAGGACGTCCGGCTGCCCTTCCCGACCCCGATGACCGAGGTCGACCAGGCCGGGCTGCAGATCCACGCCCTGCTGACCGCGGCGCGACGCTGCTCGCACCACCGGCTGCCGGCCTGAGCGGCCGGCAGCCGGTTGCGACGTCGCGTTTTTCGGCGGTCCCGCGTCAGCAGGCGTAGTCGATCAGGTCGAACGTGGCGTAGTGGTCGGCGGTGTAGTAGTCCTCCTGCGAGGCCTGGCCGGTCACGATGCGGCGGGCACCACGGGTGGGGACGCCCGGCGTCTTGACCGTGTACTCGTGGTAGTAGCCGGCGGAGTGGGCCGGCAGGACACCCTCGCGGTTCTGGAAGACGACACCGTCCTGCGCGTACGGGAAGGGGCCGCCCGCGTCGATCAGGCGCAGGGTCGTGTAGGCCTGGGACGGGAGGGCGGAGTAGCAGATGTCGCCGACGCTCGCGGCGGATGCGACCGACGCGACCGACGTGACCGACGCGGTGGAGGTCGCGACGGGGGCGGGCGCGGCGGAGGCGGGGGCGCCGAGGAGGAGGGAGGAGACCAGGGCTGCGGTGATTCCGGCGGTGAGGCCGATTCGTGGGGGGATGCGCATGGCGGTGATGCTGACGCGCGTAGACCCGGGCTGGGAAGCCCAACTGGCTTCAATTCCCCGGACGTTCACCACAGGTCCACGCCGGCCACGGAACGTCCGCGCATGCCACCCGGACGTCACCTGACGCGGATGTGCGGTGGATCACTCGGGGCGGGCCGTTGTCCGCGCCTACGATGCCTGGGGGATACACGTATCGCGTGTCCCGTGCCCCGCCGCACCCGAGGAGACGGATCCGTGAGCACCGCCCATGTCGCGCACGAGAGCGACCGCGAGAGTTACTTCGAGCGGACCGGCGAGCACCGCTACAAACCGACGGCGCACGCGGGCGGCGCGTGGAGCGCCGACGAGATGCACTTCAGCCCGCTGGCCGGGCTCGTGGTCCACGCGCTCGACGGACATCTCGCGGGGCGGCCGGGCGGCGCGGCGCTCGCGCGGATCAGTTACGACATCCTGGGCCGGATCGCGCTCGACGAGTGCGAGGTCACGGTGGAGACCGTACGGCCCGGGCGCACGATCGAACTCCTGGAGGCGACCGTGGTGATCGGCGGGCGCCCGGTGGTGCGGGCCCGCGCGTGGCTGCTCGCCTCGCAGGACACCTCGGCCGTGGCCGACAGCCCGTACGAGCCGCTGCCCGGCCCCGAGGAGCTGGACCCGTGGCGGATGGCGGAGGCCTGGAACGGCGGCTACATCGCGTCGATCGACGTCCGCCGCACCCCCGCCGTGCGCAAGGGCCGCTCCTCGGCCTGGATCTCCTCCCGCGTCGACCTGGTCGCGGGCGAACCGAGCAGCGCCCTCGCCTCGTACATCGCCCTCGTGGACACGGCGAACGGCATCGCCGTCCAGCAGGACCCGGCCGAGTGGATGTTCCCCAACCTCGACCTGACGATCCATCTCCACCGCCAACCGCACGGCCCCTGGACCGGCCTCGACACCACGGCCACCTTCGGCCCCACCGGCCAGGGCCTCACCAGCACCGTCCTCCACGACCTCACCGGCCCGGTCGGCCACGCCACCCAGATCCTCACGGTCCGCCCGCAGGCCGGGGCCTGAGCCCGGGGGCCTCGGGCCTCTGTCACGCCGGTCGGGGCTCCCGGGCGGCGTCGTCGACGGAGCGCGGGGCCTGCCAGCGGGCGCGGAGGACTCCGTCGGCGTCGGGCATGACGGCGGAGAACAACGGGACGCGCTCGTCGGCGTACAGGGAGAGGGCCGTCGCGGCCTCGGCGCCGGCCATCAGGCCGGGCAGCTCCGAGAAGTCCTCCTCGTCGGCGACGGCGCTGTGGATCCGGCCCCGCCCGTCCTGCCAGACGACCTCGACGAGGCCCTCGGCGGGGAGGGCGGCAAGCACGGCGCCGACGTCGGAGGACAGGTCCGGCCACACGGCCAGGCGCGCGCGGGGCGCGAGGCCGGCCCTGACCGCGTCGAGGGTGTCGCGGGCGGCGAGGGTGTCGTGGCCGGAGCCGGTGAGGCGATGAAAGTGCGAGGCCCCGTCGACATACATCTCCTCAAGGAGCCCGGCGCGACCGCCCACGACCGCCCTGTGCAGGCCGGCCCAGAAGGAGTCGTCCGCGGGGCGCAGGACGCCGTCCTCCTCGGGTTCGAAAGCATAGGGGGAGGCGTCCAGGCGTTCCGGGAACAGCCCTAGCTCACGGGTGCGGGCCAGAGCCGCGGGGCAGGGCCGACTGCTGCCGATGTAGAGGTACTGGTCCCAGCCGACGTGCACCGCGAAGGCCCCCTCCACCTCCAGCCGGCACCAGGCTCCGGCGTCCCGCAGCATCAGCCGCACCAGCTCCAGGCCGATGTCCAGCGGCACTTCCGCGCCGTCGTGGAAATCGGCGAGGCCGTTCGGCAGGAGCCCGTCCAGGCCGAAGCCCTCCAGGGGCGGTTCGAGGCCGAAGTGGACGAGCGACACGACCCCCGGCTCCCGGACGGACAGGCGCTCGACGCCGGTGTCCGCGGCGAACGCCTTGATCGCCCGGAGGTAGGCCGCCTCGACCGGGCCGTGGTCGCTGGCGGTGTCCTCGGCGCCGGTGTAGGTGCCGTGTTCGTCGCGGTCGGCGGGGTCGTACTTGGTGACGCGATGGACGTATGGGAGCTGCACGGCGCCATCCTCCGGCAGAGCCACGGGCCTCGGCCACGCGATTTCGGGGCGAGGTCAGCCCGTACGGACGGAGACCAGGGCCGCCGTCAGGGCCAGGCACGTGGCCAGGCCGGTTGCCAGGGTGGTGGTGAAGACGGTGCGGAGGTGGGCGGGGCCGGAGGGGGGTGGGGTTGAGGTGAGGGCGGGCCAGTAGGTGGCGGCCTCGCGTTGTTCGGCGCGGTGGTGGAGGGCTGCCCGGAGGCGGAGGGTGAGGGCCGTGGCGGCGCCGGCCGTCGTGAGGGCGGCCAGCGGGTGGGCGGGGAGGCCGCCGAGCAGGAGGAGGGCGGCGGCCGCCGCGGTGGCCCAGGCGGTGACGCAGGCAGCCGCGGCGAGGCGCCGGGAGACCGG
Organism: Streptomyces fradiae; assembly: GCF_041270065.1. Taxonomy (NCBI): domain Bacteria; kingdom Bacillati; phylum Actinomycetota; class Actinomycetes; order Kitasatosporales; family Streptomycetaceae; genus Streptomyces; species Streptomyces fradiae. The sequence continues at coordinate 7,130,997 of NZ_CP065958.1, read as the reverse complement.
CCGGTCGGCGCCCGCCCGCAGGTCGGCGAGGGCGGGCACGTACCAGACACAGCCGGAGGCGGTCACGGCCCCGATGCCGAGGGCGAGGACGGCGCCGCTCATGCGCCGCTGCCCGCGGTCTCGTGCGGACGGTTCCGCAGCCTGTCGAGTTCGGCGATCTCGGGGTGGTGCAGGTCGAAGGCCGGGGACTCGGAGCGGATGCGGGGCAGGACGAGGAAGTTGTGCCGGGGCGGCGGGCAGGAGGTGGCCCACTCCAGCGAACGCCCGTACCCCCAGGGGTCGTCGGTGTCGACCTTGACGCCCTCGCGGCCGGTCTTCCAGACGTTGTAGAAGAACGGCAGGAAGGAGAGGCCGAGGAGGAAGGACCCGATGGTGGAGATGGTGTTGAGGGCCGTGAAGCCGTCGGCGTCCAGATAGTCGGCGTAACGCCGCGGCATGCCTTCCGCGCCCAGCCAGTGCTGGACCAGGAAGGTGGAGTGGAAGCCCACCGTCAGGGTCCAGAAGGTGATCTTGCCGAGGCGTTCGTCCAGCATCCTGCCGGTGAACTTCGGCCACCAGAAGTGGAAGCCGGCGAACATCGCGTACACCACCGTGCCGAACAGCGTGTAGTGGAAGTGGGCCACGACGAAGTACGAGTCGGAGACGTGGAAGTCCATCGGCGGCGAGGCCAGGATGACGCCGGTCAGTCCGCCGAAGGTGAAGGTCATGAGGAAGCCGGTGGCCCAGAGCATCGGTGTCTCGAAGGAGAGCGAGCCCTTCCACATGGTGCCGATCCAGTTGAAGAACTTGACCCCGGTGGGTACGGCGATGAGGAAGGTCATGAAGGAGAAGAAGGGCAGCAGCACACCGCCGGTGACGTACATGTGGTGGGCCCACACGGTCACCGACAGACCGGCGATCGCGATGGTCGCCGCCACCAGCCCTATGTAGCCGAACATCGGCTTGCGGCTGAAGACCGGGATGACCTCGGAGATGATGCCGAAGAACGGCAGGGCCAGGATGTACACCTCCGGATGCCCGAAGAACCAGAACAGGTGCTGCCACAGCAGCGCCCCGCCGTTGGCCGCGTCGAAGACGTGCGAGCCGAACTTGCGGTCGCACTCCAGGGCCAGCAGCGCGGCGGCGAGCACCGGGAACACCAGGAGCACGAGCAGCGAGGTGAGCAGCACGTTCCAGGTGAAGATCGGCATCCGGAACATCGTCATACCGGGCGCGCGCATGCAGATGATGGTGGTGATGAAGTTGACCGCGCCGGCGATCGACCCGAAGCCCGACAGGGCGACGCCCATGATCCACAGGTCGGCGCCGAGGCCCGGCGAGTGGACGGCGTCGGAGAGCGGCGCATAGAGGAACCAGCCGAAGTCCGCTGCCCCGCCCGGGGTGAGGAAGCCACCGGCGGCGATCAGCGAGCCGAAGAGATAGAGCCAGTACGCCAGCATGTTGAGCCGCGGGAAGGCGACGTCCGGCGCGCCGATCTGCAGCGGCATGATCCAGTTGGCGAAGCCGGTGAACAGCGGCATGGCGAACAGCAGCAGCATGATCGAGCCGTGCATCGTGAACGCCTGGTTGAACTGCTCGTTCGACATGATCTGGGTGCCCGGGCGGGCCAGTTCGGCCCGCATCACCAGGGCCATGACACCCCCGATGACGAAGAAGAAGAGCGCCGAGCAGAGATAGAGCGTCCCGATCTGCTTGTGATCGGTGGTGGTGAGCCAGGAGACCCACGAGGGGCGACGCCGGGGCGCCTCCTCGCCGGTGGCCGGGTGGTGGCCCGGGAGCGGCGGCTCCACGGTCCTCACCTGAATGCTGCGTGCCTCGTCCACTGGACGGCGACCTTCCTTCCGTGCTGCTGGGGGCGGCCGGAGGGTGGGCCCCACACGGGGGATGGGCGCGGCCCTCCTCCGGCCGCCCCACATGCTCGTCCGCGCGTCGCGGCCGGTGCAGGGCCGAACAGTCCCCGCCGCGCCCGCGCAAGGAGGGCCGAACGGCCCCTGCCGGCAGGCCCGGTCCACTCACGTACGCTGCCGAATCGGAACGACGCCACCGAGGCCGCCCACCCCGCCCGGCACGAGGACGAGAGCCAGCAGCACCATGACCGACACCGCCCCCGCACCCGAACCCTCCCCTGCCCCCGCCCCCGCGCCCGCGCCCGTCCCGGCCGCCGAGCGCCCGCCGTGGCCGCGGCTCGATGTCCCCGAGCGCATGCACGAGCTGCTCGCCGCCGTCATGGACCTCGGCCGCGACCTCGAACTCCCCCAGGTGCTGCGGAGCATCGTCGAGGAGGCGGTGAGCCTCACCGACGCCGAGTACGGCGCCCTCGGGGTGATCGGCCACGGTGACCTCGGCGACCGGCTGTCCAGCTTCCTGCCGGTGGGCCTGGCCGACGACCTTGTGGCGCGGATCGGCCCGGCGCCGTGCGGGCACGGCATCCTCGGCGAACTCATCAGCAACCCCGCCCCGCTGCGGCTCGACGACCTCAGCCGCCACCCGAGCAGCTTCGGCTTCCCCGAGCACCACCCGCCGATGCGGACCTTCCTGGGCGCGCCGATCCGGGTACGGGGCGAGGTGTTCGGCAACATCTACCTCACCGAGAAGCGCGGCGGCGGCTCGTTCGACGCCGACGACGAGGCGGTGCTCACCGCCCTGGCGATGGCGGCCGGCATCGCCATCGACAACGCGCGGCTCTACCACGACAGTCAGCGCCGCGAGCACCGGCTCGAAGCCCTCGGCGAGATCACCCGGGCGCTGCTCGCGGGCACCGGCGCGGACGACGTGCTGCGGCTCATCGCGCGGCGGGCCATGGAGGTGGCCGACGCCGACCAGGCGGCCGTGCTGCTGCCGACCGGCACGGACGGCGATCTGGCCGTACGGGTCGCGCACGGCGATCGCGCGCGGGCGGTCCTCGGGGCGGTGCTCCCGGCCGCGGGCTCGCTGTCCGGACTCGCGGCGCACGCCCGCCGGCCCGCCGTCACCACTGATGTACGCACCGACCCGCGGGCCCTGCCCCTGGGCGACGACCAGGGGGAGCACGGCCCGGTGGTGGCCGTACCGCTGCCGGTGGACGCGACGGTGTGCGGGGCGCTGCGGCTGAGCCGGCGGGCCGGGCGGCCGGGCTTCGACGGCGACGAGACCCGGCTCATCAACGACTTCGCCGACCAGGCGGCCATCGCCCTCGAACTCGCCCACCGCCGGGCCGAGTCCGAGGAGCTCGCGGTGCTCCACGACCGGGACCGGATCGCCCGCGACCTCCACGACGTGGCCATCCAGAGGCTGTTCGCGACCGGCATGACCTTGCAGGGCGCGACGCGGAAGATCGCGGACGAGCAGGCGGCGGAGCGGGTGGGGCGGGCGGTCGACGACCTCGACGCCACCATCCAGATCATCCGCTCGACCATCCTGCAGCTGCGCACGGCCGACGACGACCGGCGCGGCCCGGCGCTGCGGCGCCGGCTCGCCGAGACGGTCCAACTGGCGGGCCAGCACCTGGGTTTCCGCCCCTCGCTGCGGATCTCGGGCCCGGTCGACAGCACCGTCTCGCCGCCGCTGGCCGAGCACGTCCTCGCGGTCACCGCGGAGGCCCTGAGCAATGTCGCCCGGCACGCGCGCGCGACCCGCGCCGACGTCGAACTCGCCGTCCCCGACACCGCCGACCGCCTGGTCCTCACGGTCACCGACGACGGCCGCGGCCTCGGCCCGGCCCGCCCCACCGGCGGTCTCCTCAACATGGGCTCACGCGCGGAACAGTGCCGGGGCGCCCTGACCCTGGACGCGCCGTCGACACACGGCACGCGGATCGTGTGGAGCGTGCCGCTGGTGGTGGCGGACGACACCGTCTGAGGGCCAGGGGCCCGGGGGGGCCCGGCCGGTCACGCCCCGCCGGTGCGCCCCTGGGTCTCCCGCAGCCGGCCGGCAATCACCGCGGCCTGGACGCGGCGGCCGACGCCGAGCTTGCCGAGGATCGCGGAGACGCGGTTCTTCACGGTCTTCTCCGCGAGGAAGAGGCGGTCGGCGATCTGGCGGTTGGTCAGGCCGAGGCCGATGAGATCGAGGATCTCCAGCTCGCGCGGCGACAGGCGGTCGAGGTCACCGGGCGCGGCGGGCGCCGGGTCGGGTTCGGGCTCGCGGATGCGGGCCATGACGCGGCTGGTCATGCGCGGGTCGAGCAGGGACCGGCCGGTGGCGACCGTGCGGACCGCGGTGATCAGATCGGAGCCGCCGATCTGCTTGAGGACGTAGCCGGCGGCGCCCGCCATGATCGCGTCGAAGAGGGCCTCGTCGTCGTCGAACGAGGTCAGCATCAGGCACGCCAGGTCCGGCAGCTCGGCCCGCAGCTCGCGGCACACCTCCACGCCCTCGTGGTCGCCGCCGGTCGCGTTGCCGAGGCGCACGTCGAGGACGGCCACGTCGGGGCGTACGGCGGGGACCCGGGCGAGGGCCTCGCGGGCGTTGGCCGCCTCGCCGACCACGACGATGTCGGGCTCGGCCTCCAGGAGGTCGCGCACGCCCCGGCGGACCACCTCGTGGTCGTCGAGCAGGAAGACCCGTACGGGCGCGCCGGGATCGCCGGGGCGGCCGGCCGGAACAGGGGGGCGGGGGTTCACGAGGACTCCTGAACAGGGTGGGCAGGCAGGGCCGGCCGGGCCGTTCGGCCGGGCCGCTCGCGGGACGGGCGCCAGTATGGCAACCGGCCCACCGGGCCCTTCGGCCCCGGTCCCCCAGGGCCGAACGGCCCTGTCCGGACCTTCCGGACCCGTGGTCGACTCTCGTTCGCGACCAGGGGTGCCCGCTCCGCCGTGACCCGACCGTCCCTCGGGGCCGGGGCCGGCACCCCCGGGACGCACCAGACTCCGCGAGCCCGAGGCAGGCACCGTGCACGACGAAGCAGTCCGCGACCGCAGCGCTGCGAAGGCCGGGACGACCTGTGCCGCGCCGGCCGCGCCGAGGGTCCCCGGGCGGCGGCGCGCGGTCGACCTGGACGGCGACGAGGCGCTCCGCCTGCTCGCGACGGTGCCGCTCGGGCGGATCGTCTTCACCCGCCGCGCCCTGCCCGCCATCCGACCGGTCAACCACCTGGTGGACGCCGGCGACGTGGTGCTGCGCACCCACGAGGGCGCGGCCCTCACGGCGTACGCGCGCGAGGCGGGCACGGAGGGCGTCGTCGTGGCGTACGAGGCGGACGACATCGACCTCGCGACGCGGCTCGGCTGGAGCGTCGTCGTCACCGGCTACTGCCGCCCGGTCACCGACCCCGCCGACACCGCCCGCTACAAGACGCTCCTCCGCCCATGGACGGACCGCCGCAACGACGAGGTCCTGCGCATCCGTCCCGACCTGGTCACCGGCATCCGCCTGGTGCCCGCCGACGGCTGACCCGCGCGGCTGCCGCTGCCGCTGCCCGTCGCCTTCGGATCCGGGCCAGTGCTCGGGGTCCCTCCCCAGGCCCGCCAGGGCCGAGGGGAAGCGGCGTGGGGGTATGCCCGGGCCCGCAGGCCAAGGGGGCGCACGACGCCGGGACCACGCGCGCAGGCTCCGCCAGGAGTGCCAGGGGGCGTTCCCCCCATTCGGCGTGGGCCTCCACCCGGGCCCGCAGGACCCAAGGGCCGTACGGCGCCGCCACGCGCCCAGCCTTCGCCCGGGATGCCGGGAAGGCGTGCCCCCCGTTCGGCCTGCGGGTCCACCCGGACCCGCAGAGCCCGCCGGCGTACCGCGCCGCCACGCGCCCACGCTCCGCCGGGCACCAGGGGGGCGTGCTCCCATTCGGCATGCGGGCCCGCAAGGCCCAGGGGCCGTACGGCGCCGCCACGCGCCCACGCTCCGCCGGGCCCCCACCCAGCCGCAGCTCTGGCGGAGTCGCGGACACACCCAGGACCCGGAAGACCCCGCCCGGCTTCCTCACCCGGCTCCGACCTGCGTCGACGGGCGTGGCACCCTGGTCAGCGCGCGTCAAGGACGCGTCAGGGGCGGGCCCGGGAGGGGTGGATGACGGAGCGGGCGACGGGTGGGGAAGTCGAGGCGTACGAGTGCTACGACGCCTATCTGGAGGGGTACGCGGAGGTCCTGGCCGGGATCTGCGCCACCGGGCGGCGGGCGAGCCGGGAGGAGCTGGCCGCGTTGCGGGCTCGTGGGGAGCGAGCGGCGGAGGCGGGGCTCGGGCTGCGTTCGCTCGTGCGGGCGCATCTCGGCGCGGCGCGCACGGTGTTGGCCGGGCTGCCGAGGGGCGAGCACGACCGGCTGCTCGCGGCGGTCGAGCAGGCGGTGGACGCGTTCGCGGAGGGCCACGAGCGGGCCCAGCGGCTGGCGATGCGTCAGGAGGAGGCGGCCCGGCGGGAGTTCATCGACGACCTGCTGTACGGGCGGAGCGATCTGGGCCGGCTCGCCCAGCGGGCCGAGCGGTTCGGGCTGCTCCTGTCGCACGCACACACGGTGGCCGTAGCACAGGGCCCGGAGCCGTACGCCGACGGCTACGCGGTGTCCCGGGCCGTCGAGTCCTCGCTGCTCGCCCGGTTCGGCTCCCGCCGGATCCTGCTCACCACCAAGGACGGGCGGCTGATCTGCGTCGCGCCCGGCGACCAGCCGGACGTCCTCACCTTCTTCGCCAAGCAGGCGTACGCGGCGACCGACGGCGGCCGGGTGGCGATCGGCCGCCCGCACTCCGGCGCGGGCGGCGTCGTCCACTCGTACGAGGAAGCCCTGAACGCCCTCGACATCGCCGACCGGATGGGACTGGACGGCCCGGTCCTGTACGCGGCGGACCTGCTGGTCTATCCCGTGCTCGCGCGCGACCAGCAGGCCATGGTCGATCTCGTGCGCACCGTGCTCGGGCCGCTGCGGCAGGCCCGTGGCGGGGCCGGGCCGCTCCTGGAGACGCTGACCGTGTACTTCGACTCGGGGTGCGTGACCACGGAGGCGGCGCGGCGGCTCTCGCTGAGCGTGCGGGCGGTGACGTACCGGCTCGACCGGATCCACCGGCTGACGGGAGCGGATCCGGCCGAGCCGACCCAGCGCTACACCCTGCAGACCGCCGTGATCGGGGCTCGGCTGTTCGGCTGGCCGGACCGGGACCTCTGACCGCGCCCCGCACCCCGCACCCCGCACCCCGCGCCCGGGACGGAACACGGCATCAAGAAAGCGTAAACACTGCCGGACTCCGGCAGTGAACCGAACCGCCGGTCGATGCCAGGATGCCGGTAACGGCAGACAGCGCATGATGGCCGAAGGGACGGGGACATGACGTGGTTTCTTGGTCTCGGCATCGTCGGACTCGCGCTGCTCGTCCTGAGCCTGGTCTTCGACGGGGTGTTGGAGGGGGTCCTCGACGGACTCGGCGGGGGGCTTGACGGGTTTCTGTCGTTGCCGGTGATCGCCGGTTTCGTGTCCGCGCTCGGTTTCACGGGCGCGCTCACGACGGGCGTCACCGGAGCGGGGGCGGGGGCCGCCACCGGTGCGGGCGTGGTCGCGGGGGCCGGCGTGGGGTGGGTGACCTGGCGGTTCAGCCGGGCGCTCATGCGCGACGGCGACGCGCCCGCACCGCGGGGCGAGGACCTGACAGGCAGTTCGGGGCGGGTCGTCACCGCGATTCCGGGGGCCGGGGCCGGATACGGCGAGGTGCTGCTCACTCTGGGCGGCCAGCCGGTGAAGTACGCGGCGCAGGCGGACCGTCCGCTGCCGCTCGGCTCCGAGGTGTGGGTCGAGTCGGTGCTCTCGCCGACGTCGGTCGCCGTCCGCCCGGTCGAGCACTGACCGTACGCCGCCGCTCCCTTCCGCCGCGCTCCTCTCTTCCGCCGTTCCTCGCGTCTTCCTTCTTCACGTTTCGTTTCTGATCGAAAGGGGTTCCGATGAGCCCTGTCCTGATGTCCGTCGTGGGCATCGTCGTCCTCGTCGTGCTGCTGGCCCTCGCGGTCGTCACCCGCTACAAGGTGGCGGGCCCCAGCGAGGCGTTCATCATCACCGGCCGACGAGGGAAGAAGACCACCGACCCGGAAACCGGTCGCGTCTTCACGGACAACAGCGGGCAGAAGGTCGTGGTCGGCGGCGGAGTCTTCGTCGTGCCGTTCGTGCAGCAGAAGTTCAGCCTCGACCTGTCCAGCCGGCACATCCCCGTCGCGGTCCGGGGCGCCGTCACCCTGCGCGGCGTGAAGGCCAACCTCGAAGGCGTCGCGATCGTCAAGGTCGGCGGCACCGAGGACTCCATCCGGGCCGCCGCCCAGCGCTTCCTGATGCAGCAGAACGGCATCGTCGGCTTCACCCAGGAAGTGCTGTCCGGAGCTCTCCGCTCCATCGTGGGCCGGATGTCCGTGGAGGACATCATCCGCGACCGGGCGGCGTTCGCCGGCCAGGTCGCCGAGGAGGCGGAGGCGAGCCTGTCCGGGCAGGGCCTGGTCCTCGACGCCTTCCAGATCCAGGACATCACCACCGAGGGCTCCTACCTGGAGGACCTCGGCCGGCCCGAGGCCGCCCGGGCCAAGCAGGAGGCCGACATCGCGGAGGCGGAGGCCCGGCGGGCCGCCGAGCAGGCCCGGCTGAAGGCGGAGGAGGAGATCGCCGTCGCGCAGCGGACCCTCTACCTGAAGCAGGCCGAGATCAAGGCGCAGACGGACGAGGCGGCCGCCCAGGCCAACGCGGCCGGACCGCTCGCCGAGGCGGCGCGGCAGCAGGACATCCTGACCGAGCAGGAGAAGGTCGCCACCCGGCAGGCCGCGCTGACCGACCGTCAGCTCGACACCGAGGTCCGCAAGCCGGCCGACGCCGCCCGCTACCAGGCCGAGCAGGAGGCCGAGGCGAAGCGGATCGGCCGGGTGAAGCAGGCCGAGGCCGAGCGGCTCGCCGCCATCGCGGCCGCCCAGGCGGAGGCCGAGCGGGCCCGGCTGACGGGTGAGGGCGAGAAGCAGCGCCGGCAGGCGCTCGCGGAGGCGGAGGCCATCGAGGGCGCCAAGCGCGGTGAGGCCGAGCGGGCCCGCCGGGCCGCGATCGCCGAGGCAGTCCGCCTGGAGGGTGACGCGGAGGCCGCCGCGATCGCCTCGACGGGTGCCGCCGAGGCGGAGGCGATGCGGAAGAAGGCCGACGCCTTCGAGGCGTACGGCGACGCGGCCGTGCTGCAGATGCTGGTCGAGGTGCTGCCGCAGGTGGTCGCCAAGGCCGCCGAACCGCTGGCCGCCGTCGACAAGATGACCGTCATCTCCACCGACGGCGCCGGCCGGCTGCCACGCGCGGTCGCCGACAACGTCGCCCAGGGCATGGAACTGCTCAGCTCCACCACGGGCGTCGACCTGGCGTCGCTGCTCCGGGGCGTGACGGGCGGGGCCGCCGAGGCCGGTGCCGGTACCGGTTCCGCCTCCGGCCGCAAGGCTGCGGCGCCCAACGGGCAGAACGGGCAGAACGGGCAGAACGGGCAGTCCGTGAACGGAACCATCGAGATCACCGACTAGGCCACGCCCGGGCCGGACTAGGCCACGCCTTTCGGGGCCGGTTCCTCCGGGGCCGGCCCTTCGGGCTGCGGGTGTCTGGCGAACCAGCGGGCCAGGGGTTCCGCCGTCACACCGTGCACGAGCACGCTGAGCAGCACGGTCGCGGCGGTGACGTTGAGGATGAAGTCCGCCTCTTCGCCGGGGAGTTGTACGTAGGCGAGGACGGCGAAGACGATCGACGTGACGCCGCGCGGGCCGAGCCAGCCGATCGCGGCGCGCTCGGGGCGGGTGAAGTCGGAGCCGGCGAGCGAGGCGACCACCGGCACGAAGCGGGCCACGATGAGCACGAGGACGGCGTACGCGAGGAGCTGGGGGACGTGCCCGCCGTTGAAGGCCGCGGTGGTGAGGGCGCCGAACGCGTACCAGGCGGACAGGGCGAGCAGATGGCTGACGTCCTCCACCAGGACGAGCGACTCGCCGCCGACGACCAGCACGGTGTTCGCGTACCACAGGCCCGCGACGAAGGCGGCGACGAAGCCGTTGCCGTCGATCAGGACGGAGGCCGAGTAGGCGAGGAACGGCAGGGCGAGCGCGGCGAAGCGGAAGTTGGCGGGCTTGGCCCAGCGGTGCTCGAAGGACCAGCGGACGGCCACCGAGGCCAGATAGCCGATGGCACTGCCGACGCCCGTCGCGAAGACCACTCCCTTGAGAGCGTTGAGGACCAGGTCGGTGAAGGTGTCGCCCTCGGCGGAGACGATGTTGGCGACGCAGAAGACGAAGAGCGGCGAGATCAGGCCGTCGTTGAAGCCGCCCTCGATGTTGAGCGCGGCCCGCACCCGCAGCGGGATGCGCTCGTCGCGCAGGAACATCAGGACCGGGGCGAGGTCCATCGGCATGACGACCAGCGCGGCGACGGCGAGCAGCCACCAGCTCGTGCCGGGGAAGACCAGGGCCCCGGTGAGGGCGGCGAGGACCAGGGAGACGGGCAGCGCGATCCCGAGCAGCCGCCCCATGCCGACCGAGCCGCGCAGCCGCGGCGCGTAGTCGCGGGCCTCGGTGGCGTCCGTGAACAGCATGACCGCGAGGACGAGTTCGAGGCCCCGCTGGAAGGTGTGGGTGTCCATGTCGATCGCGACGACCGGATCGTCGCCGCCGCTGAGCAGGATGCCGGCGGCGGCGAAGGCGATCGGCGCGGTGATGCTCCAGCGCGCCAACCGGTCGGACACCAGGACCCACAGGAACAGCAGGGACAACAGGACGAGCAGAGCAATCACGGCGACTCGCAGGCAGGGGCGGGGAGCGGATGCGACATGTAGGGACAGATAGGTATGGGTACGGGCAGATGCTGACAGGTGCCACATCCTCGCAGGCGGATCGGAGCGCAGGGATGGGGACACCCGGGTGGCGCCATCCAGCGCGCCCTCTGGCACCTCCCGACACCGCCTGACACCACCCTTGGTGCCAGATGGCACCACATGGCGCCACAGGCACTTGCCATGGCGCCACTTTGGCGCCATGATGGTTCCCATGGATCTGACCCCCTACGTCGAACACCTCCGGCACGAGCTCGCGGTCGCCGCCGAGGCGGGCGGGGAGGACGCGCGCGCCCTGGCGGAGCGGCTGACCGCCCCACTGGAGTCCGCCGCGCGGCTCACCCTCCTGAACGCGCTGTCCACGGCCTCGGAGGAGATCACCCGCGAACTGGCGCCCGGTTCGGTGGACGTCCGGCTGCGGGGGCTCGACCCGGAGTTCGTGGTGTCGGCGCCACCGATGGCACCACCCGTGGCACCATCGATTTCCGCCCCGGCGCCCGCACCGGCCTCGACCCCGGCCTCGGCCCTGGCGGACGCGGACGACGGGGGCACGGCCCGGATCAACTTCCGGCTCCCCGCCCACCTCAAGGCCCGCGTCGAGGACGCGGCCGGCCAGGAGGGCCTCTCCGTCAACGCCTGGCTCGTACGGGCGGTCGCCACCGCCCTGGATCCGGGCGCCGCACCCCGGCCGGCGGCGCCGCTGTCGGCCGCGCCGCGCGCGCCGCGCCAGGGCCAGACCTACCAGGGCTGGGCCCGCTAGGACCTGCCCGGCCCACTGCCCCCGCGCTCCCCTCCCCCTCCCCCTCCCCCTCCCACCTGCGCATTCATCCTTCACAGTCACGAGGACGGCACAGCCATGCCCACGTACGAGACTCCCGAGCCCATCACCGCGATCCTCGAGTTCGACATCAGCCACGTCCGACTGGCGGCGAGCAAGCGCACCGACACGGTCGTCGAGGTCGTGCCGAGCAACCCGTCCGACGACAACGACAACCGTGCGGCGCAGCAGACGAAGGTCACGTACGCCAACGGCACGCTGACCCTCAAGGGGCCCCGGAAGCGTTCGGTGTTCGGCAAGGTCGGCTCGGTCGACGTCACCATCGAGCTGCCGGCGGGTTCGCAGCTCCAGGCCCACACCTCCATGGGCGACGTCAGCGGCCAGGGGCCGCTCGGCGAGAGCCGGGTCAGGTCCGGCCTCGGCGACATCCGGCTCGACGAGACCGGCCCGGCGGTGCTGCGCACCGACCACGGCGACGTCCGCGTGGACCGGGTCGTCGGCGACGCCGACATCAACGGCCAGGGCCGGATCGACCTCGGCGAGGTGACGGGCGAGGTGACGCTCAAGAACGGCATCGGCGACACCACGATCGGCACGGTGGCCGGCGAGCTGCGGGCGAAGGTGTCCATGGGCCGGGTGACGGTCGGCGTCGCCGAGTCCTCGGTCGACATCCGCACCTCGCAGGGATCCATCCAGGTCAACGAGGTGGCCCGGGGCCGGGCCGAGCTCCGCACCTCGCTCGGCAGTGTGGAGATCGGCATCCGCGAATCCTCCGCGGCCTGGCTGGACGTCACCGCCAAGGTCGGCGTCGTCCGCAACTTCCTCGACGCCGCCGAGGGGCCCGGCGACGCCGCCGAGACCGTCGAGGTGCACGCCGGCACCAACGCCGGCGACATCGTGATCCGCCGCGCCTGACGAGCGCCTTCAGGCCGGGCCCGAGCGTCACCGGACCCCCGGCCCCCACCACACCGGGCCCGCACCTCCCCGGGCCCGACCACGCACCCGTAACGCACCACCCGTAACGCACCACCCGCCTCGCGCACCCCGCCAGGCGCATCTTCGGCATGCCGCCGAAACCTCCAGTGCCATGTCACATCACACATCCCAGGCCTCCCAGGAGCCCTCATGACCACCACACACGACACCGCCGTCGCGCCCGCGATCGCCGCCCAGGGGCTGCGCAAGTCCTACGGCGGCAAGGTCGTGCTCGACGGCGTCGACCTGACCATCCCCGAGGGCTCGGTCTTCGCCCTCCTCGGCCCCAACGGCGCCGGCAAGACCACGACCGTCGAGATCCTGTCCACCCTGATCGCGCCGGACGGCGGCCGGGCCCGGATCGCCGGGCACGACCTGGTCGAGCGGCCCGAAGGGGTGCGGGGCGCGATCGGCGTCACCGGGCAGTTCGCCGCCGTCGACGGACTCCTGACGGCCGAGGAGAACCTCCTCCTGATGGCGGCGCTGCGGCATCTCCCCCGCCCCGAGGGCCGGCGCCGGACCGCCGAACTCCTTGACCGTCTGGAGCTGACGGAGGCCGCCCGCAAGCCGGTGTCCACCCTCTCCGGCGGCATGCGGCGCAAGCTCGACCTGGCGATGACGCTGGTCGGGAAGCCGCGGATCATCTTCCTCGACGAGCCGACCACCGGCCTCGATCCGCGCAGCCGCCGCACCCTGTGGGAGATCATCCGCGGCCTCGTCGACGGCGAGGGCGTGACGATCTTCCTCACCACGCAGTACCTGGAGGAGGCGGACCACCTCGCCGACCGGATCGCCGTCCTCGACCGCGGCCGGATCGTCGCCGAGGGCACCGCCGACGAGCTGAAGCGGATCGTCCCCGGCGGACACATCCGGCTGCGGTTCGCCGACCCGGCCGCCCTCGACCTGGCCGCCCGCCGCTTCGGTGCCGCCGCGCGGGACACCGAGGAACTCACCCTGCGCATCCCCAGCGACGGCGGCATCCCGACGCTGCGGGCCGTGCTCGACGTCCTCGACGGGGCCGCCCTCCAGCCCGAGTCGCTGACCCTGCACACCCCCGACCTGGACGACGTCTTCCTGACCCTGACCGGCACCGGGGCCGGCGCCCCGAACACCACTGTGGAGATGGCCCGATGAGCACCCTCGGCTATGCCGTCAGCGACTCGCTGACCATGCTGCAGCGCAACCTCAAACACGCCCTGCGCTATCCGGCGATGACCGTCTCCGTGGTCCTCATGCCGGTGATGATGCTGCTGCTCTTCAACTACGCGTTCGGCGGCGCCATCGGCGCGGGCATCGAGGGCGCGCCGACCGGCGGCGGGAAGTACATCGACTACGTCGCCCCCGGCATCATCCTGATGACGGCGACGGCCGGCGCGGTCGCCACGGCGGTCGGCGTGTGCGTCGACATGACGGAGGGCATCGTCAACCGCTTCCGTACGATGTCGATCTCGCGGGCCGCGTTCCTGACCGGGCATGTGGTCGGCAGCGTGCTGCAGACCCTGGTCGCCATCGCGCTCGTCGTCGGCGTCGCGCTGGCCATCGGCTTCCGGCCGCACGCGACGCTCGTCGAATGGCTCGCCGCGGCCGGCCTCCTGACCCTTCTCACGCTCGCGCTGACCTGGCTGTCGGCCGGCATCGGCCTGGTGTCCAGGACACCGGAGTCGGCGAGCAACACGCCGCTGCCGCTGACCTTCCTGCCCTTCCTCGGCAGCGCCATCGTGCCGACCGACTCCATGCCGACCGGCCTGCGCTGGTTCGCCGAGTACCAGCCCTTCACGCCGGCGATCGAGACCCTGCGCGGGCTGCTGATGGGCACCCCGATCGGCGGCAGCGGCTGGATCGCCCTCGCCTGGTGCGCCGGCCTGAGCCTGGTCGGCTATCTGTGGGCGCGCTCGGCCTTCGGCCGTACCGCCAAGCGCTGACCCGGGCCAGGCAGCGAGGGCACCGCACTCCTCAGTCGATCCACCTTCCGTCGCGCATCAGCTCCCTCCCTCGCAACTCGTCCGCCTCGCGCCAGGCCTGCACCCGGCGCGGGGTGACGCGGTACCAGCGGTAGCGGGCGCCGAGCGCGTACGGGTCGAAGCCGGTGCGCGTCTCGAAGCGCTCGCGCCGCTCCGGCGGCAGCGCGTCGATGGCAAGGGTCTCGACGTCGCCGTCGATCATGACGACGTCGCGGGTGTGGCCGAGCGCGAGCCGGGCGGTCCCGCCGGCCGCCAGGTTCCGGCCGGTCGGACCGTCGGCGAGGGTGGCGAGGAGCAGGGTCCGGCCGTCCCAGTCGAAGGACAGCGGTACGAGGAAGGGCGCGCCGTCCGGCGAGGCGCTGGCCACCCAGAGGTCGACGTCGTGCGCGAGCCGGTGCTCGGTGTCGCGCCGCCGCTCGGCGCGGGTGCGGGGTGCTGAGGTGGAGCCGGGCGCCTCGGTCGTCATGGTCGCTCCTGTCGGTCGGCGCGGGGTGTGTGGCGTGGGCACAGCCTCTCCCGGGCCGGGCAGGTACCGCCTCCGTGCCGGCCACGGAGAGCGCCACGGATAATGACCGGGTGTCAACTCCACTGATATCGGCGCGAGAAGCCGAAGTGCTCGCCCTCCTCGGCGAGCACCTCAGCAACGCGGAGATCGCCGAGCGGCTCTTCATCTCGGTACGGACGGTCGAGTCCCATGTCTCGTCGCTGCTGCGGAAGTGGGAACTGCCGGACCGGCGGGCGCTGTCCCGCCGCGCGGCGCGGACGACGGTCCCCGGGCGGGCGCCCGCGCTGCCGGCACCGCTGACCTCGTTCGTCGGACGGGCCCGGGAGCGGGCGGAGTTGGCGGCGGCGGTACGGGCCCACCGCCAGGTCACGGCGGTCGGCCCGGGCGGCGTCGGCAAGACCCGGCTCGCGCTCGCCGTGGCGGAGGCCGAGGCGGCAGGCGGCGGGTTCGCCGACGGCGTGTGGTTCGTGGATCTGGTGCCGGTGACGGATCCGGCGCGGATCCCGGCGGCGGTCGCGGCGGCCCTGGGGGTCGGCGAGCAGCCCGGTCGCGGCATCGAGGACACCCTGCTCGCCGCCCTCGCGGACCGCACGGCGCTGCTGGTCCTCGACAACTGCGAGCATGTCCGTGACGGCGTCGCGCCGTTCCTGGAGCGTCTGTTGGGTGCCTGCCCGGGAGTCCGGGTGCTGGCCACGAGCCGGGCCCGGCTGATGGTCCCCTTCGAGTCGGTGACCTCGGTCCCGCCGCTCTCCCGGGAGGGCGGCGCCGGTTCGGACGCGGTGGCCCTGTTCATGGCGCGGGCGACGGCCGCCGGCCACGGTCCCGATCCGGCGCTCCGGCAGGAGGTCACCGCGCTGTGCGAGCGGCTCGACGGCATGGCCCTGGCGATCGAACTGGCCGCGGCCCGGCTGCCCACCCTCGGTCTGGACGGCCTCTCGGCCGGTCTCGCCGCCCCGCTGCGCATCCTCGCGGGCGGGCCGCGCGTCGGCGAGCGGCACCGCTCGGTGCGGGCGGTCCTCGACTGGAGCCACGAGCTGCTCAGCCCCGCGGACCGGACGCTGCTGCGGAGGGTCTCGGTGTTCGTCCTGCCGTTCACGGCGGAGGCGGCGGCCGAGGTCGCCGCGTCCGACGTGGCCGACGTGGCCAACGTGGCCGACGTGGCCGACGTGGCCGACGGTCTCGCCCGGCTCGCGGAGCAGAGCCTGCTCACCGTGACCCACTCGGGGTCCGGCACGCGCTACCAGGCCCTGGAGACCATCCGCCAGTACGGGGCGGAGCACCTCGCCGCAGCGGGCGAAGAGGAGGTCGTCCGTGCGCGGCACGTGCGCTGGGCGCCGGCGCAGCAGGCGGCTGAGGAGGCCCGTGTCGCGCTCGACTGGGCCGCCGGGCGGCCGGAGCTGCGCACGGAGGCCCATCGACTCGCGCTCGTACTCGGCGAGTTGACGTTCAACCGGCAGCTGCTCAGCGAGTCGCAGGAGCGGTACGAGCAGGCGGCCGGGCTCGGCGGGGACGCCGACGCGGTCCTGGCGCTGCGCGAGGCCGCCGAGGTGGCCGGGTGCCGGCGGAGCGGCGAGGACATGTTCCGGCTGTACCGGGCCGCCGCGCGGGCCGCGTTGCGTGCGGGCGACGAGGTCGGCGCCGGGCGCGCGCTGGCGGCCGCGGCGACCGTCGCGTACCGCTACTCCAGCACCTTCGCCCGGCTCCCCGAGGCGGCAGAGGTGACGGGTCTGCTCATGGAGGCGCGCAGGCTGGCCGGGGCGGGCGATCCGGGCGGGGACGCGGCCGTCGCGCTCGCGGAGGCGGCGGTGACGGCGGACGCGTACGGCGCGGTGCAGGGCGACGCGGAGAACTCGGCGGTGGAGACGGTCGCGTACGCGGAGCGGGCCGTGGCGCTTGCCCGCGCGGCGGGCGATCCGGTGGCGGAGTCGGCGGCGCTCGACGCCCTGTCCGGGGCGTGGAGTTGGGCCGGTGACCCGTTCGGCGCGGCGGCCGCCGCCCGCCGCCGGATCGAACTCCTCGCGCCGCTGCCGCCCTCCCCCGCTCCCACTCACGAGCGGCTCGACGCCCTGGCGATGGCCGCCGGCAACGCGCTCGGCGTCGGCGACCTCGTACGGGCCCGCAGGTGGAGCGCGCAGCTCGCCGCCCATCCCCTCCTTTCGGAGGCCGGCCACCACGCCACGTCCTGGCTCCTCGTCACGGAGGCCCTGGCCGGCCGCGCGGACGCCGTGCTGCAGGGCGCCGACCGGTTCCGTACCGCATGGGAACGCAGCGGCCGGCAGCGCTCGTTCGTGCTCGGCCCGGCCGCGGCGGCCGTCGCCATGGTCCACGGTCTGCGCGGTGACGACGCGGCCCGGGCGGCCTGGCTCGGCATCGCGGACCAGGCGGGCCCCGTCCTCGACCACCGCCACGGCTTCGGCGCGGTCTTCGACGCCACGGTCCTGCTGCACGACGGCGACCCGGAGGCAGCCCTGGACCGGCTCGCGCCGGAGCCGGAGGAGGTCTGGAAGTGGGTCTGCTGGGTGTGGCTGCACGGGTATGTGGCGCTGCGCGCCGAGGCCTCGGTCCTCGCCGGCCGTCCGGAGGCGCCCGCCCGTATCGCGGCGGCCCGCCGCCTGGTCGCGGGCAATCCGCTGGCCACCGCCCAAGTCGACCGTGCCGAGGCCCTGTTGACCGGCGACCGGGACCGACTCCTCGCCACGGCGGGCGCGTTCGAGGCGGCGCACTGCCCGTACCAGGCGGCGCGCAGCCTGCTGCTCGCGGGCGGGGGCCGTGCGCCGGAGGGCACGGCGGCCCTCGCGGCACTCGGCATCGTGCCCGCGGCCCGTGGTCAGGCCGTGCCGACGGCGCGGGTCACCAGGGCGGCGATCCGCTCCTCGACCTCCGGAGTGACCTCGGTGAGGGCGTAGCCGGCGGCCCACATCGGGCCGTCGTCCAGGCGGGCCTGGTCGCTGAAGCCGAGGGTGGCGTAGCGGGCCTTGAACTTCTCGGCGCTCTGGAAGAAGCAGACGATCTTGCCGGCCTCGTCGGCGTAGGCGGGCATGCCGTACCAGAGCTTCGGAGTGAGGCCGGGGGCCGTGGCGGTGACGACGGCGTGGATCCGTTCGGCCATGGCCCGGTCCGTGTCGCTCATCTCGGCGATCTTCGCGAGCACGTCGGCCACCGCCTGTGCGGCCTTCTCCGCCTTGGAGCCGCGCCGTGCGGCCGCCGCCTTGGTCTCGCGGGCGTGGTCCTTCATCGCCGCCCGCTCCTCGGCGGTGAAGCCCTCGTACGCGGTGGTCGTGGTGCTGTTCGTGGTGCTTGTCATGGTGTCTCCCCCTGTCGGTGGTGGTGGCGTGATCGCCGTGACCCCAGTCTTCCGAGCGGGGCCACGGACCACATCCGTGCTCACCACGGAGACGCCCACGGAGAGCACCGCGGAAAGCACCACGGACTCCGCGTCAGAGTTCGGTGACGATGTCCTCCACCCGCTGTTTCGCGTCGCCGAAGAGCATCGCCGTGTTCTCGCGGAAGAACAGCGGGTTCTGGACCCCGGCGTAGCCGGATGCCATCGACCGCTTGAAGACGATGACCTTGTCCGCCTCCCAGACGGTGAGCACGGGCATGCCGGCGAGCGGGCTGCTCGGGTCCTCCGTCCCGGCCGGGTTGACGGTGTCGTTGGCGCCGATGACGAGGACGACGTCCGTGTCGGCGAAGTCCTCGTTGATCTCGTCCATGGCGAAGACGATGTCGTACGGCACCTTCGCCTCGGCGAGCAGCACGTTCATGTGCCCGGGCAGCCGCCCCGCCACCGGGTGGATGCCGAAGCGGACCTCGATCCCCTTCGCGCGCAGCTTCTCGGTGAGTTCCGCGACCGGGTACTGCGCCTGGGCGACGGCCATCCCGTACCCGGGGGTGATGATGACCGAGCGTGCCGCCTCCAGGAGTTCGGCGACGCCTTCGGCGGTGATCTCCTGGTGCTCGCCGTATTCCACGTCCGGGCCCGACGGCGCCTCGATGCCGAAGCCGCCGGCGATGACGGACAGGAAGGAGCGGTTCATCGCCTGGCACATCAGATAGGACAGATACGCACCGGAGGAGCCGACCAGGGCGCCCGTGACGATCAGCAGGTCGTTGCCGAGCAGGAAGCCGGAAGCTGCGGCCGCCCAGCCGGAATAACTGTTGAGCATGGACACCACGACCGGCATGTCACCGCCGCCGATGGAGGCGACCAGGTGCCAGCCGAGCGCGAGGGCGAGCACCGTCACCGCGATGAGCAGCCACAGGGCGGGCGCGGCCACGAACCACACGGTGAGGGCGACGAACAGCCCCAGGGCGCCCAGATTCAGGGCGTTCTTGCCGGGCAGCATCAGCGGCCGGGAGGCGATCCGGGCCGACAGCTTCAGGTTGGCGACGATCGAGCCGGTGAAGGTGACCGCGCCGATGAACACACCGATGAAGACCTCGGCGTGGTGGATGCCGAGGGTCCCGAGCGCGTCGAGGTCGGCGGCCTCGGCGCCGCCGGGCCGGTGCTCGACGGTGAGGTAGCCGTTCCAGCTCACGAGGACGGCGGCGAGGCCGACGAACGAGTGGAGCAGCGCGATGAGTTCGGGCATGCCGGTCATCTCGACGCCACGGGCGCGCCAGAGGCCGACGAGCGCGCCGACCAGCATGGCGAGGCCCATCAGCGCGGCGCCCGCCCCGGTGATGTCGCCGTCGGCGGCGAGGACCACGGTGGCGACGAGGGCGACGCCCATGCCGAGGATGCCGAAGGCGTTGCCGAGCCGGGCCGACTCGTGCTTGGAGAGCCCGGCGAGGGCCAGGATGAACAGCAACGCGGCGACGAGGTAGGCCGCTTGAGCGGCGAGGGTCGCGGTCATCTCAGCTCCTGTGGAACATCGCGAGCATGCGTCGCGTCACCGCGAAGCCACCGAAGACATTGATGCTGGCGAGCAGGATCGCCACGCAGGACAGCACGGTGACCGCCGTGTCGCCGTGTCCGATCTGGAGCAGCGCGCCGACCACGATGATTCCGGAGATCGCGTTGGTCACCGACATCAGCGGGGTGTGCAGGGCGTGGTGCACATGGCCGATGACGTAGTAGCCGATGACGATCGCGAGCACGAAGACCGTGACATGGGGCAGCAGCGCGGCGGGCGCGAAGCCGGCGAGGAGGAACAGCGCGAGGGCGGCGAGCGCGACCACGCCGAAGCGCCGGGCCGGGGTGACGGGCCGCTTGACGGGCGAGACCGGCACGACGGCCCCGGCCGCGCCCGCGGTCCCGGTGGCCGCAGCCGTCTTCGGTGCGGCGGAGACCTGGACGGGTGGCGGTGGCCAGGCCGTCTCGCCGTCCCGTACGACGGTGATCGAGCGCTGCACCGGGTCGTCCCAGTCCAGGACCGGGCAGCCGTCCTTGCCCGGGGTGAGCAGCCTGAGCAGGTTGACCAGGTTGGTGCCGTAGAGCTGGGAGGCCTGGGCCGGCAGCCGCCCGGCGAGATCGGTGTAGCCGATGATGGTCACGCCGTTGTCGGTGACGGTCTTCTCGCCCTGCACCGTGCCGATCACGTTCCCGCCGTTGGCGGCCGCCATGTCCACGATGACCGAGCCGGGGCGCATCCCGGCGACCATCTCCGCGGTGATCAGCGTCGGCGCGGGCCGCCCCGGGATCAGCGCGGTCGTGATGACGATGTCCGCCTCGCGGGTCTGTGCCGTGTACAGCTCGACCTCGCGCGCCTTGTACGCGTCGCTCATCTCCTTCGCGTAACCGGTGGCCGAGACCTCGACCTCCGGCGACTCGATCGACAGGTACTCGCCGCCCAGCGAGCGCACCTGCTCGGCGACCTCGGGACGCGGGTCCGTCGCCCGTACGATCGCGCCGAGCGCTCCGGCCGTACCGATCGCGGAGAGTCCCGCGACTCCGGCGCCCGCGACGAGCACCTTCGCGGGCGGCACCTTGCCGGCGGCCGTCATCTGTCCGGTGAAGAAGCGCCCGAACTCGTGGGCCGCCTCCACCACCGCCCGGTAGCCGGCGATGTTCGCCATCGAGGACAGCACGTCCATCGACTGCGCCCGGCTGATCCGCGGCACGGCGTCCATCGAGAGCGCCGTCACGGGGCGCCGGCCGAGTTCCTCGACCATCGCCCGGTCGAAGGCCGGCGCGAACAGGGCGATGACCGTGGCGCCCTCCCTGAGCCGGTCGAGCTGCGCCGTGCTCGGGGCGTTGACGCCGAGGACCACGTCGGCGGCCGCGGCCTCGCCGATGCGGGCGCCGGCGGCCACATAGGCGCTGTCGGTGAAGCCCGCGGCGGCGCCGGCGCCCGGGTCGACGACGATCTCGTACCCCAGTTTGCGGAGGGGCTCGACCGTGGCCGGCGTGGCCGACACGCGTTTCTCGCCCGCCCGCGCTTCCTTGAGGACTCCGACAATCACGAATGCTCTCCGTTCGCTTCTCTTGCCGTCATCGGCCTGCTCCCACTCGACCAGAAGTGCGCCCGCCACGATCAGGGCCACGCCGATGCCGCACCACCGGCGTGACGGCGCGGCCGCCCGCGCACGGAGAGGCTTCCACACGTCCCACGGGCCGTGGCAAGACCGCGAAGCGGCCACGCCGGGCGGCGACCCCTCGATGAAATTGTTCATTCAAGGCCTTGAACACTGTTGACCTCTATGCGAGATTCGGCGCACCGAAGACGCAGTGGGGAGAGGGAGAGGCATGGAGCGGCGCACCATCGAGGTCATTCCCGACGCCGAGCGGCACGGCACGCCACGCAGCCAGTTCACGCTGTGGTTCGGCGCCAACATGCAGATCACCGCGATCGTCGACGGCGCGCTGTCCGTCGTCTTCGGCGCCGACGCGCTCTGGGCGATACCCGCGCTGCTGATCGGCAATGTGCTCGGCGGCATCGTGATGGCACTGCACTCCGCGCAGGGCCCGCGGCTCGGCGTGCCGCAGATGATCTCCAGCCGGGCGCAGTTCGGCGTCCACGGGGCGGTGCTGCCGCTGCTCCTGGTGATCCTGATGTACCTCGGATTCGCCGCGACCGGCAGCGTGCTGGCCGGTCAGGCGCTGTCCGAGATGCTGCACATCGACGACACACGGGCCGGGATCCTGGTCTTCGGCGTGCTGACCGCCGTGGTCGCCGTCACCGGCTACCGGCTCATCCACGCCGCCGGTCGGGTCGCCACCGTCGTCGGCGTGCTCGGCCTCGGCTATCTGCTGGTACGGGTGTTCACCCAGTACGACGTGGGCGCGCACATCGGGGTCAAGGGCTTCGACGCGGCGACCTTCCTGCTCGCCGTGGGGCTCGGCGCGGGATGGCAGCTGACCTTCGGCCCGTACGTCGCCGACTACTCGCGCTATCTGCCCCGGGACACCAGCACGCGGGCGACGTTCTGGTCGACGTTCGCCGGCTCGGTCATCGGCTCCCAGTGGGCCATGACGCTCGGGGCGCTCACCGCCGCCGTCGCGGGCGACGCCTTCCTCACCGACCAGGTGGGCTTCCTCGGCGACCTGGCCGGGCCCGCGGTCCTCGCCGTGCTGATCTACCTGGTGATCGTGGTCGGCAAGCTGACCGTCAACTGCCTGAACGCGTACGGCGGTTTCATGTCGATCCTGACCACCGTCACCGCCTTCGACGGCCGCTCACGGATCTCGACGGCCGCCCGCGCCGCGTACATCATCGGCTTCACCGCGGTGTCGATCGGCATCGCGCTCGCCGCCAGCGCCGACTTCCTGAACAACTTCAAGAACTTCGTGCTGCTGATCCTGATGGTGTTCACCCCGTGGAGCGCGATCAATCTGGTCGACTACTACCTGGTCTCGCGCGAGCGGGTCGACATCCCCGCCCTGTACGACCCGGAGGGCCGGTACGGGCGCTGGAACGTCACCGCGCTCGTCTGTTACGTCCTCGGGGTCGCCGTACAGATCCCGTTCCTGGCCACCAAGCTGTACACCGGCGCGATCACCGAGCGGCTCGGCGGCGCCGACATCTCGTGGCTCGTCGGGCTCGCGTTCACCGCGGTCGTGTACGGGCTCTGGGTGCGGCGCACCGCCGATCCGCCCGCCGCGACCGTGCACCCGGCCACCGTCGACGCGGCTGACGGCCTCGGCGAGGCGGTCGGCGCCTCCTGACTCCGGCGTGGACGGGGGGGCGTCCGCGCCGGGTCAGGAGGCGTCCGTACGGCTCAGAGCGCGCCGACGATGTCCTCGACCCGGGCCTTCGCGTCGCCGAAGAGCATCGACGTGTTGTCCTTGAAGAACAGCGGGTTCTGGACGCCGGCGTAGCCGGAGGCCATCGAGCGCTTGAAGACGATGACCTTGCCGGCCTCCCAGACGGTGAGGACCGGCATGCCGGCGAGCGGGCTCGACGGGTCCTCGGCTCCGGCCGGGTTGACGGTGTCGTTGGCGCCGATGACGAGGACGACGTCGGTGTCGGAGAAGTCCTCGTTGATCTCGTCCATTTCGAGCACGATGTCGTACGGCACCTTGGCCTCGGCCAGGAGGACGTTCATGTGGCCGGGCAGCCGGCCCGCCACCGGGTGGATGCCGAAGCGGACCTCGACGCCCTTCGCGCGCAGCTTGGAGGTGAGCTCGGCGACCGGGTACTGGGCCTGGGCGACGGCCATGCCGTAGCCGGGGGTGATGACCACGGACCGGGCCGAGGACAGCATCTCGGCGGCGCTCTCGGCGGTGATCTCCTGGTGCTCGCCGTAGTCGACGTCGGAGCCGGAGGGCGCCTCGATGCCGAAGCCGCCGGCGATCACCGAGAAGAACGAGCGGTTCATCGCCTTGCACATGATGTAGCTCAGGTACGCACCGGAGGAGCCGACCAGCGCGCCGGTGACGATGAGGAGGTCGTTGCCGAGCAGGAAGCCGGAGGCCGCGGCGGCCCAGCCGGAGTAGCTGTTGAGCATCGAGACGACGACCGGCATGTCTCCGCCGCCGATGGAGGCGACCAGGTGCCAGCCGAGCGCGAGGGCGAGCACCGTCACGGTGATCAGCAGCCACAGCTCCGGCGTGATCACGAACCACACGGTCAGGGCGACGAACAGGCCGAGCGAGCCGAGGTTCAGGGCGTTCTTGCCCGGGAGCACCAGGGGCTTGGAGCTGATCTTCGCGGAGAGCTTCAGATAGGCCACGATGGAGCCGGTGAAGGTCACGGCGCCGATGAACAGGCCGATGAAGACCTCGGCGTGGTGGATGCCGAGCGTCCCGAGCGCATCGAGGGCCTTGGCCTCGTGGCCCGCGGGGTCGTGCTCGACGTTGAGGAAGCCGTTCCAGCTGACCAGGACGGCGGCGAGGCCGACGAAGGAGTGGAGCAGCGCGATGAGTTCGGGCATGCCGGTCATCTCGACGCCACGGGCGCGCTGCAGCCCGATCAGCGCGCCGATCAGCATCGCCACGCCCATCAGGCCGAGGCCGGCGGTGCTGATGTCGCCGTCGATGGCGAGCACGATCGTCGCGACGAGCGCGACGCCCATGCCGAGCATGCCGAACGCGTTGCCCAGCCGGGCCGACTCGTGCTTGGAGAGTCCCGCGAGGGCGAGGATGAAGAGGAGTGCGGCAACGAGGTAGGCCGCCTGGGCGGCGATGGTCGCAGTCATGTCAGTCAGCTCCGGTTGAACATGGCGAGCATGCGACGCGTCACCGCGAAGCCGCCGAAGACATTGATACTGGCCAGCAGGATCGCCACGGCCGAAAGCACCGTGACCGTCGGGCTCGCGTGCCCGATCTGCAGCAGGGCACCGACGACGATGATCCCGGAGATCGCGTTGGTCACCGACATCAACGGGGTGTGCAGGGCGTGGTGCACATGGCCGATGACGTAGTAGCCGATGACGATCGCGAGCACGAAGACCGTGACGTGCGGGAGGAGCGCCGCCGGGGCGAAGGCGGCGAGGAGGAACAGGGCCAGGGCGCCGAGGGCCACCCCGCCGAACCGCTGCTTCGCCGTCATCGGCGCCTTCTTCGGCGCCGGCTCCGTCACGGGCGCCGCGGCCGCCGGAGCCGGGGCGGCGGAGACCTGGACCGGCGGGGGCGGCCAGGCCGTCTCGCCCTCCCGGACGACGGTGATCGAGCGCTGCACCGGGTCGTCCCAGTCCAGGACCGGACGGCCGTCCTTCTCCGGGGTGAGCAGCTTCAGCAGGTTGACCAGGTTGGTGCCGTAGAGCTGGGACGCCTGGGCCGGCAGCCGTCCCGCCAGGTCGGTGTAGCCGATGATCGTCACGCCGTTGTCGGTGACGGTCTTCTCGCCCTTCACGGTGCCCTCGACGTTGCCGCCGTTGGCGGCCGCCATGTCGACGATCACCGAGCCCGGCTTCATGCTCGCCACCATCTCCTTGGTGACGAGCGTGGGCGCGGGCCGCCCCGGGATCAGCGCGGTGGTGATGACGATGTCGACGTCACGGCACTGCGCGGCGTACAGCTCCGCCTCGCGCGCCTTGTAGTCGTCGCCCATCTCCTTGGCGTAGCCCGTCTTCGAGACCTCCACCTCAGGGGACTCGATCGACAGGTACTCTCCGCCCAACGACCGTACCTGGTCGGCCACTTCAGGACGCGGGTCGGTGGCGCGCACGATCGCGCCGAGCGAGCCGGACGCGCCGATGGCCGCGAGGCCCGCGACGCCGGCGCCCGCGACGAGGACCTTGGCCGGCGGCACCTTGCCGGCCGCCGTCACCTGGCCGGTGAAGAAGCGCCCGAACTCGTGCGCGGCCTCGACGACGGCCCGGTAGCCGGCGATGTTCGCCATCGAGGAGAGCACGTCCATCGACTGGGCCCGGCTGATCCGCGGCACGGCGTCCATCGACAGGGCGGTGAACGGGCGGCGGCCGAGCTCGTCGACCATCGCCGGGTCGAAGGCCGGCGCGAACAGGGCGATCACGGTCGCCTCCGGCCGTATCCGGTCCAACTGGGCCGGGGCCGGGGCGTTCACGCCGAGGACCACGTCCGCGGCGGCCGCGTCGCCGATGGTCGCACCGGCGGCCTCGTAGGCGCTGCCGGTGAAGCCGGCCGCGATGCCCGCGTCCGGGTCGACGACGACCTCGTACCCCAGTTTGCGGAGCTGTTCGATCGTGGCCGGTGTGGCCGAGACGCGACTCTCACCTGCCCGCGCTTCCTTGAGGACTCCGACAATCACGGGTGTTCTCCGTTTCGCTGCGAATCAGAAACGAGAAATCAGAAGTGTGCCCGCGATGATCCGGAGCACGCCGCTCAGCTTGACCGCCGAGAGCTCTCCTTGAACAGCACCCGCAAGTGAGGTGTACGCAACATGGGCCCCGGTGCCCTGCCTCACGTAGTGTCGTCGGCCCGGCACGACCGGACCTGGTCAGGCGACGTGATCCACGGTGACGGAGTTGTGGAAGCGTGCGCTCCTGGTCGTGAGGCGGAGGAGCGCGCGGCTCGGGCCGGCGGGCAGGGCGGAGATCAGGCGCGCGCCCTGGGCAAGGCCTCGTACGCCGAGGCGGGACGTCGGCACGAGGGTCTTCGCCGCGCTCAGCGCGACCTCGCGGCTGCCCCGTACGTGCTCCGCCATCGCCCGCTCGTACGCGGGGAACGCGCGCTCGTGGTCGCCGCCCGCCCGCGCCAGCTCGCCGGCCAGGACGTACGCGCCGACGACGGCCAGGCTGGTGCTGCCGCCGACGGCCGGGCCGGGGCAGTAGCCCGCGTCGCCGACGAGCGTCACCCTCCCCCGTGACCAGGTGTCCATGCGGAGCTGGGCGATCGAGTCGAAGTAGAACCCCGTGGTGCGGTCGAGCTCGTCCAGCCAGGCGTCCATGCCGGACTGGACGGTCCAGATGCCGGCCGACTCGGTGGAGGCCAGGAGGGCGGTCAGCAGAGCCAGGCCCACCCGGCGGCCCCGGGCGTCGGGGTGCACGTACACGGAGTGCTCGACGACACCGGCGTACGCGCACCGGTCGGAGACCCGCGAGACGGCCGCCCATCCGAGCACGCGGCCGGCACCGGCACCGGCGTCTCCGTCGAGGGCGAGGCGGGCGAGGACACCCGGATCGACCATCTCGGCGTCGAGGTCGCCACCACGGCGGACGTCACCGCCGCCACCGGCCGCCTCGCGGACGCCGGCCTGGCCACCTCGGAGGAGAAGGACACCACCTGCTGCTACGCCCTGCAGGACAAGGTCTGGGTCGCCGGTCCCGGCAGGGAGCGCTGGGAGGTGTACGTGGTCAAGGCCGACGCAGGAACCGACGCCGACGCCGACGCCGCCTGCGCGTGCTGCTGATGGCGCGTCGGACGCGCACAGCCGAGCGCCCCGGACCGTGACGGTCCGGGGCGCTCGGGACGGGCAGGGGGCCGGCGGCGGGTCAGTCCTTGACGCGGGAGGCGGTGCGCTCCAGGTGGGTGCGCATCAGCTTGGTCGCGGCCTCGGTGTCGCGGGCGGCGATCGCCTCCACGAGTTCGCGGTGCTCCTTGGTGCCGCGCCGGCCCATCGTGGCCGGCTCGTTGGCCTGGGCCTCGCGGAGGCTCATGAGCATCGGGCCGCGGAAGGACTCCACGAGCATCTCGATCGCCGGGTTGTGGGTGCAGGCCGCGAGGCGGATGTGGAAGGCGGTGGAGAGTTCCATCGTGTACTCGCCCTGCCGCATCGCCTTCGCATGGGCCTCGCACATGGCGCGCAGGTCGGCGATGTCCTCGTCGGTGGCGCGCTCCACCGCCAGCGGGACCACGCCCAGTTCGAAGATCAGCCGGGCCTCGGTGACCTGGGAGGCGGTGAGCGGGGAGAAGGTGAGCAGATCGGCGAGGCCCTCGCTCACCCGGCTCGACGTCGGCGCCGTCACGAAGGCACCGCCGCGCGCGCCGACTCTGATCTCGACCAGGCCGTTGGCCTCCAGGATGCGCAGCGCCTCGCGGATGGTGACCCGGCTGCACCCGAACTGCACGCACAGTTCGCGCTCGCTGGGCAGCCGGTCGCCGGGCTGCAGCCGCTCCTCCTTCAGCAGGTGCCGGATCTGCTCGACGATCACCTGGGAGACGCGGCTCGAGGAGACGGCCTTGAACAGCTCCTGCGGCACGGCCGGCCGCCTGGAGGTTGCCTCGTTCTCCGGGGTCTGACTCGCTCGGGGGGACATGCGCCCATTCTTCCACGACCGAGCCGCTCCGAGACCCTGTTCCATCCGACGGATTGACGTCAAACCACAATGCCATTCCACCCCACGGCACAGATTGGTAGAATGGTCTGACGTTAAGCCAAAGCCACCGAGGCGGGAGAAGGTCGCACCATGGGGAGCGGGACAGTCGTCGTCGGAGCCGGCCAGGCGGGGCTGCACCTGGCCGTGTCATTGCGACAGGGAGGGGACGAGGAGCCGATCGTGCTCGTGGGCGAGGAGCCCCATGCCCCCTATCAACGCCCCCCGCTCTCCAAGGACTTCCTCGCCGGACGGGCGGACCAGGACTCCCTGGCCTTCCGGGACCCCGGCTACTACGAACAGGCCGGCATCCGGCTGCTCACCGGCGAGCGGATCACGGGGGCCGAGCCCGGCCTGCTGCACACCGCCTCCGGGCGCACCCTGCCGTACGAGCGGCTCGCCCTGACCCTGGGCGCCGAGCCCGTACGGCTTCCCGTGCCGGGCGCCGGACTCCGCGGGGTCTGCACCCTGCGCGGCCTTGAGGACGCGCGCGCCCTGCGGGAACGCCTGGCCCGTGCCGAGCGGGTCGTCGTGGTCGGCGGCGGGTTCATCGGTCTGGAGACGGCCGCCGTGGCCCGCTCGCTCGGCGTGCGCGTCACCGTGGTGGAGGCCGGGGAGCGGCTGATGGCCCGCGCCGTGGCGCCGGTGGTCTCCGAGTTCTACCGGCAGGCCCACACCCGGCAGGGCACCGAGGTGCTGCTGTCCGCGGCCGTCGCCGGGTTCGAGGGCGACGCCGCCGGGCGGGTCCGGGCCGCGGTGCTCGCCGACGGCACCCGGCTGCCCGCGGACCTGGTGCTGCTCGGTGTGGGCGTACGGCCGCGGACCGGCCCCGCCCGCGCCCTCGGGGTCGAGGTGGACGGCGGCATCGTGGTGGACGCCCGCTCGCGCACCAACGTGCCGGGCGTGGTGGCGGCCGGGGACTGCACCGTGCGGCCCCACCCGCTCACCGGCGAGGGCCGGCTGCGCCTGGAGTCGGTGCCCAGCGCGGTCGCCCAGGCCCAGGCAGCGGCGGCGAGCCTGCTCGGCCGCGACGAGCCGGACACCTCCGTGCCCTGGTTCTGGTCGAACCAGGGCGAGCTGCGCCTGCAGATCGCGGGCCTGTCCGCCGGCCACGACGCCACCGTCGTGCGCGGCGAGCCGGCGAGCGGGCAGTTCTCCGTCCTCTACTTCCGCCGGGGCGCGCTGCTCGCCGTCGACGCCGTCAACCGGCCCGCCGACTACATGGCCGTGCGCCGGGCCCTCACCCGGGGCGAGCACCTCTCCGCGGACCGGGCCGGCGACGCCGCCGTACCGCTCAAGCAGCTGCTGACGGAGGGCACGGCGCAGGTGCGCTGAACCGAACACGAAGGAGCCGGACCCGACGTGGGTCCGGCTCCTTTCGCATGACGCTGTCGGCGGGGTCCGGTCAGATCACCGCCGCCTCCAGCGCCTCCGGGGCGAACAGTTCCTCCGGCCGGTACCGGCGCGGGGACAGGCCCTGCTCGTGGTGGTAGCGCAGGAAGGTCTCCAGCGTCTCCCGGTTGCCGCCTCCCAGTCCGTACGACCAGTAGTCACGGCCGAACAGCGCGCGGGCCTCCTCCAGTTGGGGCGTGAGCCAGGGCAGCATGAAGCGCAGCGCGGAGGTGTCGTACAGGCTGTCCAGGGCCTCGTTCTTCGCCGCGAGCAGCGCCTTGTAGAGGGACTGGGCGACCCAGGGGTGCGCCTCGTACACGTCCCGGCGGATCACCACCACGTGCATGATCGGGAAGATGCCGGTGGCCGTGTAGTACTCCCGCTCGGCCGCCACCACATCGGGGAAGACCCGGCGCACCCGGGGGTCACCGGCTTGGAAGGGGCTCGGCACCCGCGGGGTGCACAGGGCGTCGATCTCCCCCTCGGCCAGCATCCGGGCGAGCGTGGCGTCCTCGGCGATCCGGCTGATGCGCACCGAGTCCGGCAGGTCGACCCCCGCCTTCTCGATGCGGCCCGGGGTCTCCTGACCCCCGGTCACATAGCGGACCGAGTCGAAGGGGACGCCGTGCCGGTCGCCGAGGATGCCGCGCATCCACACGCAGGCCGTCAGCTGGTACTCGGGGGTGCCGATCACCTTGCCGCGCAGCTCCTCCGGCTTCGTGATGCCGGCGTCGGCGTGGCAGTACAGCGCGCTGTGCCGGAACATGCGCGAGGTGTAGACGGGCAGCGCCACGAACGGCGAGGCGTCCGGGCCGCCGGAGCCCAGCGAGAGGACGTACGAGGAGAGCGACATCTCCGCCACCTCGAACTCGCGGTGCCGCATCATGCGGAAGAAGGTCTCCTCCACCGGCAGTCTGAGGTAGTTGATCTCGATGCCGTCGGGGCGGACGGTGCCCTCGGCGAGGGCGCGGGTGCGGTCGTAGTCGCCGCAGGCGAAGGTCAGTCGGAGAGGAGCCATCGTCATCGTCCCTGTGAGCGGAGCCTGGCGTCCAGGCGCGGATAGACCCGTCGGGCGTTCGCCTCGTATATGTGGTGGAGCTGGTCCGGGGCGAGACCGGCGGCGTCCACATACGTCTTGGTGTCGTCCCAGGCGATGCCGGTCTCGGGGGCGACGCCCCGGACGGCGCCCAGCATCTCCGAGGCGAAGAGGACGTGTTCGGTGCCGATCACCCGGGTCAGCAGGTCGATGCCCGGCTGGTGGTAGACGCAGGTGTCGAAGACGACGTTGCCGAGGAGCGAGGCCGGGTCCGGCAGGCCCATGCGGACCGCGAGGCCCCGGTATCGGCCCCAGTGGTAGGGCACCGCTCCCCCGCCGTGCGGGATCACGAAGCGCAGACCGGGGAATCGGGCGAACAACTCGGCGCCGCCCTGAAGGAGTTGCATGAACGCGGTGGTGTCCGCGTTCAGATAGTGCGCGCCCAGGGTGTGGAAGACCGGGTTGCACGCGCTGGAGACATGCACCATGGCCGGTACGTCGAGCTCGCACAACGCCTCGTACAGCGGGTACCAGGAGGTGTCCGTCAGCGGCGGGGCCGTCCAGTGGCCGCCGGAGGGGTCCGGGTTGAGGTTGCAGCCGACGAAGCCCGACCCGGTGACGCAGCGGTGCAGTTCGGCGACCGCGTCGGCGACTCCGCCCCCGGGGGTCTGCGGGAGCTGGCAGACCGGGGCGAAGTGCTGCGGGTACAGCTCGGTGACGCGGTGCACCAGGTCGTTGGAGGCCCGCGCCCAGTCCCGGGCGGTGGCCGGGTCCGTGATGTGGTGCTCCATGCCCGAGGCCTTCGGGGAGAAGAGCATCAGATCGCCGCCGCGTTCGCGCAGGATCTTCAGCTGGTTGTGCTCCACGCTCTCGCGCAGGGCGTCGTCGCTGATCCGCTCCGGCCGCGGGACGGGCCGCGAGGGGTCGGCGAGCCGGGCCAACTGGGCGTCCCGGAAGCCCTGGTGGGGTGCGGGGGCCGTGGTGTAGTGGCCGTGGATGTCAATGATCACCGTCGGTCTCCGATTCCCCCTGGGCCTCCACATAGGTGAGGCCCTTGGCGGCGAGCCGCTCGCGCATGTGGTGGACGTCCAGGCCGAGTTCGCCGTCCCGGTAGCGCTTGCGCGAGAGCTCTTCCTTCTCCTCGCGGGCCCGGGCGGCCGCCACGACGTCGGCGGCGTTCGCGCGCGGCACGACCACCACGCCGTCGTCGTCGGCGACGATCACGTCCCCGGGACGGACGATCTGGCCGGCGCAGGCCAGCGGCAGGTTGACGTCGCCCAGGGTCTCCTTGACGGTGCCGAAGGCGCTGATGTGCCGGGCCCACACGGGGAAGCCCATCCTCTGCAGATCGGCCACGTCGCGGCAGCCCGCGTCGATGACCAGGCCCCGTACCCCGCGCGCGGCCACCGAGGTGGCGAGCAGGTCGCCGAAGTAGCCCGCCTCGGACGGGGTGGTCGGGGAGACGACCAGGATGTCGCCCTCGCGGCACTGTTCGACCGCCACATGGATCATCCAGTTGTCGCCGGGCGGCACGCTGACGGTGACCGCGGTACCCGCCACGTGCGCGCCCGGCCACACCGGGCGCAGGGCGGGCGCGAGCAGTCCGGTGCGGCCCTGTGCCTCGTGCACGGTGGCGACGCCGTACCGGCTCAGGGCGTCGACCACGGCCGGGTCGGTGCGGGGGATGTGGGTGACGACGGTGCTCATGCGGCCACCCAGGGCAGCAGGGAGACATGCACGGCGTCCTCGCCGGTCTCGCCGGCGACGGTGCGGATGGCCCGGTCGGCCTCGTGCAGCGGGAAGGTGTGGGTGGCCAGCCTCTCCAGCGGGAAGCGGCCGGACGCGAGCTGTTCCAGGGCGAGTTCGCAGGAGCGGTAGCTGTGACCGCGGGCGCTCTTGAGCGCGATGGACTTCTCGGTGAGCTTCTTCAGCGGGAAGTCGGGGAAGGCGGCGAGCTCGCCCTGCGAGACCATGACGCCCTCGCGCCGCTTGAGCGCGTCGATGCCGAGGAGTACGGGTGAGGTGCCCGCGCCCGCCGTGCAGTCGAGGACCACGTCGACGCCCCGGCCGCCGGTGAGTTCGTGGACCCGCTTCAGGGCGTCCTCCGCCAGGACGTCGATGACGTGGTCGGCGCCGAGGTCCTTCGCGAGCGCGAGCCGGGCGGCGTCCCGGGTGGTGCCGGTGACGATGATCTGCGAGGCGCCGGCCTGCTTGCAGGCCACCACCTGGGAGAGGCCCTGCTGGCCGGGCCCCTGGATGAGCACGGTGCTCGCATAGCCCACGCCCGCGGTCACCAGGGCCCACTCGATGCCGTTGGACAACGGGGTGACCAGGCCCGCGAGTTCGGCGGAGACCCCGTCGGGCACCTTGTGGGTGACCGCGTTCCACGGCAGGTAGAGGTACTCGGAGAAGCCGCCCCACAGAGTGCCGGGCTTCTCGCAGGACGTGTAGCCGTAGCGCCGGGCGTCCGGGTTGGTGCGCCAGTCGGTCGCCTCGCAGTGCCGGTACTCGCCGGCGTGACACCAGGCGCAGCGGAAACAGCCCACATAGTGCTCGACGAAGACCCGGTCGCCCTCGGCCAGGCCCTTGCGGGCGGTGAACTCCTTGCCCGCCTTGGCGATGACGCCCACGTTCTCGTGTCCCATGATCACCGGGTCGCCGAACGGGGGCTTGCCGTACATCTTCGCGTCGGTGCCACAGATCCCGGCGACCTCGACCTTCAGCAGTGCGCCGTCCGCCGGGACGTCCGGCATGGGCAGCTCGCGTATCTCGGTGACACCCGGCGCCGTCCGGACCGCAGCCCGCACCGTTTCTGCCATGAACCCTCCTCGGGTGGAAGCCGTCGTGCGCACACAGTCTATGGACTGATGGTCTGACCATGCTACCTTTTGGCCATGACGGATGATCAGCTACGGACAGTCACCCGGACCCAGGGCAACAACGAAGCACTCAAGACCGGGGCCGTCAGGCCGCACGGCTTCTCCTTCGACTTCGAGGAAGTCCCGGTCCTCGTGCACGCCTTCCGCCGCATGGTCCGCGAACACGCCTACGACATCAGCGAGATGGCGCTCACCACCTATCTGGTGGCCAAGGAGCACGGCGCCCGTTTCACGGCCGTGCCGGCCTTCCTGGTGCGCGGCTTCCACCACGGCGCCCTCCACCACCACACCGCCGCCCCCGTCACCGACCCCAAGGACCTCGAAGGCCGCCGGGTCGGCGTCAGCCGCGGCTACACCGTCACCACCGGGGTGTGGGCCCGCTCCGTGCTCCAGGAGGAGCACGGGGTCGACCTGTCCAAGGTCACCTGGGTGCTCTCCGGCGACGAGCACGTGGCCGACTACACGCCGCCCGGCAACGTGGAGTCCCTCGAACCGGGCCGCACCCTCGAAGAGGCCCTCACGGAGGGCGACTTGGCGGCCGTGATCGGCGTCCAGCCGCGGTCGGAGCAGGTCGTCCCACTGCTTCCGGACGCCGAGAAGGCGGGCTATCGGGCCCTCACCGAGCGCGGTCTGTTCCCCGTCAACCACCTGGTCGTGGTCCGCGACGAGCTCCTGGAGAAGGACCCCGAGCTGGCCGCCCACGTCTTCGACGCCTTCGCCCGCTCCAAGCAGGCGTACGTGGAGCGGCTGCGGGCCGGCGAGGGCGACACCGCCACCGACGCCCTGCACCGCAGGGTCATGCGGCTGACCGGCGCCGACCCGCTGCCGTACGGGATCGAGCCCAACCGGCACGTCCTGGAGACGCTGCTGCGGCACGCGGTGGACCAGGGGATCCTGCGCCGCCCGCGCCCGCTGGAGGAGCTGTTCGCCCCGGCGACCCTGGACCTGGTGGGCTGAGCCATGCGTATCGCCATCGCCGGTGACCACAACGGCTTCCGGCTCAAGGGCCGGCTCGTCGCCCGGCTCACCGCGGCCGGCCACACGGTGGCGGACCTGGGCAGCCACACGCCCGACGAGGTCGACTACCCGGAGCTGTGCGTACGGGTCTGTGCCCGGGTGACCGGGGGCACGGCCGACCGGGGCATCGTGCTCGGGGGCAGCGGCCTGGGCGAGACCATCGCCTGCAACAAGCTGCCGGGCATCCGCGCCGGGCTCTGCCCCGATCTGTGGTTCACCCGGATCTCGCGCGGCAACAACGACTCCAACGTACTGGTCCTGCCCGCCAAGGTCCTTGAGGCCGAGGAGGCCGAGCAGATCGTGGAGACCTGGCTGACGACGCCGTTCAAGGGCGGCGTCCACCGGCGCCGGGTGGACCAGATCGCCGCCCTGGAGCAGCAGGGCTGAGGCACGTGAAACGGCCGCCGGCCCCGGGGGGTGACCCGGGGCCGGCGGCCGTTCGCAGCTCGCAGGGTCACGCCCCGGAGGCCCCCGCGAGGAAGGACAGGATCCGCTCCGGGGCGGTCGTGTCCGTCTGCTCGGCGACCGGCGCGTCCCAGTACTCGTTGACCGGCAGGCACTCCTGCAGATAGCGCGCCGCCGAGGGCGCGTGGGAGGTGTCCTCGCCCGGCACGATCAGGGCCGGCACGCGCAGGGTGAGCAGGTCCTCCGGCTCCGCGCCCGGCACGGTGTCCCGGTCGAAGAGCAGCCGGGCGCTGCCGGTCACCAGGGTGCGGTACCGCTCCGGATCGCAGGCGGCGTACTCCTTCGCGAACCTCTCGTCGTGGCGCAGCACATGGGCCCAGGGCCCGACCCGCGGGTCCTTGGAGAAGCCGTCCCCGGTGGACCGCGCGAGCTCCACCACGCCCCGCAGCCCGTGCTCGGCCGCGTGGGCGAGGTGGGCGTCGAAGCGCTGGTGCTGCTTGCGCCGGTAGTGCACACCGCCGGCCGGCGAGTAGAGGACCATGCCCGCGACCCGTTCGGGCCGGGCGACGGCGAGCGCGGCGGCGGTGGAGCAGCCGACGCAGCCGCCGATCAGGTAGGTCCGGTCGATGCCCAGGTGGTCGAGCAGGCCGAGGCCCTGGCGTACGTACCCCTCCCAGGACAGGCGTTCCAGCCGGCCGCCGGAGCGGCCGGACTCGCGCCGGTCGAAGGTGATGCAGGTGTAGTGCTCCGCCAGGCGGGCGAGCAGGCCGAGCCGGCGGTAGACGCCGGTGGTGTGCCAGGCCTCCAGGCTGGAGTCGAAGCCGCCGGGCGAGAACATCAGGAGCGGCGGCCCGTCCCCGGTGGTCTCGTAGCGGGTGGTGATCCCGTCGATGAGGGCGGTGGGCACGGCTCAGCCCTCCTGGTCCGCGGGCGAGACGGGCTCGGCGGTCTCGGCGGGGTCTGCGGGGTCTGCGGGCCCGGCGGGGGGCACCGGAATGCCGCCGGGGATCTGCCGGGCCGCGCGCACGTCCTCGGCGTACGCGGTGAGCGCGTCGAGGGCGGTACGGGCGACCTGGGCGTACGTCTCCGGCGGGTCGTCCAGGGCCTTGGCGGAGTAGCCGATCGCGGCGTTCGCCATGCGCATCCGGCCGTCCAGCCAGGGGCCGCCGCCGAAGCCGCCCACCACCGGCACGGAGACGGCGGCGGCCACGGCGGCGCCCACCACGGGCCCGGAGTTGGTGAAGTTCAGGAGGACGGCACCGGCCTCCTCCAGACGCTTGGCCTCGGCGACCATCGCCTCCAGCATCTCCTCCGGCACCTGCTCGGCGGCCGAGGGGACCCCGCGGTACTCCACTCCGTAGCGCAGGGCGGTCTGCGGGGTGATGCCGAACTGGGCGAACACCGGGACGCCGGCCCGGGTGACGGCCTCGACCGCCTCCGGGAAGTCGGCGGCGCCGTCCAGTTTGACCAGGTCGACGCCGGCCTCCTTGGCGAAGCGGATCGCCGCCCGTACGGCGGCCGCCCCGCCCTCCTGGAGCGGCCCGTAGGGGAAGTCGGCGCTCAGCAGGGCGCGCCGGGTGCCGCGCCGTACCGCCTTGGTGACCACCAGCATCTCGTCCAGGGTGATCTCCAGGGGGTTGGTGTGCCCCCACAGGTTCACCCCGACGGTGTCGCCGACCGAGATCAGGTCGGCCCCGGCCCGGTCGGCGATGCGGGCCATCGGGTAGTCCCAGGCCACCACTCCGACGATCTTGCGCTTCTCGTCCTTCATGCGGCGCAGCGCGTTCAGCGTCACCTTGTCCGTCGGCTTGTCCGTCGGCTTGTCCGTCGCCTTGTCCGTCACAGGTTCCGCGCTCCTCTCTCAATAGTCGGTGTCAGGGTCTAGACCCGGAGCGCGGTGAGCAGTTCGACGACATCGCCCTCGTCCGCGGAGCGCAGTAGCACCCGGGCGTACGGCCGCAGCGCGGCGACCGCGTCACCGGCCTCGTATCCCTCGCCGAGCACCACGCCGGCCGTGGTGATGCCGCGCCGCCGGCAGATGCCGCCGATGGCGGCGGCCACCCGGTGGCCGCGGTCCTCGGTGGCGAGGACGACCACCACATCGGTGCGGGCGATCACCCCGTCCAGCGGGACGGGCGTGCCGTCGAGCCGGTGCAGGGTCTCGGTGCTGACGGCGGTGTAGAAGCGGGCGCCGGCCCAGGTGCGGGCGGCGAGCCGCCTGGCCACCGCGGCCGCGCGGGCGTCGAGGGCGACGATCCGGGCGGTCCGGGCGGGGTTGATGGGTGCGTCGATGCGGAAGCGGGACTCGTGGGCCGAGGCGGCCCGGGCGCTCTCGCTCAGGTGCGGGGTGGCCGGGGTCATGGCTCAGACCGTGGTCTGCGGGGCGCCCGGCACGACCTTGACCGCGTCCCGGCAGGAGTCCAGGAAGGACTCCGCCTGCGGCAGGACGACCGCGGCCGAGCGGACCTTGTGGTGCTCGGGGTCGACGCCGGGCGGGACGACGCCCTCGTCGCGCAGGGCGAGGGCGGCCTTCCGCAGCTTCTGGCGGGCCTTGATGATGCCGCTGTCGGCGGGCACCAGGCGTTCCTTGGTACGGTCGACGATCGGTCCCATCGACTCCTGCAGCGAGGCGTCCTGCATGGCGATGCCGGCGACGCCGGAGTAGGTCTCGCCGCGCCGCTGCGCCTCGCGGTCGATCAGATAGTCGTTGTCCATGTTGGCGACCGGCCGGTAGGTGCCGGGGACGGTCCTGCTGTGGACGCCGTGGCCGTCGATCATCGCCTGCCGCTCGGTCTCGGTGAGCGCGCGGACCGGGTGGTAGTCGAAGGAGTAGGTCCAGCAGTTCTCGTCGTCGATCGGCACCCACCAGTGGCCGTGCACGGGGTGGTCGCCGCGCGGCGGCACCATGGTGAAGGACGGCATCACCCAGGGGGTGATGCGCCAGTAGTAGCTGCCCTCCTCGGCGTTGCGCCGGGCGCCCACGAAGAGGCCGCCCTCGGAGTCGGCGACCTCGAAGAAGGGCTTGGTGTCGTTCATGTTGTACTCGTTGCCCTTCGCGCCCTTGAACAGCGGGTCGCTCTTGAGGCCGCCGGAGTGCAGGAAGGTCACGTGGCTGGAGTCGATGCCGCCCTCGAAGGCCTGCAGCCAGTTGCACTGCTGCCAGCGCTTGGAGGTGTAGGTCTGCTCGGCCGGCACGTGGACCCACTCGAACTCGGGCGGTTCGGGCCGGGTGGCCCGGTCGCCCATGTGGGTCCACAGCACGTCGCCGATCTTGACCAGCGGGTACGAGGTGAGCTTGACGTTCGCGCAGAAGCTGGAGTTGTCGGCCTCGGAGGGCACTTCGGTGCACTGGCCGGTCACGTCGTACTTCCAGCCGTGGTACGGGCAGCGCAGGCCGCCCTCCTCGTTGCGGCCGAACCACAGCGAGGCTCCGCGGTGGGCGCAGAACTCGTCGATCAGTCCGTACCGGCCCTCGCTGTCGCGGAAGGCGATCATGCGCTCGGAGAGCAGCTTGACGCGGACCGGCGGGCAGTCGTTCTCCGACAGCTCCTCGGCCAGCAGGGCCGGGATCCAGTACTGCCGGAACAGCTCGCCCATCGGTGTGCCGGGGCCGGTCTGGGTGAGCAGTTCGTTGATCTCTTTGCGGAGCACGGAGTTTCCCTTCGGATGCTGGGGCCCCGGGGCGGGGCGACTGCTGCAGCGGGGTGTGCGGGGGCTCAGGACTCGTGCGGCGGGACGTCCACGATCAGTCCCGACAGCTCCTGGGTGAGCGTGATCTGGCAGGCCAGGCGGCTGGTCGCGCGCCGCTCCGACACCGCCAGGTCGAGCAGGTCGTCCTCCATGTCGCCGGGCGGTCCGACGCGTTCGGCGAACTCCTCGCGGACCCACACGTGGCAGGTGGCGCAGGACTGGTTGCCGCCGCACTCGGCGACGATGCCCGGGACGCCGTTGCGGACGGCGGCGGACATCAGGGAGTCGCCCGGCTGGGCGTCGACGATGTGCTGGGGCCCGTCGGAGGTGGCGAAGATGACCTTCGGCAAGGTCCCTCCCTCTTCTCGAAGTTGACCGTTCCCGTACCGGCAGGGCACGGGCCGACACGCACTGCCCTGCCTTATGGTCTGTCCATTAGACCAGATGCTTGAACGCGGAAACAAGAGACGGAAGAGGACCCGCCATGCCCCGCCCCCGGACCCGGACCCGAACCCTCCCCCTGACCCTGGTGCTGCTGCGCCACGGCGAGAGCCACGGAAACGCCCGCGGCACCTTCACCGGCTGGATCGACACGCCCCTCACCGCGCGCGGCGAGCAACAGGCCCGCGAGGCCGGTCACTTGCTGCTCGGCCACGGGATCCGCCCCACCCGGGCGCACAGCTCGAACCTCGTCCGCGCCGTTCACACCTGCACCCTCGCCCTGGCCGCCGCGCACTGCCCGGACGTCACACCCGGCCACACCTGGCGCCTCAACGAGCGCCACTACGGGGCTCTTCAGGGCCTGGAGCGCAGCGCCGTGCGCGCCCGGTACGGAGCGGAGGCCTACCGGCGCTGGCGCCGCTCCATGGACGCCGCACCGCCCCCGCTGTCCGCTCACGAGGCGGCCGGCTACGCGGGAGACCCGCGCTACGGCGACCTCGACGCCGCGCGGCTGCCGCGCAGCGAGTCGCTCGCGGACGTGCGCGCCCGGCTGCTGCCGTACCTGGACGGGGTGGTGGCGCCGGAGCTGCGGGCCGGCCACACCGTGCTCGTCACCGCGCACAGCAACTCGCTGCGCGCCCTGGTCTCCCACCTGGACGGACTGACCCCGGAGGAGACGGCGGAACGTAATATTCCGACCGGCATGCCGCTCTGCTACGAACTGGACGCGCAGCTGCGGCCGCTGCTGCGCGGCGGCCGCTACCTGGACCCGGAGGCCGCCCGCTCGGCCGCCAAATCCGTGGCCGAGCAGGGCTTTTAACGCCGTATATCCGGAGCCCGCAGATCCGTTGACGGGTCAGCTTGATGGACTTATGGTTCTACCAATCCCAGCCTTCGTACGCCCCGGTCAGTGGCGGCACCAATCAGGAAGGGTCCCGATGTCCAAGGACGCCATCGTCGACGACACGTTCGCAGCGAAGTTCGCAACCGAGAAGGACTCCCCGTACACCCGCTGGGTCGCAGACGAAGGTCTCGACATCATCGCCGCGCACTACATCCCGGATCTGCGCACCGTGGAGCTCAAGCCCTGGGAGCGCCGCGGCGGGCGCGGGGTCTTCATCAACCACGAGGCCACCCGCACCTCCAACGACTGCTACGTGTGCGAGATCCCGGCCGGCGGCGCGCTGGCCCCGCAGCGCCAGCTGTTCGAGGAGCAGATCCTGGTCCTCGACGGCCAGGGCTCGACCCGGGTGTGGAACGACAAGGGCGACGCGGTCACCTTCGAGTGGCAGACCGGCTCGATCTTCGCCATCCCGCTCAACGCGCACCACCAGCACTTCAACGGCTCCGGCCGGAAGGCCGCGCGCTTCGTGTCCTCCACGAACATGCCGCCGGTCATCAACCTCTACGGCGACCCGGAGTTCGTCTTCGACACCCCGCGCGACTTCCCGGAGCGCTTCGACGGCGAGCCCGACTACTTCTCCCCCAAGGGCGAGCAGCGCGGCCTGCTCCTCGACACCAACTTCGTGGCGGACTCGGTGAGCCTGCCGCTGGTGGAGGCCAAGGAGCGAGGCGCCGGCGGCGGCCACATCCGCTTCACCATGGCCAAGGGCTCGATGAACAGCCACATCTCGCAGTTCCCCACGGCCACGTACAAGAAGGGGCACCGGCACGGCCCGGGCGCCCACGTCATCATCCTGTCCGGCGAGGGCTACAGCCTGATGTGGCCGGAGGGCGAGGAGCCGCGCCGCTACGAGTGGGGCCCCGGCTCGCTCATCGTGCCGCCGAACATGTGGTTCCACCAGCACTTCAACACCAGCACCGA
The DNA here is from genome assembly GCF_041270065.1 of Streptomyces fradiae. Classification (NCBI taxonomy): domain Bacteria; kingdom Bacillati; phylum Actinomycetota; class Actinomycetes; order Kitasatosporales; family Streptomycetaceae; genus Streptomyces; species Streptomyces fradiae. The sequence continues at coordinate 7,090,260 of NZ_CP065958.1, read as the reverse complement.
GCCGAGCCGCTATCTCGCCTTCAAGCACGAGGTCGTCTCCGTGCGCAACGCCCAGGGCGTGCCGAAGGCGTGGATCAGCCGGCGCATCGGCGGCGACCAGATCGACTACGCCGACGAGTCCCCCTTCGTGCGCGACACCTTCCGCGAGGCCCTCGCCAAGCACGCCATGACCCCGCGGATGGACGCCATCTACGCGTCGGAGCTGGAGACCCTGCCGCCGCTGCCCGGCGCCGAAGGCTGAGCACGGACGTGGTGCACACCCACACCCACGCCCACGCCCACGCCGACCCTCCCCCGCGCACCGTCCACGCCGCGCACGTGCCCGCGCACACCCACGACCACGACGACGAGCCGCTCGGCCCGATCGAGGACAACCCGATCTGGCAGCAGGACAACGTCACCCTGCACAGCGTGGGCATCGACATCGGCTCCTCCGGCACCCAGGTGCTGTTCTCCCGGCTCCGGCTGCGGCGCATCGGCGAGGAGCTGACCAGCCGCTATCACGTCGTCTCCCGGGAGACGCGCTATCTGTCGCCGGTCGCCCTGACCCCGTACACGAGCGGCGAGCACATCGACGCCGTCCGGCTCGGCGAGATCGTCGACGAGGCGTACGGGAAGGCAGGGGTCACCCCGGACGCGATCGACACCGGGGTCGTCATCCTCACCGGTGAGGCGCTGCGGCGGCACAACGCGGAGGCGATCGCCGGCGTCCTGGCCGAGCGCGGCGGCCGGCTCGTGACCGCCACCGCGGGCCACCACATGGAGGCCCAGCTGGCGGCCTACGGCTCCGGCGCCGCCCGCCGCTCCTACGAGCGGCGGCAACGGCTCCTGGTCGTGGACATCGGCGGCGGCACCACCAAGCTCGCCGTGGTCGAGGGCGGACGGGTGCTCTCGACCGCGGCGGTCCACATCGGCGGCCGGCTCCAGGTGACGGACGAGGACGGGCGGATCGTCCGTCTGGAGCCGGCCGGGCGGCACCACGCGGCACGGGCCGGTCTCGACTGGCGGCTCGGCGACCCGGCCCGCCCCGCGGAGCTCGACCGGGTCGCCGAGGCGATGGCGGGGGCCCTGGTCGACGTACTGCGCGGTGCGCCCGGTTGCGAGGACGGTCTGTATCTCACGCGGCGGCTCGGGGATCCCGGCCCGCTGGACGGGGTGCTGTTCTCCGGCGGCGTGGCCGAGTACGTCTACGGGCGCGAGCAGCGCGACTTCGGCGACCTGGGCCGGCGGCTCGGGCACGCGGTGCGCCGGCGGCTCGACGCCGGGGAGCTCCCCTGGCCGCTGCTGCCGGCGGGTGAGTGCATCCGGGCCACCGCGCTCGGCGCCTCCGAGTACAGCGTCCAGCTGAGCGGCAACACCGGCTGTGTCAGCGACCCGGACGCGCTGCTGCCGCGGCGCGATCTGCCGGTGGTGCGTCCGCACTGTCCGCTGGGCGACACGGTCGACGCCCGGGCCGTGGCCGACGCGGTCCGGCAGGCCCTCGACGAACGCGGGGCCGAGGGTGATGTCGCCCTGGCCGTGGAGTGGAGCGGGCTGCCCGAGTACGGCAGGCTGCTCGCCCTCGCCACCGGCATCCGCGACGGTCTGGCCGCGCGGATCGCGGCCGGCCGGCCGGTGTACGTCGTCCTCGACGGCGATGTGGCCATGACGCTCGGCCGGCTGCTGCGCGAGGAGCTGGGCGTCACGTCCGAGGTGCTCGTCGTGGACGGGCTGAGCCTGCACGACTTCGACCACATCGACCTCGGGCGGGTGCGGCACCCCTCGCGCACCGTGCCGGTGACCATCAAGTCCCTGGTGTTCGGCACGGACGGCGCCGCCGACACCGCCGACACCGCCGACACCGCCGGCACCGCCGGCACCGATAAAGGTCCGGTAACACTTCCCACTTATGGTTAGACCATAAGGCCAATTCTCCGGTTTCATACGCAGTCGACGGCCCCGGCGACGGGGCCGGCGTTCCCTCGCAGTGCACGACGATCCATTGGCAATGACGCCCCAAGGAGCGTGCGATGCATCACCGAACCCTCCCGGCCGCACTCCTGGCCTCCGGCCTCCTGCTGGCCGCCTGCGGCACCCCCGTCACCTCCGGCACCGCCGCGGACTCCGCCTCGTCCGAGGAGTCCGCCGCCTACGCCCCGTACGACGGCCTCACCGGCTCGGACCGGACCGGGAAACTCCTCGCCGCGGCCAAGAAGGAGGGTGGGGTCCTCGACCTCTACACCTCCAACACCGACATCCAGGAACTGGTCGACGGCTTCGAGAAGGCCTACCCGGGCATCAAGGTCCGCGCCTTCCGCGCCAACTCCGAGACCGTCCTGCAGCGCATCCTGCAGGAGCACGGCGCCCGCCGGACGAACAACGACGTCGTCGACACCAACGACATCGAGCTGCGCGCCCTCCAGGACCAGCACGTCCTGTACGAGTACCGGGGCCCCGCCCTCCAGGGCCTCAAGCCCGAGGCGACCAAGCCCGACGGCTGGACCGCCGAGCGTTTCAACGCCTTCGTCGTCGGCTGGAACACCGAAGTGGTCCCGGCCGGCCAGGAGCCGAAGGCCTTCGCCGACCTCGCCGACCCCAAGTGGAAGGGCAAGGTGTCGGTCGAGATCGGCGACTGGGACTGGTACATGGCCATGTCCACGTACCTCACCGACAAGAAGGGCTGGTCCCAGCAGAAGGTCGACGACGTCTTCCGCGGGATCGCCGGGAACGCCCGGCTCACCAAGGGCCACACCGTCCAGGGCGAGATGCTGAGCGCCGGCCAGTTCGGCATCGCCGCCTCCGTCTACAGCCACACCCTGGACAAGGCGGTGGCGAAGGGAGCCCCGGTCGCCTGGCGGCCCTCGGTCGAACCGGTGATCCTGCGGCCCAACGGCCTGGCCCTGATGAAGGAGCCGAAGCACCCCGCCACCGCCCTGCTGTGGACGGACTGGGTGCTCACCGCGGGCCAGCGGATCATCGCCGACTCCCAACGGATCCCCGCGGCCAAGGACGTCCCCGGCTACCAGGATCCGATCCCGCCCGGCACCGAGGTCTACAGCCTCGACAAGTCCGAGGCCTCCGACAACCAGAAGTGGAACTCCGCCTACGACGCCCTGCTCCGCGGCGTCCCCACGTCCGACTGAAGCGCAGAGCCTCACACCCCGGGAGCCCCCGATGAAGAGCCGTTCAGCAGTAACCGCCGCGTGCACCGTCCTGGCGGCCTCGACCCTGCTCACCGCCTGCGGAGGTGTCACCCCCCAGGCGGCCGGCAGTGCGGCGTCCACCGAGACGTACGACAGGATCGCCTCGGCCGCCCCCGACCGGCAGCGCGCCGAGGCCGAGAAGGCGGCGAAGTCCGAGGGCGGCACCCTGTCCCTCTACACCTCGATGACGGCCGACATCGTCGGCCCCATCACCAAGGCGTTCCAGAAGGACACCGGCGTCAAGGTCGAGGTCTTCCGCGGCAACTCCGAGACGGTCCTGCAGCGCATCTCCCAGGAGTCGCAGGCCCGCCGGGCCGGCGCCGACGTCGTGGAGACCAACTTCGCCGAGATGGACGCCCTGTCCAAGGAGGGCATCCTCGCGAAGTTCGACGGCGCCTCGCGCGACAGGCTGAACGAGACCGGCCGGTTCCCGGACTGGAGCGCCACCCGGCTCAACATCTTCCACCCCGCGTGGAACACCGATCTGATCAAGCCCGGCCAGGAGCCGAAGAGTTGGGAGGACCTGGCCAAGCCCGAGTACAAGGGCAAGATCACCCTGGAGATCAGCGACTCCGACTGGTACGCCAACGTCACCACGTACTGGCTCCAACACGGCAAGTCGCAGGCCGAGGTCGACGAGCTGTGGAAGAAGATCGCGGCCAACTCCAAGGCCGCCAAGGGCCACACCACGATGATGCAGTTCCTCACCGCCGGGCAGACCGCCATGGAGGCGATGAACTACACGTACATCACCGAGCGCGCCAAGGAACAGGGCGCCCCCGTCGCCTACCGCGACGCGAGCGGCAGGTCCACCGTTCCGGCCTTCCCGCGGCCCAACGGCGTCGGCCTGATCAAGGGCGCCGCGCACCCCGGCGCCGCCTGGCTGTTCTACGACTGGATGCTCAACGAGGGCCAGCAGGTGATCGTCGACCTGCATCTGTCCCCCTCCACCAAGGTCCCCGGCGACAAGAGCCTGGACGGCCTCACCCTGGCCCCCTTCGCCATCGACGCGCTCACCGACAAGAAGGCCGACTGGGACGCGAAGTACGACGCGCTGCTGCGCGGCGCCGACAACATGGAGAAGTAGCACTGTGGCTGTGACCTCTGCCCCCACCGAACGCGCCGCCCCGCCGCCGGGCGCACCCGCCCCGGGCCGGCGCCCCTCCCGGATCCCCGCGCTGCTGCGCGGCAGGCTGTCCCCGCAGACCCTGATGGTCGGCGCGGCGATCGTCATCGTCGGATACATCGCCGTCGTGCCGCTCGGCTATCTGCTGCACGACACCTTCATCGACTCCGACGGGGTCGGCATCTCCTTCGACGCCTTCGCCCGCGCCTACGGCGGCAACGCGCAGGCCGGCACCATGCTGGGCAACTCCCTGGTGTTCGCCTTCGGTTCGGCCCTGCTCTCGCTGGTCGTCGGAACCGCCCTCGCGTACGTCCTGGTGCGCACCGACACCCCGTTCAAGGGACTGTTCTTCGCCGCCTCGATGGTGCCGCTGATCGTGCCCGGCATCCTCTACGCGACGTCGTGGATCTTCCTCGGCGACCCGGACAGCGGGCTGATCAACTCCCTTTTCTTCAAGCCGCTGTTCGGCTCCTCGCCCATCGACGTGTACAGCGTCCCGGGCATGATCTGGGTCCAGGGACTGCACCACGCCCCGGTCGCCTTCCTGCTCATGGTCTCCGCGTTCCGCGCCATGGACCCCTCCCTGGAGGAGTCGGCGGCCATGTCCGGAGCGGGCACCTGGACCGTGCTGCGCCGCATCACCGTGCCGCTGCTCCGCCCGGCGACCATCTCCGTGGCCCTGCTGATGTTCGTGCAGTCCCTGGAGAGCTTCGAGGTGCCGGCCCTGCTCGGGCTGCAGAACGGCACCTACGTCTTCACCAGCCGCATCTACTTCGTGCTGCGCGCCTACCCCATCGACTACGGCGCCGCCGGCGCGTACGCCACCGGGCTGCTGCTGATCGCCGCCGTCGGCGTGCTGTTCACCCAGTGGCTGCAGCGCTCCTCGCGCAACTACCAGACGGTCACCGGCAAGGCCTTCCGGCCGCGCCCGGTCGACCTGGGCCGGGCCAAGCCGTGGGTCGGCGCCGGCGTGCTGCTGTACTTCGGCATCACGGTCGTGCTGCCGGTGGCCGTGCTGTTCTACGCCTCGCTCCTGAAGTTCTACACGGCGCCCAGCAGCAAGACGTGGTCGAGCATGTCCTTCGACAACTACGCCCGGGTGTTCGAGATGCCACAGGCCCTCAACGCCCTGAAGAACTCGGTGATCGTGGGCGTGGGCGCGGCCACCGCCGTCATGCTCCTCACCTCGGTGGTCTCCTGGGTCGTGCTGCGCACCAAGGCCAGGGGACGCCAGATCCTCGACGTGCTCGCCTTCACCCCGATCGTCATCCCCGGCCTGGTGCTCGGCCTCGCACTGTCCTTCGTCTATCTGCGGATGCCGCTGCCCATCTACGGCACGCTGCTGATCCTGCTCATCTCCTACTGCACCCGCTATCTGCCGTACGGAATGCGCTACAGCACCTCGGCGATGTCCCAGATGTCGCCCGAACTGGAGGAGTCGGCCCATGTGTCGGGGGCGTCCTGGTTCCAGACCTTCCGGCGGGTGCTGCTGCCCCTGATGAGCAGCGGTGTCCTCGCCGGCTGGGTCTACATCCTGGTCGTGTCCTTCCGCGAGCTGTCCTCCACGATCCTGCTCTACAGCCCCGGGACCGAGGTCATGTCGGTGCTCATGTGGGAGCAGTTCGAGAACGGTCAGTTCACCACCCTCGCCGCGCTCGGCGTGCTGATGGTGCTGCTGCTCTGCGTCCTCGTCGCCGGCGCCTACCGCGTCGGAGCCCGCTTCGGCCTGCAGGACGACTGACCCCGCCCCGGATCCAGAGGAAGAACCCCATGCTGACCGTATCGTCCCTCAAGAAGAGCTACGAGTCGCCCGCCAAGCGCAAGAAGCGCACGGGCGGCGACGACACCCGCGCCTACGCCGTGGGCGGTATCGACTTCGAGATCCAGGAAGGCGAGCTGTTCACCCTGCTCGGCCCCTCGGGCTGCGGCAAGACCACCACGCTGCGCTCCATCGCGGGTCTGGAGAAGCCGACCACCGGATCCATCACCCTCGGCGAGCGGGTGCTGTTCGACGACAAGAAGGGCATCAACCTGCGCGCCAACATGCGCGGGTTCGGCATGGTCTTCCAGTCGTACGCCATCTGGCCGCACATGACCGTGTTCAAGAACGTCTCCTTCCCGCTGGAGGTCCTTCCCCGGGCTCAGCGGCCCGACCGCGCGGAGATAGAGCGGCGGGTGGCGGAGGTGCTCGACGTCATCGAGCTGGGCGCCTACTCCTCCCGGCCGGCCACCAAGCTCTCCGGCGGCCAGCAGCAGCGGCTCGCCCTGGGGCGCGCGCTCGTCACCCGTCCCGAGCTGATGCTGCTCGACGAGCCGCTGTCCAACCTGGACGCCAAGCTGCGCGAGTCCATGCGCTTCGAACTCAAGCGGCTGCAGCGCGAGTTGAACCTGACGGCGATCTATGTGACGCACGATCAGGCCGAGGCCCTGGTGATGTCCAACCGGATTGCGGTGATGAACCAGGGCCGTATCGAGCAGATCGGCAAGCCCCGGGAGATCTACACCAAGCCGGCCACCCGCTTCGTCGCCGAGTTCATCGGCACCTCCAACTTCCTCGATGCCAAGGTCGTCGCGGTGCGCGGCGACGAGGTGGAGGTCGAGACCGCCCAGGGCCGGCTGACCGCCCGCGGGGTGGAGCGGGTGCCCGCGGTGGGCTCGGCGGTGCTGCTGTCCATCCGCCCCGAGTCCGTGGACCTGACCCGCGAGCCGCGCGGCGGTGTGCCCAACGAGTGGAGCGGCACCGTGGCCACCCGGGCGTTCCTCGGCGACACGGTGGACCACATCATCGACGTCGGCGGCGGCGTGGAGATCCGCAACCGCTCCAACCCGAACCTCTCCGTCCCGCCGGGCGAGAGCGTCCACTTCACCGTCGCCCCCGACAAGGTCATCGTCGTCCCCGCCGACTGAGCCGCCCCGCACCCGACTCCACGACAAGGAAGGGAGGCACGTGCGCATACCCGAGGTGCTGCGCAACCGGGACTTCGATCTCTACTGGGGCGGAGTCGTCCTCTCCCAGATCGGGACCCGGGGCGCCACGGCCGCCAGCCTCTACCAGGTGTACGAGCTCACGGGGTCCACCGTTCAGGTGGGCCTGGTGGGCCTCGCCCAGGCCGTGGCACTCGTCGTCCTGTCCCCGCTGGGCGGCGTGTACGCGGACCGGCTCGACCGGCGGCGGCTGCTCCAGGCCTCGCAGGCACTGGCGCTGCTCGTGTCGGCCGCCCTCGCGGCCGTCACCCTGACCGGGCGGGCCACGGTCTGGGCGGTGGTGCTGTCCTCGCTGCTCACCACCGCGGCGGCCACCTTCGACCAGCCGGCCCGCCAGGCGCTCATCCCCGCGATGGTGCCGCGCGCGCAGCTGGTCGACGCGTTCGCCCTGCTCAACCCCTCGCGCGAGCTGGCCGTGCTGCTCGGCCCGGCGCTCGCGGGGCTGCTCATCGCGATCGGCGGCCCGGGCCTCGTGTACGCCTTCGACACGGTGACGTACGCCGCGCTGGTCCTGGTGCTTGCCCTGCTGCGCACCCCCGGGCCCAAGCCGGACGGGCCGCGGGCGCCGGTGTGGCAGAGCATGCGCGAGGGCATGGCGTACGTGGCCCGGCGCCCCGTGATCCGGCAGCTGATCGGTCTCGACCTGGCCGCCACCGTGTTCGGCGCCTACCGGGTGCTGCTGCCCGCGCTCGCCGCCGACGTCTGGCACACCGGGGCCACCGGGTACGGACTGATGTCGGCGGCCCCCTCGGCCGGCGCCCTGATCGGCTCGGCCTGGGTGTTCCGCCTGGTCCGCACCGCCCGCTCGGGCCATGTCGTGCTGTACGGCACGGTCGCGTACGGCCTGGCCGTGGTGGGCCTGGCCCTGGCGCCCTCCCTCTGGCCCGCCCTGGTGATGGCCGTGGCGCTCGGGGCCGCCGACGCCGTCGCCACCACGGTGCGGCACGCGGCCGTCCAGCTGGAGACCCCCGACGAACTCCGCGGCCGGGTCTCCGCCACGTACCAGATCGCCTCGCGGGGCGGGCCCGCCGTCGGCGACTCCCTGATGGGTGTGGCCGCGGGGGCGCTCGGACCGGTCGCCGCGCTCGCCGCGGGCGGCCTGGTGCCCGCGCTCGCCGCCGGGGCGAGCGCCCTGCGCAGCCGCACGATCCGCGAGTACCGCGTTCCGCGGCCGAGCTCCGCCGCGTAACCCCTCGTCTCTCTCACCCGCCGTCTCTCTCACCCGCCGTCTTCCCGAACGCACCCCTGCCGGAGGATCGATGAGTACGCACACCACCACCGAAACCACCCACTACCACGTCCAGAAGCGCCGCCGCGCGCAGTTCCTGGAGAACTGGCGGGACAACCACCGCACCGTGGTCGGACTCGCCGACGCGACGATGCACGAGACCGCCCGCGGCAGCAGGGTCGGCGTCTACGTCGGCGCCGACGGCGACCGGCCCACCCGCACCATGGACGCCCTCGCCCATGAGATCGACCCCGGAGTGACCACCACGGTGCACCGCCACTCCTGGGACGCCATGGTCTTCGTCGTGGCCGGCCACGGCTGGACCGAGATCGACGGCGAGCGCGTCGACTTCGGCCCCGGAGACTCCCTCCACCTGCCGTCCTGGGCCTGGCACCGCAGCGGCAACGACGGTGACACCACCGTGCGTTGTCTGACCTTCTCCAGCCAGCCGATGCTGGAGACCCTGGGCATGGCGGTGCTCGAGGACGCCGGACACACCCCGTTCGCGGAGCTCGCGCCCCGGCCGCCGTACTCCCCCGGCATCGACGGCGCCGACCCGTACGCCAACCGGCTGCGCCGCCTGGCCAGGGAGCAGGAGCGGCGGCGCTCCGGCCGGCTGCACACCGACTGGGACGAGCTGGAGCTGCGCAACACCCCGCGCGGCACCCGCACCACCTTCCTGCTCGACCGGGCGATCGGCTACCAGGCCTCCGGCATCACCATGGCGATGTTCGAGATCGGCCCGGGCCGGCAGCAGTCGATGCACCGCCACCCCGGCGAGGCCTGGCTGTACGTGGTCGAGGGCTCCGGCGAGAGCTATCTGGGCACCGAGCCGGAGGGCGGCAAGCGCTATCCGTGGAAGAAGGGCGACCTCATCGTCGTCGACCACTTCCTGTGGCACCAGCACATCAACACCGACCCGGAGCGCACGGCGAAGGTGGTGCGGATCCATATGTTCGACAGCCTCCTGGAGACCATGCGGGTGCTGTGCGACCCACTGGTCCTGTTCGAGGAGCCGCCGACCCACATCCGCGACGCCCAGGCCGGCGACCCCTCCACCATCGAGTGGCCGGAGAACGACCGGCCGACCTGGCCGTGAGGCCATAGGGAACACCGGAAGGAGAGAGGCTCCGCATGAGCTCCCTGCCGCACGGCGTCGCCGGAGTGCACGCCCTGCCCAGCGACCACCACGACGGTCCGTGGGACGCGGTGATCGTCGACCCTCGGGTCAAGGAGCGGCTGCTCGCGACCGCCGTCCTCGTGCTCCGGCACGGGCGGCGGCTCGCCGGCTCCGCCGTCGCCCCGCACGGCCTGATCGTGCTCGCCGGGCCGCCGGGCACCGGGAAGACGACCCTTGCCCAGGGCCTGGCCCAGGCGGCCGCCCGGGCCCTGGCCCCGCACGGGGCCACGACGCTCGTCGAGGTCGATCCGCACGCGTTTCCCAGCGAGCTGCTCGGCGAGAGCCAGCGTGCGGTGAGCCGGCTGTTCCGCGAGGACCTGCCGGAACTGGCCGCCCGCAGGCCGCACACCGTGGTCCTGGTCGACGAGGTGGAGGCGCTGGCCGTCCGGCGGCAGAGCGCGTCCTTCGACACCAATCCGGTCGATGTGCACCGGGCCACCGACGCGGTGCTCAGCGGTCTCGACGCGCTGCGCGCCCAGCGGCCCGGCACCTTGCTGGTGGTGACGACGAACTTCGCCGACGCCGTCGACGAGGCCTTTCTGTCCCGCGCCGACCTGGTGATCCGCACCGAGCTGCCCTCGGCCGAGGTCACGCCGCTGATCGTGGCCGACTCGCTGCGCGAACTGGCCGCCCAGTGGTCGGAGTTGACCCCGCTCGCCGAGAACGTCGCCGTGCACGAGAAGGTCGGCCGGCTGCTCGACGGCGTGGACGGCCGGCGCATCCGCAAGACCGTGCACGGGGCGCTCGCGCTCCGTCTCGCCACCGCCGCCGACCCGGCCCTCCTGACGGCCGAGGACCTGGTGGAGGCCGCCGAGGAGACGGCCGCCGAAGCCGTTCGCCGCGCCTGAGCCCGTACCGCCCGTGCGAAGGGCCCCGCATCCCTCACGATGCGGGGCCCTTCGCGTTGCCGTGCTCCTGATCAGCCCTGGTACTCGGGGGCGTTCTCGACGTAGTGCACGGTGTCGTAACCCAGGTGCTTGAAGACCCGGTTCTGGGCGGAGAACACCCTGAGCGGGGTGCCGTCCGCCGCGAACAGCTGGCAGATGTGGTTCTGCGGCACGTAGAGCGTGTCGCCCTCGGTGATCTCGAAGCGCTTGGGCTCCTTGGCGACGCGCGCGTAGTACTTCTCCGCGATCTCCGCCTCGACCTCCCACTGCAGCGCGTAGCCGCCGCCCTCGAGGACGTAGAAGACCTCGTCGGCCATCTTCCAGTACTTGCCCGAGCGGCTGCCGGCGGCGATGTCCAGCTCGTACGCGTCGACGGAGAAGATGCGCCCGTCGGTCATCTCGGGCGAGGCCATCACCCGGGTACGACCCAGCGGGGTCACCTCCCAGGCGGTGTCCTTCGGGCTGATGACCTTCTTGCGGTCGAGCACGCCCGGCGTCCAGATCCGCGACCAGTCCTCGCGCTCGCCGAACTCCTCGGGGCGGTCGATCGGACCCGAACGGCCCTGCTGGATCAGGCCCATGAACATCCAGGTGCTCTTGGCCTTCACCACGAGCGCCTTGGCCTTCTCGTCGTACGGGTTGAAGTGCCGGTGCACCGAGTCCGTGTGGACGAAGACGAGGTCGTCCTTGGCCCAGTCGTAGCGCCGGTCGTCGTGGATCTCGTAGCCGCGGCCCTCGAGGATGTAGAAAGCGGCCTCGTTCTGGTGTCCGTGGCCGTGGTTGCTCGACTGGCCGGGCAGCTCCACGAAGTGGACCTGGATGGTCTGGGTGAGGAACTCCTCGTCGCCCGGACCCACCCGCCACCAGGTGCGCGACTTCGCGCTGTCCCCGGAGTGCGCGACCTTCGCGTCGTCGACGACGACGGAGTCGTCCCGGACCCGCTCCACAGCCAGTTGCTGCTCACGGAAGTGGTTGAGGCCGTACGTCTCCGAGGTCAGACCGCGAACGAAGACGCGTCCCTTCTTTGCCATGGATCCTCCTGTAGGACAGTCATCCATCGGACTAACCATAAGACCCATAGCCCGTCACGCCAATCCCCCGCGCAATTCCCCGGGGCGATGTTGACCACCCCGGACCGAAGACCTAACGTCAGACCATTGATCCTTCAGGGGAGGGGAGCTCATGCGGTATGCGCGGGAGCGTCAACTGGTCTCGGACGCCTGCCGCGTGCTGGCCGCCCGGGGCCTGGCCGACGGCATCCTCGGCCACATCAGCCTGCGGATGGACGACACCACGCTGCTCGTACGGTGCCGGGGCCCGCGGGAGCGCGGGCTGCACCGCACCACGCCCGCCGACATCCGCCTGGTCGACCTGGACGGGCGGGCGGCGGCCCCCGGCGAGCTCGACGACTGGTCAGTGCCGAACGAACTCCCCCTGCACACCGAGGTGTTGCGGGCCCGCCCGGACGTACGGGCCGTGGTGCACGCCCATCCGCCGGCGGTGGTCGCCGCCGACCTGGCCGGGCTCGCCCTGCGCCCGATCGTCGGGGCCTTCGACATCCCCGGCGCCCGGCTCGCCGCCGGCGGCGTGCCGGTCCACCCGCGCGGAGTGCTGATACGGGACCGGCGCCTCGCCCGGGAGATGGTGGGCGCCCTGGGCGAGCGCCCCGCCGTGCTGCTGCGCGGGCACGGGCTCACCAGCACCGGCGGCTCCGTCCCCGAGGCCGTCCTGCGCGCCGTCTCCCTGGACACGCTCGCCCGGCTCTCCCTGGACATCGCCCAGGCCGGCGGCACCCTGCGGGAGCTGCCCGAGGAGGATCTGGCCGAACTCCCTGACCTGGGCGGCGCGTTCCACCACGACACCGCCTGGCGCCACGAGCTCAGCCGGCTCGGCCGCACCGCCGGGGAGGGCGCGTGCTGACCGAGCGGCGGCCAGTGCGGCGCCGCCTCCGACTCCCCCGGCTCCCCCGACGCCCTCGGCTTCCCCGGCGCGACACCGTCGCCTCCGCCGGGGGCGCCGTCGTCTTCTCGTGCGCGCTCGGCCTGTCCTCCGTCGCGCTGCCCCTGCTCGCCCTCGACGCCGGCTACGGCAGCGTCGGGGTCGGTGTCCTGACCGCCGTCTCGGCGGTGTCGCAGATGGCCACCCGGCTCGGGCTCGGCGTCGTGATGCGGGTGCTGCCCGACTGGACCCTGGTGGCCATGGCGGGCGCCGTGCTCGCCGTGTCGAACCTCGTCGTGGCGGTCTCGGCGGCGCTCGTGCCGTTCGTGGCGGCGCAACTGCTCCAGGGAGTGGCGCGGGCCTGCTTCTGGACGGGCAGTCAGACGCATGTCGTGCGCGGCGCCGGCTCGTCCGTCCGCGCCCTGGCGACGGTCAACTTCACGTCCGGCGCCGGTCTGCTGGTCGGGCCGGTGCTCGCGGGTCTGCTGTCGGAGCGCAGTCCGTCGTACGCGCTGGCCGTCTGCACCGCGATCGCCGCCGGCGCCGTCGTACCGGCCCTGTTCCTGGACCGGCTGCCGCCGTTCCGGCGGCCGGACGGCCGGGCCCCGGGCCGGATGTGGCGCCGGCCCGGGGTGTCCGCCGGGTGCTGGGCGGGGGTGAGCGCGGGCGCGTGGCGCGGACTGCTCGGCTCCTACATCCCGGTGATGCTGGTGCGGGCCGGGAACGGCGCGGCCGTCGTCGGCGCCCTGGTCGCGGTCGCCAACGCCTCCTCGCTCGCCGGGTCGGCGGTCATCGGCCGGACCGGCCGCGCGGCCCTCGCGCGGGCCTTCGCCCTCGGCACGCTCGCCACCGGGGGCGCGCTCGCGCTGCTCGGCCCGCTCGGCGGATCTCCGGTGGCCGCCGCCCTCGCGCTCGGCGTCTCGGGCGTCGGAGCCGGAGCCCTGCAGACCCTCGGCCCGGCCATCGCGAGCGACGCGGTCCACCCCGAGGAGCGGGGCGAGGCGATCGCCACGGCCGGCACCTTCCGTGCCGCCGCGCTGTTCACGGCGCCGTTCGGCGCCGCCGGGCTCGTCGCCGTCCTGCCGGTCTCGGCGGCGCTGGTGATCGCCGGAGCGGCGATCGCGGTGCCCGCGCTCGCCGCCGGCCGGCTGCGCGCGCATCTGAACGCACCGCCGGCGGAGGGAGCCGGCCGTGCGTGACGGGGCGGCCCGCGCGCTGCGCGCGCTGTCCCACCGCGACTACCGCCTCTTCCTCACCGGCCACTCGGTGAGCGTGATCGGCACCTGGATGCAGCGGGTGGCCCAGGACTGGCTGGTGCTCGACCTCACCGACGACGCGTTCACGGTCGGGCTCGCCGCGGCCCTGCAGTTCCTGCCGATGCTCCTGTTCGGGCTGTGGGGCGGCGTGCTCGTCGACCGGTGGGACCGCCGCCGGGTGCTGCTCGCCACCCAGGCGGCGAGCGGGGTGCTCGCCGCGGCGCTGGCCGTCGTGGTGCTCGCCGGGGCCGCCGAGCTCTGGACGGTGTACGCGCTGGCGCTCGCGCTCGGTTTCGTCACCGTCCTCGACAACCCGGCCCGCCAGGCCTTCGTCGCCGAACTCACGGCCCCGGCGGACTACGTCAACGCGCAGGCGCTCGCCTCCACCGTGCACAACCTCGGCCGGCTCGTCGGTCCCGCGGTCGCCGGCGGTCTCATCGCGGCCGTCGGACCCGGCTACGCGTTCGCGCTCAACGCCGTCTCCTTCGTACCGGTGCTGTGGGGACTGCTCCTCATCGACCCGCGGGCGACCCGGCGCCGGCTCGACGCCGCACCGGCCGGCGGCGGCGGGGTCCGCGAGGGCCTGCGCTATGTGTTCGGCCACCCCGAACTGCGCGCCTGCCTGCTGCTCATCGGCGTGGTCGCGCTGCTCGGGCAGAACTTCCGCGCGGTGCTCCCGGTCCTGGCCAGGGACACCTTCGACGGCGGCGCGGCGACCTACGGCTGGCTCACCTCCGCCCTCGGAGTCGGCGCCGTCGCGGGAGCCCTCGGCACGGCGGCGGCCCGCCGCGTCACCATCCGGGCCCTGCTCCTCGCCGCGCTCGGCTTCGGCGCCGCGAACGCGCTGGTGGCCGCGTCCCCCTGGCTGTCGCTCGCCCTCGCCGGGATGGTCGCGGTCGGCGTCGCGAACCTCGCCTTCAACACCCTGGGCAAGAGCCTGCTCCAGCTCGGCACGGACCCGGGCATGCACGGCAGGGTGATGTCCCTGCACGGCCTGGTCGTCCTCGGCAGCACCCCTCTCGGCATGCCGCTCCTCGGCCTCGTCTGCGACCTCTGGGGCGCCCGCGCCGGAATGGCCGTCGCCTCGTCGAGCGCCCTGGCCGCCGCGGCGCTCGTCCTCCCCCGCCTGCGGCACCCGGCCGCCGGACGCCGGGACGACAGGGTGTGAACCGGCCCCCGTCAAGCCCCGGCCCGCGTCAGGCGCCCGCCCGGCGCCTGCCCCGTACGCGGCGCGGGTACGGGAAGAGCCGCGGGGAGCGCTTCGCGGCCACGTCCTCGACCCAGCCGAAGGTCAGCACCAACAGTCCGGTCAGCGGAATCGCCACAAGCAGCGGGAACCACTGGCTGGTCAGCAGCCACTGGCAGTGCTCGTAGAAGAAGCCGACGGACCAGAGGGGGTCGATCAGCGGGATGGCGGCCACCAACGCGGTCTCGTGCCAGAGGTAGACGCTGACGGCGCGTGAGTTGAGCAGGCTGATCAGACCGTTCCAGCGTTCCAGCGGCCGGGGCCACTGGTCCCAGGAGGGACTGGCGTGGAGCAGGATGGCGACGAAGCCGAGGGACCACAGGGCCTGGGCTATCGGCCAGCTCTCGATGTCCGTGGGCACGGTCGGATCGACCGGTCGGGTCTGCAGGTACCACCAGCCGGCCACCATGACCAGCGGCGCCACGGACGGTACGACGTACTGCGGGATCTTCTTGAGCAGGCCCTCCTGGTGGGCCATGCCGAGGATCCAGCAGGAGCCGAACATGGCGAAGTCGCTGGCGGTCTCCCAGACCCGGCTGTAGATGAACTCCTGGTCCGCGAAGAACGTGTGCATGACGATCGTCACCGCGAGCGGCGCGGACAGCGTCACCACCGGCGCCCGGCGCAGCGCCCACAGCATCAGCGGTGAAAGCAGGACGTACCAGAGGTAGGCGCGGAGGTACCAGAGCGGGACGATGACCTGCACCGCCCAGCCGTGCCCCACGAGATGGTCGAAGCCGTTCAGCGACTCGGCGTACGGCGGAGTGCTCAGCGGCACGAGCCAGAACAGCAGCTTGCCCCACCACCAGTCCGGGTGCCCCTCGGCATCGGGCCCCCAGCCGTCGGCGAGCTCGAGGGTGAGCATGACCGCGCCGAACAGCCACATCGGCGGCAGCAGTCGGCGCAGCCGGCCCCGGATGACGCCGAGGGCGGGCCGGCTGAGCGAGCGCGCCATCAGCGACCCGGCCAGCGCGAACATCACGCCCATCGACGGAAAGACGATGGGCAGCCAGAACCAGCCGAAGTTGTGGTAGAACACCACGCGCACCAGCGCCAGCGCGCGCAGCATGTCGAGATAGCGGTCCCGGCCGCCCTTGCGCGCGGACGGTGCCGTGGGATCCGACCTCGGCTCCGGCTCCGGCTCCGGTCGCAGCACGGCGGGGATGCGCAGCTGCACGGTGTCCTGGGTGCCCCGGTACCCGAAGGATGTGTTCATGGTCAGGCCTCCACGGGTGCGGCGACCTCGCCGGTGCGCCGGAGCTTCTGCCAGCGCAGCCGGCCACCGGTCAGCGCCGTGATCGCGGACTGCAACAGGACGATGTACATCAGCTGCCGGTAGACCAGCTGCTGGATCGGCAGGCTGATCAGGTGCAGGGGCTTCTCGCCGTCGAGCCGGAAGGCGTACCAGGACAGCGCGCCCTGGAGCAGGATGAAGCCGCCCCAGCTGGCGAGGGTGATCGGGGCGTCCGCGAACAGGATGCCGTACAGCAGGAACATGTCGACCAGCGGTGCGAGCAGCGGGGCGACCACGCCGAACATCACGACGAGCGGCAGCCCGATCCGGCCGAAGCGCCCGGCCGGGCCCCGGGATGTCACGGCGCGGCGGTGCTTCCACATGGCCTGCATGGAGCCGTAGCTCCAGCGGTACCGCTGGGACCAGAGCTGCTGGAGGCTGGCGGGGGCCTCGGTCCAGGCGCGGGCGCGCTCGGCGTAGACGATCCGCCAGCCGTCGCAGAGCACCGCCATGGTGATGTCGGTGTCCTCGGCGAGGGTGTCGTCGCTCATCCCGCCGGCCTGCCGCAGGGCCTCCTTGCGGAAGGCGCCGACCGCGCCGGGGATGGTCGGGATGACGTTGAGCATGTCGTACATCCGGCGGTCCAGGTTGTGGCCGAGGACGTACTCGATGTGCTGCCAGGCGCCGATCAGGCTCTCCCGGTTGCCGACCTTGGCGTTGCCCGCGACCGCGCCGATCCGCGGGTCGCCGAAGGGCTGGACCAGTTCGCGCACGGTGGACGGCTCGAAGACGGTGTCGCCGTCCATCATCACGACGATGTCGTGCGACGCGGCCGCGATGCCGGTGTTGAGCGCGCTGGACTTGCCGCCGTTGACCTTGCGGATCAGCCGGACGAACGGCAGGTCCATCTCCTCGACGATGTCCGCGGTGCCGTCCGTGGAGCCGTCGTCGATGACGATCACCTCGATCGGATGGTCGCTGGCGATCAGGGAGTTGAGGGTGTTCGCGATGCACTCGCGCTCGTTGTAGGCCGGGACGAGGACGGTGACCGGCTCGTACACGGGTGGTCCCCACGCGTCCCGCCGCCGGGAGCGCCGGGCGTGCAGCGGCGCCAGGACCAGCATCAGCGCGAACCGGCCGAAGTTGAGGAAGCCGACGACGGCGAGGAGCGCGACGAGCACCGGCAGGGTGAGCACGGCGGCCTTGCTGGCCCAGATGAAGCACTTGCCCGCCCACAGCTGGTAGCCGTGCACCGGCACGGTGGCGTTGGTGGCGCCGAGCGCCTCGGAGACCGTGGCGAAGCGGTACCCCTCGCCCTGCAGCTTCACGATGATCTGCTCGAGCGCGGCGAGGGTCTCGGCACGGTCGCCGCCCGCGTCGTGCAGCAGGATCAGTTCGCCCGCGCCGGGCTTGCGCGGCATCGCCGCCCTGACGATCTCGTCGACGCCGGGACGCTTCCAGTCGTCGGTGTCGCGGTCGATGAACGCGGTGAGGTAGCCGTGGGAGCCCACGTACTTGATCACCGGGTAGTTCCAGTCGTCGAGCGCCGTGGCGTCGGAGGAGTACGGCGGGCGGAACAGCGCGCTGTGGACGCCCGCGACGCCGGCCAGCGCCAGTTGTGTCTGCGCCAGCTCCCAGCTGATCCGGGCGTGGGACTGGTACGCCAGATCGGGGTGGGTGAAGGTGTGCACGCCGATCTCGTGGCCGCCCGCGACGATCTGCCGGATCAGCTCCGGGTGGCGTGTGGTCATCGCGCCGGTCACGAAGAAGTCCGCGCGGACGTCGTGGGCCGCGAGCACGTCCAGGATCTTCGGGGTCCACTCGGGCGAGGGGCCGTCGTCGAAGCTCAGGACCACGGTGTGGTCGGGGATCCGATAGCTCACCGGGCGCTCGTTCTTGGCGCCGCGCGCGTCGATGACCGGGCCGCCCTTGAGCAGGTTCTGCGGCACGGTCGTCTTGTCGACCGAGGTCGCGATCCGGGTGTCGTGGAACGCCTCGTTGGTGGCGAGGCCGCGCAGGACGAGGAGCGCGAGCAGGCAGGCCAGCAGGGACAGCGGCATGAAGAAGCGCAGCGGCGGGGCAGCCAGTCGGCGCGGCCTCAGCAGGGACTGCCGACGACGCTGGTGGCGGGACAAGGGCGCTCCTGGAGAGGGGTGGTGCGGACGATCAGGCACGCTCGGGCGGCCCACAGGCGTTGCTTCCGGCGACACGAGGGTCGCGGCAGACCGGGGAAGGTCTCGATGTCCGGCGGGACGGCCGGACTTGTCGGGTGGGGTGTCGCAGTCCGCGTCCGCTAGGGCAGGGCGGGCGACAGGGGGCCCCTGGGGGGCAGGTACGAGGGCTTCGGCGGTATCTCCATCGCCGGGGCGGCCGACTGCATGCCGATGAGGCTGCTGCCCATGGCGGCCGCCAGGATCGCGCCGACCACGGAGACCGGCCAGCCGAGGCGCCGGAAGCGACGGCTGCGCAGACCCGACTGGTCGACGAACACCGGTGCCGGGGCTGGCTCCTCCTGATGCGTTTCAGCCACGCCGGGCTGTGCCGAGTGGATCGATCCGCGCCCGGAGTATGTGGCGACTTGGCGCATCATGTGTGGCCTTTTTGTGCAGGGTGTGGAGACCGGTGAAGCGTAGAGCGGACCGTAGCGCATGACCCGAGTCGATTAGGGCGTGATGTACCTATTTGACATGTTCCAATCGAGCGTTGTAACCGGATCGGTATGTCGACGGCCGTGTCCTGACACCCGGTTGGCCGAGTCGCGAACACACGGCGGGGTGGCCTGAAAGCTTCGCTAGGATGACCGCTCGATTCATGCGATCAGCGATTGATCCCCATGTAACAGGCGTGTCCAGACACCGCCGCTACGCCCCGAAACGCCCCAAGGAGCCCGTGTGAGCCAGCCCCGCCGCCGCACCTCTCGCCGCCGAGCGAGGACCGCGCTCGCGCTGCCCGCCCTCCTGTGCGCACTCGCCGCGTGTTCCGCCGACCCCGCGGCCGGCGGGGGCACCGACGCCGCCGCGCCCGCGCGGGAGGCCTCGCCGACGCCCACCGGACCGCCGGGAACCCTGTTCGACGACTTCGACTACACCGGCGCCGACGACCCTTCGCTCGCCGAGCACGGCTGGGAGATCCGTACCGGCGGGGGCGGCCCGGGGATCAAGGACACCTGGAGCGCCGACGGCGCGGCCTTCCCCGCCGACCCGACGGCCGAGGGCGGCAAGGTCCTGCGGCTGCGCTCCGCCACCGACGGCACCGCGCAGGGCACCACGCAGGTCGAGGTGCAGACCACGAGCCGGAACTTCTTCGAGGGAACCTTCGCCGCCCGGATCCACCTCAGCGACAAGCCCGTGACCGGACGCGACGGCGACCACGTCGTCCAGACCTTCTTCCCGATCTCGCCCTCGGACTCCTCGGAGAACTACAGCGAACTCGACTTCGAGTACCTGCCGAACGGCGGCTGGGGTTCGGTGGGTCCGCAGCTCGACAACGTCAGCTGGTACAAGGCCGACCCGCCGGACCGGGTCCACCACACCCTCAAGCGGAGCCTCAAGGGCTGGCACACCATGATGATCACCGCCATGGACGGCAAGGTCGTCTACTCCCTGGACGGCCAGAAGCTCTACACCAGCTCCGGCAAGTA
Source organism: Streptomyces fradiae (assembly GCF_041270065.1). NCBI lineage: Bacteria > Bacillati > Actinomycetota > Actinomycetes > Kitasatosporales > Streptomycetaceae > Streptomyces > Streptomyces fradiae. The sequence continues at coordinate 7,070,358 of NZ_CP065958.1, read as the reverse complement.
CGTCCCGCGCGAGCAGATGGACATCCACTTCAGCAACTGGCTCATCGACCTCCCCTTCACCGGCGGCCCGCGCACCTGGGACATGAAGGTCGACTGGGTCTACTACAAGGCCGACGAGGCCGTCTCCCAGAAGGACCTCCAGAAGACGGTGGACGGCTTCCACGGCGCCGGCACCGCCTACATCAACACCGTCCCGAAGCCCTGACCCCACCCGCCGCACGCTCGACCCCGTCGGCGTGCGGCTCACCGAATCCGGAGAAAGCAATCAGGGGCCGTTTCAGATCTCTCTGAAACGGCCCCTGATCTACGACTCTTTCGAGTCGGGACGACAGGATTTGAACCTGCGACCCCTTGACCCCCAGTCAAGTGCGCTACCAAGCTGCGCCACGTCCCGGTGCTCGTCCGTCCCGGGTTCGGACCCGGTGTCGGCGTGCAAGAGAACATTACCTCACTTCACGGGGTGGATCAGCACACGGGGGGTCACCGGCGCGCGGCGGCGGACAATGGGGGGATGGACACGGATCGGGGCAGCGATCGGGGCAGGGACCGGGACGCGGAGGGGCGGGCGCGGAGCGGGCGGCCGCGGGACGGGCTCGGGCGGCCGTTGGCGTACGGGGCGGAGGGGGTCGCGCGGCAGCCGGAGGGGGTGGTGCGGACGCCCGGGGAGGCGGTGCGGGAGGCGCAGCGGTTGCTGGACGCCGGGATGCCGTTCCATGCGCACGAGGTGTTCGAGGACGCCTGGAAGGCGCGGCCGGAGGGCGAGCGGGAGCTGTGGCAGGGGCTCGCGCAGCTGGCCGTGGGGCTGACGCACGCGGCGCGCGGGAACGCGACGGGCGGGGCGCGGTTGTTGCTGCGCGGGGCCGGCCGGATCGAGGGGTACGTACGGGACGGGTACGGGGACGGGGAGACGTACGGGGTGGATGTCGCCGGACTCGTCGCGTGGGCGCGGGAGCTGGCCGCCCGGGTCGGAGCGGCGGGCGGCGCCGGGGCGGTGGATGCGGTGGCGGAGGCGCCCCGGCTGCGCGGGCTCGGCGGGTGAACGCGGCGAGCGTGGCGCGGAGTTGGCGCCGGTCCGGCTGGGAGCCGGGGCAGCTGTGCGGACGTCGCCCCGCCCGTGCGCCGCTCACTGGGCGCCCAGGGCCTCCATGAGGACGGCGGTGTGGCTGACCGAGGGGTCCTTGGCGGCGGTGAGCAGGGTGACCGGCCCCTCGGCGGCGCGGGCGCGCAGCTGCGAGAGGGCCTCGGCGGCGTCCGGGGCGGCGAGCTCCTGCTCGTAACGGTGCCGGAACTCCTCGAACTCGCCGTCGGGGCCGTGGTACCAGCGCCGGAGTTCGTTCGAGGGGGTGAGGGACTTGGGCCACTCGTCGAGGTGCGCGTCGGCCTTCGCCAGGCCGCGCGGCCAGAGGCGGTCGACGAGCACCCGCAGTCCGTCGTCGGGCTCGGGCGGCTCGTAGACGCGGCGGACGCGGACCCGGACCGGCGGCCGGGAGGAGTCTGGTGCGGCGTGGGGCATGACCTCAGGGTGCCGGACGGCGGGAGAGCTCACACCTCGGCGGGCTCGTCCGGCTCAGGGCCCGGCTCCGGCCTCGGCGTCACGCCGAGCGCCGGCAGCAGCACCGCGTCCACGAAGACGCGCATGGTCGCGGCGTCGGCGAAGCGGTCCTCGAAGATGCGCTCGATGCGGAGCATGCCCAGGAAGCAGGGGGCGACGAAGCCGATGGCGGGGTTGTCGGCGGCGAGCTCGCCGCGCTCGACGCCCCGGCCGAGCATCGCGTCGAGGGCGGCGACCTCGGGCGCGATCACGGTCTCGCGGAGCGCGGCCCGCAGGTCGGGGTGCTGGATGTACGCCTGGCTGACGGCCTCCATCAGTTCGGCGTCGCGCTCGCGGCGGGAGGCGGCGACCCGGGCCGCCTCGCGCAGGTCGCCGACGAGGGAGCCCGTGTCGATGTCGGTGAAGACGGCGCAGCGGGCCTTGTCCAGGGCGGCGGTGACGAGCCGGGGCTTGGTGCCCCACTGGCGGTAGAGCGTGGCCTTGCCGCATTTGGTGCGGGCGGCGACGCCCTCCATGGTCACGGAGTCGTAGCCGCCCTCGCGCAGCAGGCAGATGACCGCCTCGTACAGCTCGGCCTCCCGCTCGGCGGTGAGCTTGCCCCGTCGGGCGGCGGCGGTCGCGGCGTGCGTGGACATCGGTTTCCTCCCGGAGACCCCGTACCCCAGCGGATGGGTTTCCGCACATCCGAGAGTAGGGGGTGCACAATCGAGACGCAAACGTATCGATACGCTTGCGTCTCGATGAAATCGGATCTACAGTCTCTCCGTTTGCTGTCCGAATTGACGGAAAAAGGGGCCGCGCCATGGCTACCGGGATACGCGGGATACGAAAGACACGTCCTGCAGGACCGGGGCCGACGGCTACCCCCGGACGGCCGCCGCTGGTGCGCGAGCTGTTGCTGGTCACGGCGCTGTTCCTGGTCTACAAGTTCGGCCGGCTCTTCGCGAACGGGCACGAGACCCGGGCCTTCCACAACGCCGACCGCGTGTGGGACCTGGAGCGGGCCGTGCACCTGCCCGGCGAGGGCGCGGTCCAGCAGTTGCTGCTGCACGGCGAAGGGCTGATCCGGGCCGCGAACACCTACTACGCGGCCGTGCACTTCCCGGCCACCCTGGCCTTCCTCGCCTGGCTGTACTGGCGCCGGCCCGCCCACTACCTCTGGTCCCGCCGGGTCCTCGCCCTCCTCACCGCCGCCGCGCTCGCGCTGCACCTGCTGCTGCCGCTCGCGCCGCCCCGGATGCTCGCGGCGAGCGGGCTCGTCGACACCGCGCGGGTGTACGGCCCCTCCGTCTACGGCGCGACGCCCGAGGCCGACTCGATGGCGAACCAGTTCGCGGCGATGCCCTCGCTGCACTTCGGCTGGGCCCTGATGGTCGCGATCGGCATCATCGCCGCGACGCGCACCCGGGCCCGCTGGCTCTGGCTGCTGCACCCGCTGCTCACCCTGCTGGTCATCGTCGGCACCGCCAACCACTACTGGTTCGACGCGCTGGTCGCCGCCGCGCTGCTCGGGCTCGCCCTGCTCGCCGTACCCGCACCGGTACGACGTCACCGCCCGCCGTACGACGACCTGGAGGCGAGGCCCCCGGTGCCGCGCACTCCCGTCACCGCCGCCGCTGCCGCCGGAGCGCTCCGATGAGCGCCGCGATGAGCGCCGGGGGCGGGGCGGCCGGCACGGTCGTCGCGGTCCTCCTCTCCCTCGTATCGGCCGCCGGTTACGCCCTCGCCGCCGTCGCCCAGTCGCGCCTCGCCTCGGCCTCCGCCGGCGGGCGCGGCGCGCTGCGCCGGCTGCTCGGCCGCCCGCAGTGGTGGTCGGCGGTGGGCCTGAACGCCGCCGGCGCGCTGGCGCACGTCGCCGCCCTCCACTACGGACCACTCACCCTCGTCCAGCCGCTCGGCGCGCTGACCCTGGTGGCGGCGCTGCCGATCGGGGCGTACGGGGCGCACCGGCGGGTCTCGCGGGTCGAGTGGCGCGGTGCGCTGTGGACCCTCGCGGGCCTGGTCGGGCTCGTGGCCGTGACCGGGCCGGTCGCGCCGGAGGAGGCGCTCGACCTGCGCGAGACCCTGCTCGTCACCGGCGTGACCCTGCTGCTCATCGGGCTGCTCGCCGCGCGCGGCCGGACCGGGGGCGGCGGGGCGGGCGGGCGGGAGCGGGGCCGGGGGCTCGGGCACGCGACGGCATCCGGGGTGGCCTCGGCGGTCGGCTCCGCGCTGACCCAGACCCTGACCGTCGCCCTCGCCCGCGACCTGCCCGGCGGCCCGACCGCCTGGTGGCAGACGGCGCTGCTCGCGGTCCTGATCGCGGCCTTCGCCGCCGGCGGTCTGCTGCTCTCCCAGGCCGCCTACCGCGGCGGCCTCGCCGCGCCGCTCGCCGTCGTCAACCTCTCCAACCCGGCCGCCGCAGCGGTCATCGGCGTGGCCCTGCTCGGCGAGACCTTCCGCGCGGGCGTCTGGGGCTGGGCGGTCGCCGCGGCGGCGGCGCTGGTGGCGGCGCGCGGCGTGGTCCTGCTGACGACGGGCGTCGGGGCGGGGGCCGGGGGCGCGGGGGCCGACGATACGGCGGCCGAGGGTGCGGACGCGGGCGCAGGCAGCGGCACCGTGCCGGTGCAGCGCCCGACGGGGCCGCGCGACGAACCCGTACTGCTCGACGGGCCGCCGCTGCTCGTCGTACCGGACACGCTCCCCGCCCCTGAACCCATCTCGTCAGGTTGACGAAAAGAGCCGCCCACCCCTATCGTCCATGCGACGACAAGGGGAGGTTCACCATGGCCGACATCACCCGCCGGGCCGGCTGGCGCCATCTGCGGTCCGCGCCCACCGCGCACGTCCGCCACCACCGGGGCGGCAAGCTGGTCCACGAGGGGACGGGGCTGAGCTTCTGGTTCCGCTCGCTGTCCGCCGCGCTGTCCGAGGTGCCGGTCGACGACCGCGAGCTGGCCATGGCGTTCCACGCCCGTACCGCCGACTTCCAGGACGTGAGCGTGCAGTCGACCGTCACGTACCGGATCGGGGACCCGGCGGCCGCCGCCACCCGGCTCGACTTCTCGCTCGACCCGGACACCGGCGCGTGGCGCGGCACCCCGCTGGAGCAGATCGGCACGCTGCTCACCGAGACCGCGCAGCAGCACGCGCTCGCCGTGCTGGCCCGGATACCGCTCGCCGAGGCGCTCGTCGACGGCGTCGGCGCGGTGCGCGAGCGGATGGCCGCCGGGCTCGCGGCCGAGCCGCGGCTGCCGGAGACCGGCATCGAGGTGGTGGCGGTACGGGTCGTGGCGCTGCGCCCCGAACCCGAGGTCGAGCGCGCGCTGCGCACCCCGGCGCGCGAGCAGATCCAGCAGGAGGCCGACCGGGCGACGTACGAGCGGCGGGCCGTCGCCGTCGAGCGCGAGCGCGCCATCGCCGAGAACGAGCTGGCCAGCAAGATCGAGCTGGCCCGGCAGGAGGAGCGGCTGGTCGACCAGCGCGGTATCAACGCCCGCCGCGAGGCGGAGGAGGGCGCGGCCGCCGACGCGGTACGGGCCGAGGCCGAGGCCGCGCGCACGGTCCGGCTCGCTCAGGCCGAGGCGGAGGCGGCCCGGGAGGTCGGCGCGGCGCGCGCCGAGGCGCAGTCCGCGTGGCTGCGGGCGCACGCCGAGGTCGCCCCGGCGACCCTGCACGCGCTCGCCGCGACCCGGGCGGCCGAGCAGCTGCCCAGGATCCAGAACCTCACGCTGTCGCCGGACGTCGTGACCGGGCTGCTCGCCAAGCTCGGCGGCGGCGGTGACGGCAGCGGTGAGAGCCGGGCCGGGGGCGCGCGGTCATGAGCCTGGCGCCGCGGGCGGTGCTCGTCCACCGCACCACGGAGTACGAGGAGTTGCTCGCCCGGCACGGCACGCACGGACAGGCCGCATTCCAACTGGCCGCGCGGGGCCGCTCGGTGGACGAGGTCCGGGAGCGGCACGAGCGCAACGGGCGGGCGCTCGCCGAGGTCGCGGCGGCCGTGCCGCTGCGCTGGCGGCAGGCCCGGGTGGAGCGGGCGGACCTGGACCGGTTCCTGTTCGGTCCGGAGGACGTGGTCGTGGTGGTCGGGCAGGACGGTCTGGTGGCGAATGTCGCCAAGTATCTGACCGGGCAGCCGGTGGTCGGGATCGACGCCGATCCGGGGCGCAATCCGGGCGTCCTGGTCCGGCACCGGCCGCGCGACGCGCGCCGGCTGCTTCCGTCGGCCGCGGGCGCCGCGGCGGCGCGGACGGGCGCGGATCTGCTCACCATGGCGGAGGCCGTCACGGACGACGCGCAGCGGCTCCTCGCGCTCAACGAGATCTACATCGGCCCGCCGGGCCACCAGACCGCCCGCTACACGCTGCGCGCCCCGTCGGCCGCGCCCGAGGCGCAGGCCTCGTCGGGCGTGCTGATCGGCACGGGTACGGGCGCCACCGGCTGGCTGCGCTCGCTCTGGCAGCAGCGTTCCAGCGCCCTGCCGCTGCCCGCCGCGACGGACGCGCGGCTCGCCTGGACGGTACGGGAGGCCTGGCCGTCGCCGGTCACCGGCACCGCGCGGGTGGAGGGGCTGCTCGGCGCGGGCGAACGGCTCGGCCTGGTCGTGGAGTCGGACCGGCTCGTGGCCTTCGGGGACGGAATGGAGGCGGACGCGCTGGAGTTGACGTGGGGTCAGTCGGTGCGGGTGGGGGTGGCGGAGACGGCGCTGCGGCTCGTGGGGTGAGCCGGGCGGGTACGCGGGTACGCGGGCGCGGTGGCGCGGCCGGAAAGCGACGGCGGGGTAACGGGCGGGGCCGCCGCCGGCATTATGCTCGGCTGCCCCGCGCCTCCCCACTTGCCGTCGCATGTCGTCGAAGGGACCCCCATGACCCTCCACGTCTCCCGCGCCTCCCTCCAGGACTGGGCCCTGGTGCGCGAGTGGTGCGCCGAGGAGGGCTGGAACCCGGGTGCGGCGGACGCCGGGGCGTTCTTCGCGCAGGACCCGGAGGGCTTCTTCGTCGGGCGGATCGACGGGGAGCCGGTGTCCGCGATCTCGGTCGTCAACTACAGCGACGCGTATTCCTTCCTGGGGTTCTATCTGGTACGGCCGGAGCTGCGCGGTCTCGGCCACGGTCTGGCGACCTGGCGGACCGCGCTCGCGCACGCGGGCGACCGGACGGTGGGGCTCGACGGGGTGCCCGCGCAGCAGGACAACTACCGCCGCTCGGGCTTCGCCCCGGCCTACCGCACGGCCCGCTACGTGGGCGAAGTCCCGCCGCCCGAGCGGCCCGTGGCGGACGTGGTGGCGGCGGAGCGGGTGGATCCGGCCGAGCTCGCCGCGTACGACAGCGCGTGCCATCCGGCCGACCGCCCGCGCTTCCTGGCGCCCTGGCTGAGCACCCCGGGACACCGGGCCCTGGTCCGGCGCACGGACGGCCGGATCAGCGGCTACGGCGTGGTCCGCCCCGCGGAGTCGGAGGCCCGGATCGGCCCGCTCTTCGCGGACACCCCGGCCGACGCGTCCGCCCTCCTCGACGCCCTCGCCACGGAGGCCCGCGCCTTCGGCTCCCCGCACGTCGCCGTCGACATGCCCGAGTCCAACCCCGCCGCCGCCCCCCTCGCCCTCTCCCGCGGCCTCACCCCCACCTTCGAAACGGCCCGCATGTACACGGGCCCGATCCGCCGGATCGCCCAGGAGCGGGTGTTCGGCGTGACAACCCTCGAACTGGGCTGAACCGCCCACGGCCGGGCGGAGCACCTCCGTCCGGCCGCGCCGGACGCCGACCGGGGACCGGTTCGCCCTCGTGGGGGGCGTTCTCCCTGGTCCAGGGCCTGTTGCCCGGGGCAATCGTCAGGTTTCCTTCCCCGCACCCTCCCCCACCCTCCCCCTGAACCCGACAAGGGTTTTCCCCGTATCGAGTTCACCTCGGCGTTCCCTACTGTCTGCCGCACCGGCAGCTCTTTCCCCACCTCCACCTGTCAGGTGCATGAGGACGGGTGACGGGTGTACGCCGGGGACGGCCTTGACCCGGGTCGTCGCGCCGGTGGCGGCGCACGGGCCCCCACGCCCAGGGAGCGAAGGACCGCGACCCCACTTCGCGCCGACGTTCCCGCGCCGCCGCCACTGCTCCCTCACGTCGTAATTCCGAAAGGGCCACACCTTGAACGGTTCCAGGCGGAGAGTCATATCCGTGCTGGTCGCGAGCGCCGCGATCCTCGGCGCCGCTGCCACCACCTCCGGGGCGTTCGCCGCCGTCCCGGCCGCTCCTTCCCCGAAGCCGGCCGCGCCGGCCTCGCAGGCGATGACCGGGCTGCCCAGCGCGCCCGTCGAGAAGGTCATCGTCACCTACAAGCCCTCGGCCGCCGAGGCCGGTTCGAACTCCGCCGCCAAGAGCGACGCCGCCGACAAGGGCGCCCGCACCGGCGAGAAGCTGTCCTTCGAGCGCCGCCTCGCCGGCGGCGCCGCGCTCGTCGACCTCGGCGGGGCCGCGGACAAGCAGGACGTCGCCGACGTCATGGCCGCCTTCAAGGCCGACCCGCAGGTCGCCTCGGTGGAGCCGGACATCCGCGCGTACCCGATGGCGGTCACGCCCAACGACACCGACTACGCCAAGCAGTGGGACCTCTTCGAGCCCACCGGCGGCATGAACGTCCCCACCGCCTGGGACAAGACGACCGGTTCCGGCGTCACCGTCGCCGTGATCGACACCGGCTACGCCGCCCACTCGGACCTGGCGACCAACATCGTCTCCGGTTACGACTTCATCTCCACCGCCTCCGACGCCCGCGACGGCAACGGCCGCGACGCGGACTCGAAGGACGAGGGCGACTGGAACGCCACCGACGGCGAGTGCGGCACCGGCTCCACCGCCTCGAACTCCTCCTGGCACGGCACCCACGTGGCCGGCACCATCGCCGCGGTCACCAACAACACCAAGGGCATCGCGGGCATCGCGTACAACGCGAAGATCCAGCCCGTGCGCGTGCTCGGCAAGTGCGGCGGCTCGTCCTCCGACATCGCCGACGCGATCACCTGGGCCTCCGGCGGCTCCGTGCCGGGCGTCCCGGCCAACCCGACGCCGGCCAAGGTCATCAACATGAGCCTCGGCGGCGCGAGCTCCACCTGCCCGAGCGTCTACCAGACCGCGATCAACGGCGCCGTCTCGCGCGGCACCACCGTCGTCGTCGCCGCGGGCAACAGCAACGCCAACGCCTCCGGCTTCACCCCCGCGAACTGCTCCGGCGTCATCACCGTGGCGTCGACCAACCGCGCGGGCGCCCGGTCGTACTACTCCAACTACGGCTCCATCGTGGACGTGGCCGCGCCCGGCGGCGAGACCCGCAACGCGACCGACACGCCCGGCACCGTCACCACCCCCGAGAACGCGATCTACTCGACGCTGAACTCGGGCCTGACGACCCAGTCGACCGAGACCTACAAGCCCTACCAGGGCACCTCCATGGCGGCGCCGCACATCGCCGGTCTCGCCGCGCTCCTGAAGTCGGCCAAGTCGACCCTGACCCCGGCCGACATCGAGTCGGCGATCAAGAGCAACGCCCGCCCGCTCCCCGGCACCTGCACCGGCGGCTGCGGAACCGGCATCGCCGACGCCGCCAAGACGGTGGACGCGGTCACCGGCGCGACCCCGCCGGCCGGCACCGTCTTCACGAACACGAACAACGTCACGATCTCGGACAACACCACCGTGTCGTCCTCGATCGCCGTCACCGGTCTGACCGGCAACGCGCCCGCCGCCCTCAAGGTCGCCGTGGACATCAAGCACACCTACCGCGGCGACCTGGTCATCGACCTGATCGCCCCGGACGGCACCGTGCGCAACCTGAAGCAGTCCTCGTCGTCCGACGGCGCCGACAACGTCCTCACCACCTACACCGTGGACGCGTCGAGCGAGGTCGCGAACGGCACCTGGAAGCTGCAGGTCCGGGATGTGTACTCGGGTGACACCGGCTACATCGACTCCTGGGGCCTGACCTTCTGATCCACCCGATCCGCTCGTCGGATCGCTGCGGAACCACCCCCCACACACCAGCATCGTCGCTGGTCAGCGAAGCGCCCGTGGTCTACACCACGGGCGCTTCCGGCAGTTGGGCGGGAACGGCTCACCGGAGCCGGTTGTCCGTATGCCGGACAAGGGGCCTGGACTCAGCCGCCTCGCTCCGTATTCTCTGCGCAACGGGCTCATGGGGCAGGGCCCGAGCTCCGGAGGGTGGTGGACACATGACGACAGCGCCGCTCCGGCCTGCGCCGGTGGGCCGGGAGGAACTCCTCGGCCGCCTTGAACGCGTCCTTCAGGCCCGCGGGCGCGCGCTGCTCACCGGTCCCGCCGGGGTCGGCAAGACCGAGGTCGCCGTGGCCGCCGCCGCCCGCGCCGAGGCGCGCGGCGAGACCGTGCTGTGGCTGGCCACCCTCCCCGCCGACCGGGACATACCGGGCGCGGCCGCCGCCGCGCTCGTCGCCTCCGTCGCCGCCACCGTCACCTGGCCGGGCCCGGCCCACCCCGGGGCCGCCGCAGGCGCCGGAGAGCCGCCCTCCGCCCCGTACGACGCGGGACACCCCGTACACGGCGCCCACGGGGGTACGGAGCCGGGCGCGGCGCCCGGCGACGGCGAGCCCCGCACGGCCGAGCTCCCGGCCCCGCGCCGCCCCGGCGACCACACCGACGGCCCGGGCACCGGCGAGCGCCGCTCCTGCGGGCACGCGCCGGTCGGCGGGATCGGCGTGCTCGCCTCCGGGGTCTTCGACGGGCTGCCCGGGCCGCAGCGGGCCGCCGTGGCCATGCTGTGCCGCGAGGCGCCGCCGGAGGACGGCGGCTGGGACCCGATCGCGCTGCGCCTCGGCATCGCCGGGATCCTGCGCGCGCTCACCGCGCGCGGCCCCGCCCTGCTGGTGGTCGACGGTGTGCAGCACATCGACGCGGACAGCGCCGACCTGCTCCGCTTCGCGCTGCACCTGGCGCCGCCCGCGCTGCGGGTGATCGGCGTGGAGACGCCCGAGGCCTACGCGGCGTACGACCCCGGCCCCGGCCCGGACGCCGCCGCGGGCGGCGGCGCCGGGACCGATCCGCACGGCACCCGGCTCTGGGTGCCCTCGGAGGCGGACGTGCTGCTCGTGCCGCCGCTGCAGGCCGACGAGATCGCCGAACTGCTGATCCACCACCGGCTGCCGTCCCGGATGGCCGGCCGCATCCACAAGGCGAGCGGCGGCAATCCGCGGCTCGCGCTCGCCGTGGGCCGCTCGCTGGCCGACGCCCGCACCCCGGTGCACCACGCCGAGGCCCTGACGCTCTCCGGCCGGGCCCGCGACCTGGCCCGGCAGCTGCTCGGCGCAGCGCCGTCCGAGGTGCGCGCGACGCTGCTGCTCGCCGCGCTCGCGCTGCGCCCGCACGCCGCCCTGGTGCGCCGGGCCGGGCGGCCGAACGCGGAGGCCGACCTCGCGGCGGCCGAGCGGGCCGGACTGGTGTCGCTGTCCGAGGACGGCACGGTCGCCTTCACCGCCGGGCTGCTGCCCTCCACCCTGGTGCACGACGCGAGCTGGGCCGAGCGCAGCGCGGGCCATGCCGCCCTGGCCGGGGTCGTGGACGACCCGGTGGAGGCGGTCCGGCACCGGGCGCTCGCCACCGACGCGCCCGACGAGGAGCTGGCCGCCGAGGTCGCCGAGGCGGCGGACCTCGCCCGGCGGCGCGGCAACAGCGCGCTGGCCGCCGAACTCGCCCTGCTCGCCGCCGAGTCCACGCCGGGCCGGCTCGGGCAGCAGCGGATCACCCGCCTGGTGGACGCCGCCGAGGAGGCCGCGCGGGCGGCCCGCGCCGATCTCGCGATGCGCGCCGCCACCGACCTGCTGGCCCGGGACGCGGCGCCCACCGACCGGGTGCGGGCCCGGCTCGCCGTCCTCGACACCGCGGGCCAGGGCCTCACCGGCCTCGACGAGATGTACGTGCACGCCATGGAGGACTCCGAGGACGACACCGCGCTGCGCGCCGCCGTCCAGCTCCGGCTCTCCATCAAGTACGTGCTCGCGGACGGCGATCCGCTGCGTTCCCGGGCGGCCGCCATGGAGTCGGCGGCGCTCGCCGCGTCGATGGGCGACCCCCGTACGGCCGCCCAGGCCCTGACCGTACAGGCGCGGATGGAGCGGGCGCTCGGCGCGCCGGACGCGGAGGCCGTGCTCGCCCAGGCGCGGGCCCTGGAGACGGCCGAGCGGCCGGCCGGGATCCGTAACGCCGCCCAGATCCTGACGATCCGTCACGCCCTGTTCGACGGGCGGCTGTCGGACGCGCGGGCGCAGCTGGGCGCGCTGCTGCCGCTGGTGCAGCGGCGGGGTTCGGTGGAGGACGCGATCGAACTCCTCAGCACGCTCGCGGAGATCGAGTCGCGGATCGGTCCGTGCGCCTCGGCGCTCGCGCACGCCGGGCAGTCGCTGGCGCTGACCCTGGAGGCGGGCCTGTCGCCGGGCCCGGCCTGGTACGCGCTCGCGCTCGCCGAGACCGCGGGCGGTAGCTTCGCCCGGGCGGCCAGCTACGCGCGGCGCAGTGTGCAGGCCTCGGAGGAGGAGGGCGACCGGGTGTTCCTTTCCCGGAGCCTGTACGCCCTCGGCCGGGTGCAGCTGGTCAACGGGGACGTGAGCGCGGCCCTGGAGACGCTGCGCCGGGTGGAGACGAACGAGCGGGCGCAGTCGACGGTGGATCCGTCGATGCTGCGCTGGCACGAGGAGCTGGCGGAGGCGCTGCTCGCGCACGACGCGGTGGACGAGGCGACGGCGCTGCTCGCGGAGGTGCGGCCGGTGGCCGAGCGGCTCGGCCGGTCGACGGTGCTGCTCGGCTTCGACCGGGCGTACGCGCTGTGCCTGGCGGCGGAGGGGCGCACCGACTCGGCGGCGGAGCTCCTCGCGGGGACGGCGGCCCGGTTCGGCGAGGCGGATCTGCCGGTCGAGCGGGGCCGGGCGCTGATCGCGCTCGCCCGGGTGGAGCGCCGGCGGCGGCGCCGCTCGGCCGCGCAGGCGGCGCTGCAGTCGGCGGCCGCGGTGTTCGAGCGAGTGGGCGCGGCGCCGTGGCTGGCGCTTGCCGGCGAGGCGCCGGCCGGTCCGGGGGGCGAGGGCCCGGTGGGCGAGGACGCGCTGCCGGGGCTCGCCTCGCTGACCGAGGCGGAGCTGCGGCTGGCCCGTCTGGTGGGCTCTGGGGCCAGCAACCAGGAGGCGGCGGCCAAGCTGTATCTGAGCGTGAAGACGGTCGAGGCGCGGCTGACCCGGATCTACCAGAAGCTGGACGTGCGCTCGCGCGCCCAGCTGGCCACCGCGCTCCGACCGTGAGCCTGTGATCCTTTTCAGACCGTGAACGGGCGCTGGCCCAGGAAGGCCGGCGCGGGGGCTCCCGTCGTGTAGAGGTTGGGGCTCTGGGTGGGCGGCAGCCTGCGCTGGATCGCCCGGTGGAAGGTGCGGTAGTCGCCGCGGAAGACGCCGTCCTCCCAGACCTCCAGGAGCGCCTCGGTGAAGGCGCCGTTGACCGGGCCGTCGGCGGCGGTCTGGTTGTCCTGGCAGGCGGAGATCAGGATCACCGGCGGGCCCTGGCCGTCGCCGGTGACCGCGGCGGCCTTGGCGACGGAGCGCTGCAGGTCGTCGTAGAAGACGCGGTCGCGCTCGTACAGGGCGATCTGCTGCGGCTCGGGCAGATAGCGGGCGGTGGTCGCCTCGCCGCCAGGGAGCTCGACGCTGCTGCCGCTGTGGCAGCAGTCGAAGAGGGTGACGATCCGTACGCCGTCGTCGAAGCGGCGGAACTCCTGGTGGACCTCGTCATCGAGGAACTGACGGTCGTAGAAGACCAGGGTCTCGTCGCGCCGGTCGGGCTCGTCGTCGGGGCCGGTGACGTCGGGCACCTGGCCGCCGTGGCCCGAGTAGGTGAAGAGCAGGATGTCGCCGGCGGAGAGCCGTTCGGCCGCCGCGCGCAGGGCGGTGGTGACGCCCTCGACGGTGCCCTCGCGGGTGAGTAGGACGGTCTCCGTGAAGCCCGCGGCGCGGGCCAGGCGGGCCATGTCGTGGGCGTCGTTCTCGCAGGCCACGAGGGTGCCGTCCCAGCCGTCGTAGCGTTCGGGGTCGACCCGGTTGAGGCCGACGTGCAGGGAGAGTCCGGTGGGCATGGGAGGCCTCCTCACGGCGTGGGGAGGGGGCACCGGGGGCGTCTGTTCGAGTGGCCTGCGGGTCCGGTGCCGTGGGCGACCCTCGTCCGCGCGGTACTTACATCGTATGAACCCCAGCGACTCCCGGCATGATCTCGCCGACCGCACCGGCTACGACGAGACCTTCCTCGGCCCGGCGGTGCCGCTCGCGCTGCCGGCCCGCGCGTCGGTGGAGACGGTGATCCTGCCGTACACCCACTTCACCGTGGTGTTCCGGCCCGACCGGCGGCTCGCCGCGTCGACCGCCGTCTGCATCGAGGGCGGCGAGCTGCTCGACGACGTGGAGCGCGACGACGTCTGGCTGTACGACCCGCGGCTTCCGCGCGAGCAGCAGGCGGGCGAGGAGGTGTACGAGAACAACAGCCTGGACCGGGGCCATCTGGTGCGCCGGCTCGACCCGGTGTGGGGCGCGGCGGCGGTGGCGGGGCGGGCGAACACGGACACCTTCCACTTCACCAACGCGGCGCCGCAGGCGGATGTGTTCAACCAGGGCAAGCAGCTGTGGCAGGGCCTGGAGAACTATCTCCTCGACCACGCGGCGGCGTTCGACCGCAGGCTGGTGGTGCTGACCGGGCCGGTGCTCCAGGACTCCGACCCGCCGTACCGGGGCATCCAGGTGCCGCTGCGCTTCTGGAAGGTGGCGGCCTTCATGCAGGACGGGGCGCTCGCGGCGACCGGGTACGTGCTGGACCAGAGCCCGGATCTGAGCCGGGACGCGGACCGGGCGTTCGCCGGGGCGGTCCCGGGCGCGCCGCCGCCGCTCGGCCCGTTCCGCACCTACCAGGTGCCGGTGTCGGACGTCGCGGAGATCGCCGAACTGGAGCTGGGGCCGCTGCCGGACGTGGATCTGATGCCGCCCTCGCGGGGCCCTGAGGACCGCTGGCGGCGCCTGGAGTCGTACGAGGACATCGCGATGGCGGACTGAGCCGGGGTACGCGGCGGGGCCGGCCGTCGCGGTCCGGCAGCGATTGCGGGGGTCCGCGCGCGGCGGGACGATGACAGCAGCGAGCAGGGCTTCCCCAACGGCGCAGGGACGCCCGGGCAGGTGCGTCATGCCGCTCACCGAGACGGAGTGGGGCCTCGTCACCAGCTGGGTGCGGGACCATCTCCTGGACGATCCGGATCCCCGGACCAGGCTCCTCGGCACCTCGCTGACCACGGACTTCGTCACGAGTCTGCCGCTCACCCCGGACCGCGACGCCAACGCGCGGCTGATCGTCGGCGCCGCCCGCCGGGACGTGGCCCAGCAGCGGCGGCTGCTCGACGCGCTGGCCCGCCTGGACGCCCTGGACCGGCTCGACGCCGCCGACGCGGTGGGGCGGGGCATGGAGGTACGGGCGCTGCTCGGGCGGCTGCGGGAGGACGAGGAGGCCGCCCGGGACGCGGCGGCCGACCCCTTCGAGGCGGTGGTCCTGCGGCACGGCACCGAGGTCTTCCTGGGGCGCGCGGAGCTGCGCGAGACGCTGCGCCGCTTCGTGGCGGACCCGGAGCAGACGGTCCTGGTGGTGGACGGCGAGCCGGACAGCGGGCGCTCGTACACCTACCGGCTGATCCGGCACCTGGGGCAGCACCGCGGGTTCCGTCCGGTACGGGTCACCCTGGCGCGGACCTCGACGGCGGAGCGGCTGGTGGCGCGGCTCTGGGAGTTCGTGGCGGGCCCGGAGGCGGACGGATTCCCGTTGAATCCGACACGGTTGAACGATCCACTGCCGTCGATCGACGACGCCGTGCACCGGATCGTGAGCCGGGCGACGGCCGCCGAGGACCGCTTCTGGCTGGTGCTCGACGAGTGCGACGCGCTCGACCCGAACTCCGACGTCTACGACTGCATCGGCAAGCTCGCGCTGGCGATCTACGAGCACACGCCGGTGCGGAAGGAGACGGTGCCGCGGCTCGTGCTGCTCGGCTACGAGACGACGCTGCACCAACTCCCGTACGACATCAGGAACAACGAGTGCCGGGACACGGCGGTCCCGGCCGGCCCGGACGAACTCCGGGACTTCTTCGGGAAGTTCCTCCGCGAGGCCGGGGGCCCGCCGTCTCCCGGGCTCGTGACCGACGCCGCCGACGAGGTGCTGCGGGCGGCCGAGGCGGCCGGTCCCGGGACCGGCCCCGGGGACAGCCCGATGCGGCGACTGTGCACGGCGACCGAGGAGGCGGTACGGATCCGGCTCGCCCTCGCCCCTGGCGAGGACTACCTCGCTCAGCTGCGCACCGGCCTCCGCTCCCCCGCCGCCCCGGTGGTCACCGCACTGCCCGAACTCCGGCGCGCCTACCGCGAGGCGGCCTGCCTCCTGGAGTCCTTCGACCCGGCGGAGCTCCGGCTCCCGGGCGAACGCGAGGCGGGCGGCCGCGCGGCGCTCGAACTCGTCGACGACTGCACGGCCTCGGCGGCCCCCCAGCGCTCCGTCCGCTGGACCCTGACCCCCGAGGTGCGTACGGAGGCCCTCCGCGGCCTCGCCGGCCCGGAAGCCGCCCGGCGGGCCCTCGCGGCGAACGCGCCCGGCCCCGATGCGGAACCGGGGGTCGCCCGGGCGGCCCTCGCCCTGCTGTCCGGCGCGCCCGCTGCCGTACCCCCCGACGCGGACGTGGAGCAGTTGTCCGACCTGCTCCAGGCGGTGCTGTGGCTGGGGCAGGTGCCGGGGACCGGCGGTCTGCTGCCCTCCGTCGAGGAGGTGCAGCGGCGCCTTGAGCGGGCCCGGCTGCTGCAGCCGCTGCGGCTGCTCGTACGGGACACGTTCCACGGCCGGACCCGTGAACTCGACGCGCTGCGGGCCTACTTGGCGCTGCCGACCGAGCCGGCCGAGCCGCCCGTGCTGCTGCACGGCATCGGCGGGATCGGGAAGAGCACGCTGCTCGCCCGCTTCCTCCTGGACGCCCTGAAGGAGGCCGCGCCGGACGGATTCCCGTTCGCCTGCATCGACTTCGAGCGGCCCACCCTCTCGATCCACGAACCGGCCACGGTCATCGCCGAGTCGGCGCGGCAGCTGGGCATCCAGTACCCGGAGCACCGGGAGGCCTTCGACTCGCTCACCGAGCGCTGCGGGCGGACCGCGGGTGTGCAGCGCGGCGAGCGCAGCCGGCTCGACGAGCTGTCGCAGCTCTCGGCGACCCGCGCCACCTACGGGCGCGACTACTCGGCCGGCTTCCACGCCCGGGCCAGCGCCCGTGAGCAGGATCTGGCGCGCGAGCTGGCGAGCCTGGTCGCGAAGGCGGTCGCGGTGCCGCCGGGCGCGATGGAGCCGCCGCTGCTCATCGCGGTCGACTCGTTCGAGGAGGCGCAGTACCGGGGCTCGCCGCTCATCTCAAGGATGTGGGCGGTGTGGACGGCGCTGCGAGCGGCGTATCCGCGGCTGCGGTTCGTGGTCGCGGGGCGGGCGCCGATCGACCACCCGGCGCGGGTCGTCGTACCGCGTGACATGGAGCTGACGGAGCTGGACGAGCAGGCGTCGGTCGATCTGCTGATGTCCGCGGGGATCGACGACGAGTCGGTGGCGCGCGGTCTGTACGCGCGGGTCGGCGGGCATCCGCTGAGCCTGCGGCTCGCGGCGCGCACCGCGCTGTCGCTCGGCGCGGACACGGAGTCCCTCGGCGAGCTGCTCAGTGGTCTGACGGCGCGCCGCAGGCTGCACACCAGCGTGGACCAGATGCTGATCCAGGGCACGCTGTACGACCGGCTGCTCAAGCACATCGCCGATCCGGACGTACGGGCCCTGGTGCAGGCGGGCCTTGCGCTGCGGGTGATCACGCCGGACCTGGTGCGGGAGGTGCTCGCGGGGCCCGCCGGGGTGGCGGTGCCGTCGACGGCGGAGGCGGGCCGGTTCTTCGGTCTCCTCACCTCGCGGCTCGACCTGATGGAGTCGGCGGGGCCGCTGACCATCCGGCACCGGCCGGACCTGCGGTCCATCATGTTGCGGCTCTCCGACGGCGCCCGGACGGATCTGATGCGGGCCGTGGACACCCGGGCGGTGGCGTACTACGCGGCCCGCGACACGGTCCGCGACCGGGCCGAGGAGATCTACCACCGGCTGCGGCTCGGCGAGAACCCCCGTACGGTGGAGGCGCGTTGGCGCTCCGGTGTGGAGGCACACCTGGTGGGCGCGGACCGGGACATGGCGCCGCGCTCGGCGGCCTTCCTGCTCGGCCGGATCGGCGGGCACGTGCCCGACCAGGTGATGGCCGGGGCCGAGCAGGAGGACTGGGAGCGGATCGCGGCGCGCGAGGTCGAGGACCTGCTGACCCAGGGGTACGTGGAGGCCGCGGCCCGCCGGCTCGCCGAGCGGCAGCCGTGGACGCCGTGCAGCCGGCTGCACGCGCTCCTGGTGGAGACCCTGGCCCGGTCGGGGCGGACGGCGGACGCCCGGGAGACGGCGGAGCGGGCGGTGGACCGGGCGGCGGAGGCGGGCTGCGCGGAGACCCGGCTCGAACTGCTGCAGCTGTCGGCGCGGCTCGCGCAGGACGCGGGCGACTTCGCGGACGCGGACCGCGATCTGCAGGAGGCGGAGGGCGTGGCGGCCGGCCTCGGGCTTCCGTACGAGTCGATCGGCGTCCTGGTGGCCCGCTCGCGGCTCGCGGCGGCCGCCGACGCGGACTCCGGCGACACCGACGCGCGGCTCGCCCGGCGGCTGCGCGGGCTGCCCGACGAGGATCTGGCCCGGCAGCCGGCACTGGCCCGGGCGGCGGCCGTGTCGGCCTGCCGGGTGGACCCGCCGGCCCTGGCCCGCACGCTGCGGCTCGTGGGCCTGCCGGAGGACGACGAGGCGGTGGTGGCGGCCCTTGCCCGCCGGTTCGAGACGGCGATGGCGGACGAGCCGCAGCTGCGCGAGCCGCTGGCCAGGATCCTGGACTCGGCCGCGGCGGGCGCCCGTTCGGCCTCGGCGGAGCCGCTCGCCGGTGGTCAGGGCGGTGCGCCGATGCCGCCGGACCAGGTCGAGGAGGCGCTGCGCGAGGCCCGCCGGCACGGCACCCTGGACAGCCTGGCCTGGCGGGCGCTGACGCTGAGCGACCGCAGCGGGGATCTGCTGCTCGGGGTGGCGGAGGCCGTGGACGCGGGCTCGGCGCTCGCGGGCCCGGGCTACGGGCCGGTGCCGGGCGGCACGGAGCTCGTGGGGCTCACCCCGCCGCCGGACCAGGCGGAGGCGGCCTGGCGCAAGGAGCCGTACCTCGACTCGGACGCGCTGCTCGGCGTGGAGAACGCGGCGATGGAGGCGGGGCTCGCCGACCGGGCGATGCGCGGGCGGCTGTTCGCGGGGATCAAGGACCACTTCTGGATGGCGCTGCTGCCGCAGCCCACCCCCTTCAAGCAGATCCAGTCCGACCTGCGGACGATGAACCGGGTGGAGCGGCTGATGGAGGGCGAGGTGCCGCTGGAGCTGTGGCTGCGCAACGCGATCCGGCTCGCCGCCGACCCGGCGGCGGTCGCCGTGTTCCAGGCGGCCCTGGACCATGTGGTGCGGGACGCGGCGGGCGAGCCCGAGCTCCCGGCGGAGTTCCTGTCGGTCGACTCCCTGGAGGAGATCGTCGTCCGCGACGACATGGTGCCCTTCGAGTTCCTGCACGAGGGCTTCCTCGCGGGCGGCGCGGTCGCCCGGGTCACGGTGCCGCCGTACGAGGCGGGCCGGCCGCTGCACCCCGCGTACCCGCACGTCGGCACGGGCTGGCTGATCGCGCCCGGGCTCCTGGTCACCAACCACCATGTGGTGAACGCCCGCAACGGCATCGGCGGCGGCCGCGCGCAGGCCGCCGAGGACGACCTCCAGCTCCAGGTGCGCAACTCCCGCTCGCGCTTCGACTACGGCGCGGACCAGGCCGAGACGGAGGAGGCGACGGCCGCCGCCCTGGTCGCCTGGGACGCCGAACTGGACTACGCCGTCCTGCGTCTGACGGAGGCTCAGCCGGAGCGGCAGGTGCTGCGGGTGGCGACCGAGCCGTACGAGAGTCGGGCCGGCGACACCCAGGCGGTCAACATCATCCAGCACCCCAAGGGCATGCCGAAGCGGGTCGCGCTGCGCAACAACCTGGTCTACCAGGTGAACGAGGACAGCCTGGCCTACTTCACCGACACCCAGGGCGGCTCCTCCGGCTCGCCGGTGTTCACCGACCGCTGGACGGTCGTCGCGCTGCACCGCGGGGCCCGCCGGGTCAGCGGCGTCGAGTACCAGGGCCGCAGCACGACGGTGGTGAACGTCGGCACCCAGCTGAGCCGGATCCTGGCCCATCTGCGGGACAACCGGCGGGAGTTGTACGAGGAGATCATGGCGGCGCAGGCGGCGCTGCCGCCGGAGGAGGACTGAGCCGCCGGGAGACGACGGAGCCGCCCGCGGGCGGCGGGCGGAGGTGACGGGAGATGGGTTACGGATCACGCAGCGGCTCGCACACCGGGTCACCGGTGGCGACCGGCCCCGAGCAGGTCTTCGGCGATCTCGGCGCGGTGGCGGCTCGGGTACGGAGCCGGCTCGAGGCCGAGCTGGAGATCCAGGAGTCCGCGCAGGAGCTGCCGCCGGGCGTCGCCCCGGCCGCCGAGATCGGGCGCTTCGCCCAGGAGGAGCGGGCCCGGGTCCTGGAGGCCGGCGTCACCGGTCTGGAGAAGCTGGCCGCGGACCGGGCGGACGAGATCGACGAGGACGAGTACTTCGGGGTGGAGGCGATCGTCCTCCTGGAGGGCCGGCCCGCGATCCTGGTGCAGGGGCAGGACTTCCCGCCGCAGCCGGGCGACTGGTCGGTGCTCGACGCGTCCCGGACCGCGATCCGTGAGTCGATCGCCCGGGTGGGGCGGGTGGAGGTCACCGGGCATCCGAACCTGGACTGGATCGGCACGGCCTTCCTCGTCGGTCCGGAGGCGGTGATGACCAATCGGCACGTGGCCGCCGAGTTCAGCCGGGCCGAGGGCGCGGGCTGGAGCTTCCAGCAGGGCATGACGGCGCGGGTCGACCCGGGCGAGGAGCTGCCCGCGCACCAGGCGCCCGGGCCGGTGCCGGCCGCCGGCCCGCTGCCGTACGAGATCACCGGGGTGATCGGCATCCACCCGGACGTGGACCTGGCCCTGCTGCGGATCGCCCCGCCGGACGGCGAGCCGCTGCCGACCCCGCTGGCGGTCGCGGCGGACGCGCCGGCGAGCGTGCCGGGCCGGCCGGTGTACGTGATCGGCTATCCGGCCTGGGACGGGCGGCGCAACGAGCCGGAGTCGATGCGGCGGATCTTCATGGACGTCTACAACGTGAAGCGGCTGCAGCCGGGCATGGCGACCGAGTTCACGCCCGGCGGTCTGGTGATGGGGCACGACTGCTCCACCCTGGGCGGCAACAGCGGTTCCCCGGTCTTCGACCTCACCGACCACCGGGTCCTGGGTCTGCACTACGGCGGGCGGTACCGGACCGGGAACGTGGCGGTGCCGCTGTGGGAGCTGGAGGACGATCCGCTGCTCGCGAAGGCCGAGGTCAACTGGGTGTGAGCGGGCGTCTGAGCCGCCTCAGGCGGTGTCGCTGAGCAGGCCGAAGACCGGGAGCAGCCCGTGCGGGCGCTGGTCGACCGGGAGGTGGTCGACGAAGTGCACCCGGGCGCCGAGCGCCTCGGCGCCGCCGTCGGCGCGCCGGTCGTCGCCGACCATCAGGGTCTCGGCGGGGGCGAGGCCGAGCCGTTCGCAGGCGAAGCGGAAGATCCCGGGGTCCGGCTTCTGGACGCCGACCTCGAAGGAGAGGGCGTAGACGTCGACCCACCGGTCGAGCCCGTGGGCGCGGAACACCGGCCGCAAGTCCCAGCCGATGTTGCTGACCACGGCGACGGACACGCCGCCGCGGCTGAGCTCGCCGAGAGTGCGGGCGGTGTCGGGGTAGGGGTGCCAGGCCTCGGGCGTCATGTGCCGTGCGTAGAGGGCGTCGACGAGGACCGGGTCGGTGACGCCGGCCTCGCGGATGAGCGCGGTGTACGCGGCGTGGTGCCGTTCGGCGTCGAGGTCCCGCTCCGCCCAGAGCCGCTCCAGCCGGGCCGGCACCCGCTGCGGGTTCGGCCCGCCGGGCATGGCGCCGTGGTAGGTGAGCCGCTCCACGGTGTGGGCGAACTCGTCGCCGGACAGTCCGACCTCGGTCTCGGCGAGGACGGCGTCCAGCCAGTGGGCGATGGACTCGACGCACAGCAGGGTGCCGGAGAAGTCGAACATGACGCCTTTGATCACCCCTCGATCGTAGAACGCCGCCGCCGGGGGCGGGGGCGCGTCCGGATTGCCGGGTGTGGCGGGCGGTGCGGTAATGGAGACGACCTCACCTCCCCCACCCCTTCGACGGGAGCAGCCATGACCGACGGTCCCCAGCCGATCAGCGCCGACGCCCTCCGGGCGCTCCGGCGGGAACTGGCCGAGCTGCGCACCGAGCGTGCCGCGGTGGCCGTCACCCTGAGGGGCGAGGACGACGCGGTCGGCGACCGGGCCGACGAGGCGGACGAGCTGCAGCGCGCCGACGAGGTCGCCCGGCTCGACGAGCGCATCGCCCGGATCGAGGAGCGGGTGCGCGGCGCCGCCGGCGCCGGAGCGCCGTCCACGGATGCGGTCGGGGTGGGCTCCACCGTCACCGTGCGTTTCGAGGACGGCGGCGAGTCGACGGTGCACGTCGGTGAGCTGGCGGACGCCGACGACCCGGCCCTGGTGACCTCGGACAGCCCGCTCGGCTCCGCGCTGCTCGGCCGGCGGGCCGGCGACACCGTCACGTACCGCACGCCCGGCGGCCCGATGAACGCGGTCGTCGTCTCCGTGGACGCCTGAGCCCGGCCCGGCCCCGTCCGGCGCCCCGCGCTCCGCCTCAGTGTTCGAGGACGACGACGGCCTCGTCGGTGTACGCGAGGAACGCGAAGGTCTCCTGGAAGTACAGCTCGACGCTGTCGGCGTCGTGGGCGGTGTAGCCGATGGCCAGGTCCTGGCCGAGGCGCAGTTCGAAGTCGCCGCCGCGCAGGGACAGGACGAAGGCGCCGGTGACGGCGGGGGCCCAGATCGGCGGGGCGTCCAGCATCCGGGCGAGGTGGGCGGCGATCGGGTAGCCGTGGTCGGAGGTCTCGCTGACGGCCCGGTAGTCGTCGGCGCCGAGCAGCAGCGCGTAGGGGCCGTCGACGCCGGCGAGCCGGAGCGCGGTGAGGGCCCGGCTGACGGCGTCGGGGTAGTCGCGGGGTTCGGTGGGCAGCCCGAGGACCGGGTTGGAGCTGCGTTCGCGCAGTCCGTCGATGCCGGCGGCCGGGTAGCCGTCGAAGACGGCCCGGTCCTCGGCGAAGGCCATGGCCCGGGCGGCGTCCTTCACGGGCTGCCAGTCGGAGTCGTTCGCGCCGCGCTCCACGTCGTCGACGGCCTCGCGGCTGACGGTGAACGGCACGCGCAGTTCGACCAGCGGCTTGGCCTCGCGCAGCCGGGCGGTGACGCCGGGGGCGGGCGCGTCGATGCCGGCGAGGTGGCCGGTGCCGACGGCGGCGAGCCCGGGCCCGGCCGGGTCGGGCACGTCGACGACGCGGCGGCCGGCGACATGGCGGCGGAAGGTGCGCCGGGCCTCCTCCTCGATCTGTTCCCAGGCGGCGGCGGTGACCGGGGCGAGTTCGCGGTGCAGGTTGTTGAGGGCTGCGGGGTCGCCGGGAGGCGTCATGACGGTCAGGCTCCTTTCAGGCTGCCGATGCCGAGCGAACCGGCGGGTACGACCGGCGGGCCGGCCGTGGCGGCGGCGAGGTGCGGCGGGTCGGGCAGGTCGTCGAGGAAGTCGGCGCTCGGGACGAAGAAGAGGCAGCCGGTGACGGCCGTGGAGAAGTCGAGGATGCGGTCGGTGGCGCCGGGCGGCTCGCCGAGGAACATCCGGTCGAGCATCCGCTCGGTCACCTCGGGGGTGCGGGAGTAGCCGATGAAGTAGGTGCCGAACTCGCCGCTCCCGATGCTGCCGAAGGGCATGTTGTCGCGCAGGATCTGCTGCTCGGTGCCGTCGGCGTCGACGATCGTGTTGACCGCCACGTGCGAGTCGGCGGGCTTGACGTCGTCGGCGAGTTCGACGTTGGCGTCCTTGGTGCGGCCGATGATCCGTTCCTGCTCCTCGACGGGGAGGGCGTCCCAGGCCGTCATGTCGTGCACGTACTTCTGGACGGTGACATAGGCGCCGCCCTCGTACCCGGGGTCCTCGTCGCCCACGTGGACGGCCTCGGCCGCCGCCCGGCCCTGCGGGTTCTCGCTGCCGTCGACGAAGCCGAGCAGGTCGCGCTCGTCGAAGTAGCGGAAGCCGTGCACCTCGTCGACGACGGTGACGGCGTCGCCGAGGCTCGCCGCGACGAGGCGGGTCAGCTCGAAGCAGAGGTCCATGCGCACCGCGCGTACGTGAAGCAGCAGGTCGCCGGGGGTGCTGGGGGCGTGGTGGCGGGGGCCGCGCAGCTCCCGGAAGGGGTGCAGGCCGGCCGGCGGCGGCGCGTCGAAGAGCCGGGGCCAGACGGTGGCGCCGATGCCGACGATGCCGGTGAGCCCGTCCTCGGGGGCGCGGAAGGAGACGGAGCGGACGAGTCCGGCCAGCCCGTCGAGGGCCTCGCGCACCGCGGCCTCGCCGCCGGGGTTCACGGTGGCCACCAGGAAGACGGCGGCTTTCGCGGGAGGGGCGAGGACGGGCTGCGGGGTGCTCACACGACTCCCTGGAGAGACTCGTCAGGATCTGCCGGACCGGAGGATCCGCCGGACCGGGCAATCCCGGATCTTTCGGGCGACCGGATCGCGGCCAGCGTATCCACGCCCCCACCGCCCCGCACCCGGGGTTCGGGCGTGCGGGTCATCCGGCCGCCGGTCCGGCCGCCGGGGCGTGCCGACCCCGCTTGCGGGGTCCCGATGACCGGGTTTGAGTGGGAACGCCCCCACCCCCTCAGGAGCAGCAGATCCTCAGGAGCAGCAGATGTCGATGGCGTTCGGTTCCCCCTTCGGCCCGTCCGATCCCTTCGGTTCGTCCGAGGCCTTCAGCGACCTGCTGAACCGCTTCTTCGGGATGTCGCCGGCCTCCTCTCCCCCGGCGGTCCAGCGCGTGCCGATCGGACGGCTGCTCACCGAGTCCTCGCGCGAGCTGGTCAGCCGGGCGGCGCGGCGGGCGCTGG
This sequence comes from Streptomyces fradiae, assembly GCF_041270065.1. NCBI lineage: Bacteria > Bacillati > Actinomycetota > Actinomycetes > Kitasatosporales > Streptomycetaceae > Streptomyces > Streptomyces fradiae. The sequence goes on along the minus strand of NZ_CP065958.1, from coordinate 7,045,577 downwards.
AGGACGGCACGGACGACCTCGACACCGAGCACCTGCTGTGGGCGGCGACGCAGGTGGAGACCTCCCGCCGGATCCTGTCCGAGGCCGGGGTGAACCCGGACAAGCTCGCCGAGCAGATCTCCGCGGTGCTGCCGCGCGAGTCCGGCGAGCCGTCCGCGGAGCCGGGGCTCACCCCGGCGGCCAAGCGGACCCTGGCCGCCGCGCACGCGTACGCGCAGGCCGCGGGCGTCTCGTACATCGGTCCCGAGCACGTCCTCGGCGCGCTGCTGCGCGACCCGGACTCCGGCGCGACGCGCTTCCTGCGGGCCGAGGACCTGGACGTGCAGAAGCTGCGCGGTCTGGCGGAGCAGGCGTCCCGGCCGGAGAGCGCGCCGGTGGCGGCGCCGAAGCAGCCGGCGACCACCCTGGACGAGTTCGGCCGGGACCTCACCGAGGAGGCGCGGGCCGGGCGGCTGGACCCGGTGGTCGGGCGGGCCGACGAGATCGAGCAGACGGTGGAGATCCTGTCCCGCCGCTCCAAGAACAACCCGGTGCTCATCGGCGAGCCGGGCGTCGGCAAGACCGCGATCGTGGAGGGCCTGGCCCAGCGGATCGTGGCGGGCGAGGTGCCGGACACCCTCAAGGACAAGCGGGTGGTCTCGCTCGACCTGTCGGGGATGGTGGCGGGCGCGCAGTACCGCGGCCAGTTCGAGGAGCGCCTGAAGAAGGTCATCGAGGACGTGCAGCAGGCGGAGGGGGAGATCATCCTCTTCATCGACGAACTGCACACCGTGGTCGGCGCGGGCGCGACCGGCGAGGGCTCGATGGACGCGGGCAACATGCTCAAGCCGGCCCTGGCCCGCGGCGAGCTGCACGTGGTGGGCGCGACCACCATCGACGAGTACCGCAAGCACGTCGAGAAGGACGCGGCCCTGGAGCGCCGCTTCCAGCCGGTCCTGATCCCCGAGCCGACGGTCGAGGAGACCGTGCAGATCCTCGAAGGGCTGCGCGACGCGTACGAGGCCCACCACCAGGTCCGGTTCGCCGACGGCGCCCTCGCGGCGGCGGCCGAGCTGTCCGACCGCTACATCAGCGACCGCTTCCTGCCCGACAAGGCGATCGACCTGATGGACCAGGCGGGCGCCCGGGTCCGGCTGCGCAGCGCGGGCCGCTCCACCGAGGTGATCAGCCGCGAGGACCGGCTGGCGAAGCTGCGTCGGGAGAAGGACCAGGCGGTGGCGGGTGAGGAGTTCGAGCGGGCCGCCGAGCTGAAGCAGGAGATCGCCGAGGTGGAGGGCGAGCTCGCGGGGATCGAGGAGCGGCGCGAGGGCGTCGTGTCGGTGACCGCCTCCGACATCGCCGACATCGTGTCCCGCCGCACCGGCATCCCGGTCTCCCAGCTCACCACCAGCGAGAAGGAACGCCTGCTCAAGCTGGAGGAGGAGATGCACGCCCGGATCGTCGGCCAGGACGAGGCCGTCACGGCCGTCTCCGAGGCGGTGCGCCGCAACCGCGCGGGCATGGGCGACCCGAACCGCCCGGTCGGCTCCTTCCTCTTCCTCGGCCCCACCGGCGTCGGCAAGACCGAACTCGCCAAGACCCTCGCGGAGTTGCTGTTCGGCGACGAGAACCGCATGATCCGTTTCGACATGAGCGAGTTCCAGGAGAAGCACACCGTCGCCCGCCTTGTCGGCGCGCCGCCCGGATACGTGGGGTACGAGGAGGCCGGCCAGCTCACCGAGAAGGTGCGCCGCCAGCCGTACAGCGTGGTGCTGTTCGACGAGGTGGAGAAGGCGCACCCCGACGTCTTCAACACCCTCCTGCAGATCCTGGACGACGGGCGCCTGACGGATGGTCAGGGCCGCACGGTCGACTTCCGGCACTGTGTCGTCATCATGACGTCCAACATCGGCGCACACCGCATCCTCGCGCACCAGGGCGACGCGGCGGAGCTGAAGGACGAGCTGATGGAGGACCTGCGGGGCCGCTTCCTGCCCGAGTTCCTCAACCGCATCGACGACATCATCGTCTTCCACAGCCTCACCGAGCAGGACCTCACCCAGATCGTCGAACACCTCCTGGACCGCAGCGAACACCGGGTCCACGCCCAGGGGTTGAGGCTCGAGGTCACCGAGGCGGCGAAGCGGCTCCTGGTCGCCCACGGCTACCAGCCCGAGTTCGGCGCCCGCCCGCTGCGCCGCACCATCCAGACCGAGCTCGACAACCGCCTCGCCACCCTGCTGCTCTCCGGCGAGGCCGACCCGGGCGACACGATCGTCGCAGACGTCCTCGACGACTCACTGCACTGCACGATCCGCCGGGCGGCCGACGACCAGGCCGTGGTCTAGGTCGCGGCATCCCGGGTACCCGCCGGGTGACGGGGGGCCGATGCCACGCCGTGAGGAGGCGGCCGTGAGTCCCAAGCACAGGCCGAGCGCACACGCGCTGAAGGAGTACCACCGCCGGCGGGACTTCTCCCGGACCGAGGAGCCGCGGGGCGAGAGCGAGGACGCCGCGGCCGCCGCTCCGGGCGAGCCTCCCTCGTTCGTGGTCCAGATCCACGACGCGACGGCGCTGCACTTCGACTTCCGCCTGGAGGTGGACGGGGTGCTGCGGTCCTGGGCCGTGCCCAAGGGCCCGTCGGCCGACCCGCAGGACAGACGGCTCGCGATGCCGACCGAGGACCATCCGCTGGAGTACCGCGCCTTCGAGGGCGTGATCGCGCCCGGCGAGTACGGAGCCGGCACGGTCATCGTCTGGGACGAGGGCACCTACCGGAACCTGTCGGAGGACCGGCACGGCGAGGAGGTCCCGTTCGCCGAGGCGCTCGACGCCGGGCACGCGTCCTTCTGGCTGGACGGGCGCAAACTCCACGGCGGCTTCGCGCTGACCCGGATCCGCGGCGACGGCTCCGGCCGGGAGGCGTGGCTGCTGGTCAAGCGCGCCGACCGGCGGGCCCGGGCGGACGACGGCGGCACCGATCCGCACCGCGCCCGGTCGGCCCGTACCGGCCGCACCCTGCGGCAGGTCGCCGGGAGCACGTCATGACCGTCCGGGCCGGCCGGCGCAGGGTCGAGGTGCCCCGGCCGGAGAAGGTGCTGTTCCCGGACGACGGGCTGACCAAGGCCGATCTGGCCGCCTACTACCGGCGGATCGCCCGGCGCATGGTGCCGCAGCTGCGCGGCCGCCCGCTGATGCTGGAGCGGCATCCCGACGGCATCGACGACTCCGGCTTCATGCAGAAGGACCTCCCCGAGCACTTCCCCGACTGGATCGCCCACGCCGAGCTGCCCAAGGCGGACGGCACCGTCACCTACGTCCTCTGCGAGGACGCCGCCACCCTCGTCTATCTGGCCGGCCAGGCCTGCGTCACCCCGCACCGCTGGCTGTCCCGCGCCGACCGCCCCGACCACCCGGACCGGCTGGTCTTCGACCTCGACCCGCCGGGCGACGACTTCGAGGCGGTGCGCCGCACCGCCCGCCGTATGCACACGCTGCTCGACGAGCTCGAGCTGCCCTCCCTGCTGATGACCACCGGCTCGCGCGGTCTGCACGTGGTGGTGCCGCTGCTGCGCCGGAACACCTTCGACGAGGTACGGGCCTTCGCCGGCGAGGTCGCCGATCTGCTCGCCGCCCGGCACCCGGACGAACTCACCACCGCGGCCCGCAAGAAGGACCGCGGCGAGCGCCTCTACCTGGACGTCCAGCGCAACGGCTACGGCCAGACCGCCGTCGCCCCCTATGCCGTACGGGCCCGGTCCGGCGCGCCGGTCGCGGCGCCGCTGGACTGGGCGGAGCTTGACGACCCCGGCCTGACCGCGCGCCGCTGGACGCTGCGGGACGCCGACGAGCTGCTCGACCGCACGGCATGGCGGAACCCGCCACGGGGACACTCCGCGGCGGCGGCCCGGCGGCGGCTCGCCGCCCTGGACGAAGGCGGGTGAGCAGGCCGTGACGCGTGTGACGGTGGAAGGAACGGAGATCGTGGTCCGCCTCGGACCGCGCGAGGCCCTGGCCGCACGGCGGCGCACGATCCGCGTGCCCGTCGCCGCGCTGCGCGCCCTCGGCGTCGACCCCAGCTGGTGGCGGGTGCTGCGCGGCACGGCGGGCCGGGGCCTGTGGCTGCCGGGCCGCTGCGTGGGCCGCCGCCACGGCCCGGCCGGTACGGACTTCGTCGCCGTACGCGCCGAGGCACCGGCCCTCTGGATGGACCTGGCCCCGGAGGCGCCCTTCGCCCGGATCGCCGTCACGGTGCCGGACCCGGAACAGACCGAGCGCGCCCTGCGGGTGTTCATGCCGGAGGAGCCCCTGATCCCGGACGAGTCCGGCCACCCGGGCATGCTCCCCGAGCCGGGTCGGCGCGAGGGCCGGGAGGAGCCGGGGAAGCCGCCGGATCCGGAGGAACGGAGGATGCCCGGGGTGCCCGGGGACGCCGGACCGGGGCACGGACCGGGGCACGGACCGGGGCACCGGGAGAAGCTCTGGGAGAAGCCCTGGGAGTCGTGAGGGCCACGTCACCAGACGACCCCCTCACTACGCGGCCCTCTCGCCGGCCTGCTCCAGGGCCTCGATCAGCTCGTCGCGCTTCATGCCGGAACGCCCGGGAATCCCGGCCGCCGCGGCCCGCTCGTACAGCTCGGCCTTGGTCAGGTCCGTGAGCCCGGACTCCTTCGGCCCCGTGCCTCCCTTGCCCCTCTTGCCGCGGGCGCGCTCGACGCTCGCGCGCAGGGCCTCGGTCAGGTCGATCACATTGGTGGCCTCGGCCGCGGGCTCGGCCTTCTCGACGGTCTCGCCCGCCTTCTTCGCCTTGATCAGGTCGGCGACCTTGTCCCGGTAGGTGTCGTGGAACTCCTCGGGCTCCCAGTCCATGGCGAGCGCGTCGATGAGCTGCTCGGCCATCCGCATCTCCTTGGCGCCGGCCTTCGTCCGTCCCGTCGGCAGGTCGGGGATCTCCTCGCGCGGATCCCGGATCTCGTCGGCCCAGTGCAGCGTGTGGAGGGTGAGGATGCCGTCCTCGGACTTGAGCGCCACCAGGTACTCCCGGCCGCGCATCACGAAGGTCGCCACCCCCGCCCGGCCCGCCTTCGCGAGCGCCCGCTCCAGGAGGCCGTAGACCTTGGCGTACTCCCCGGTCTTCGGTCCGAGGTAGTAGGTCCGGTCGAAGTAGATCGGGTCGATCGCCTCCAGGTCCACGAATCCGCTGATCTCCAGCGCCTTCGAGCGGCCGGGCGCGATCTCGTCGAGCTCGTCGGGTTCGACGAGGACGTACGCGTCCCCCGCGTCGAAGCCCTTCACGATGTCGCCGAGCTCGACCTCCTCGCCGGTCCGCTCGTTCACCCGCCGGTTGCGGATCCGGTCGGAGGTGCCGCGCTGCAGCTGGTGGAAGCGCAGGGTGTGCGCGGAGGTGGCGGTGTAGAGCCCGACGGGCACGCTCACCAGGCCGAAGCTCAGCACCCCGGTCCACACGGGTCGGGCCATCTCGCTCACCACCGCCCCGGCCGTACGACGACCCCCTTCAGCCCGGCGGCTGCCCGCCCCGGCCCGCGCGAAAACGGCCGGGCCCGTCCGCTGGACGGGCCCGGCCTCTCTTCCGCCGGTGGGGCGGCGGATCAGACGCGGTCGGCGGCGATCAGGAGGTACTGGAAGGAGCCGTCCTTGTACGACTCGATGAAGGCCTCCTCGATGCCGGTGACCAGCGAGGACGTGGCGCGCAGCTCCCAGTACGGGAGGGTCGCGGCGGTCAGGTCGACGACCGCGTTCGGGACCAGCCGGTTGTCGGCCATGGCGCGCAGGTATTCGCGGCGGGAGTGGATGTTGCACTCGAAGTGGGCGTTGATCTGGGAGACCCACTTGGAGGGCTGGCCGTACTTGGGGTTCCAGCAGCCGGTGATGGTGACGTAGCGGCCGCCGACCCGCAGGAAGCGGGAGTGCTCGGCCATCAGGTCGTCGAGGTCGACGTACATGCTGGACTCGTTGTTCCAGGAGGCGGCGATGCTGCCCTTCTCGAACGGGGTGTCGAGCATGTTGCAGACCTGGGCGTGCACATGGCTGTCGATGCCCAGCTCGCGGGCGCGCTTGTTGCCGAACTCGGCCTGGGTGGAGGAGAGGGTGACACCCTCGACCTTGCAGCCGAAGCGCTGGTGGGCCATCACGCTCGAACCGCCGCGGCCGCAGCCGGCGTCGACGAGGGTGTCCTCGGCGGTGATCGGGCCGAGGTGGTCGAGGAGGACCTCGGCCTGGGCCGACTCCAGGCGGTGCAGCTCGGTGATGAGCTTCTTCTCGTACTCGCTGTCCTCGGGGGTGCCGAGGGAGGCATGGTCGATCTCGCCGATGCCGTAGTGGTGGTGGTAGAGGCCGTCCACGTCACCGAGGCGCAGGTTCACGGGCCGGGCCTCGGCGTTCCAGTAGCGGGCGATGTCGCCCTGGTACGGGTTCGCGGGGCCGGGGATGATCGTGGAGGCGTCGGTGGGGGTCAGCTCGGTGGTCACAGAGAAATCCATTTCTTGCCGGACGTCGGGTCGCGGGTGCTTACCAGAAGTCGGGCAGGCTGTAGCGGTAGGTGTTGGTCTGGTGCCAGTAGTGGTTGCCGTCGACCCACACGGCCACGCCGCGCAGGAAGCGCAGCAGGGTGGGCACGGGGTTGGCGGCGGCCAGTGCGGCGGCCTCGGCCTCGAAGGCGTGCATGAGGTCGTTGTGGACCTCGACGGCCTTCAGATAGCCCTCCTTGGCGGAGACGCCCTCGCGTTCGGCGATCACCACGGGCAGGTTGAGGTGCGTGCCCGGGCTGGCCAGCTCCTTGGTGTAGGAGTACAGGTCGTTGACGATGGTGGTCGCGTTCCCGGCGAGCGCGATGACCCGCTGCATGGCGGGGGTGGCGTGCAGGTCCGCCGGCAGTTCGTAGCCGCCGACGGTGTCGGTGATGGTGGGGCAGGGGCGGAAGTTGTTGAACTGGCGCATCGCCAGGTACTCCCACACCTCGGGCACGTGGTCGGTCTCGGCCCAGGCCGCCTCGGCGAGGTAGCCCATGTGCAGCCGCGCCATGTCGTGCCGGAAGCGGTCCGACTGGGACGGCGTGGCCAGCTGGTTGAAGTACTCCATCGCCGAGCGGTAGGCCCGCCGCGGCGCGTCCGACTCCAGCGACTCGCGCCAGGCCGGTGCGTACTCGGCCGTGGTGTGCAGCGGGTCGAGGGCGGTGTGCGCGAGCAGCAGCCGGCTGCCGAGGCCGATCGGCGAGCCGCCGTGGTCCTCGCAGTAGCAGTCGTCGACCGCGTTCTCGGCGACCATCAGACGGGTGGCGGCCATGAGGTGGTCGACGGTCGGCGCGTCCGGGTGGCAGGCGACCATGTAGCGCCCGACGGAGAAGCCGTCGAACTGGTCCTCCCACTCCGGGGGGTACGCCTGGACCTCGTCCACCGCCCATTCCTTGATCCGGCGGCTGACCTCCGCCACCCGGGCCGGGTCCGGCTCGGCGATGGGGTGGAAGTACAGGCCGGGGATGGGCGTGCCCTGGTCGGCCGTGGTCCCGGACGCGGACAGCACCTCGGCCACGGCCTCGGCCACCGCCTCCGGTGCCACCTCGGGTACGGCTCCGGGCACGGCGTCCGGTACGGCTCCGGCCGCGGGCGGCGCCTCCGGCGGTGCCGGACGCCGGGCCAGGGAGAGCGCCGTGGTGCCCAGACCGCTGGGCCCGCGCAGGATGCGCTCGATGGCGGACTCGGGCGGTACGGGCGCCTCGGCCGGCGCCAGGGCGACGGTCACGTCGACCGGCGCCGCGGCCTCGGCCGGGGCCGAGGCGGACCGGAAGGGGGCGGAGGGCGGGCCGGGCAGCGGGGAAAGCCCGGGGTCGGGCATCCGTGGCTCCTTGCTGGGATGAGGGGGCCGCCCCGGCCCGGGTGGGCCCGGCCGGGCGCGGCCCTCGGACGAGCGGGTATCCGCCTAGTCGCGCCTGCGGGCGATCTGCACGTTCTCCAGCACGCCGAGCGCGTCGGGCACGAGGATCGCGGCGGAGTAGTAGGTGGTGACCAGGTACGAGATGATCGCCTGCTCGTTGATGCCCATGAAGCGCACCGACAGACCGGGCTCGTACTCCTCCGGCAGACCGGTCTGGCGCAGGCCGACGACGCCCTGGTTGTCCTCGCCGGTACGCATGGCGATGATCGAGCTGGTCTGCTCGTTGCTGATCGGGATCTTGTTGCAGGGCAGGATCGGGACCCCGCGCCAGGCCGGGACGGACTGGCCGCCGACGTCGACGTGGTCCGGGTAGAGCCCGCGGCTGTTGAACTCGCGCCCGATCGCCGCGATGGTCTTCGGGTGGGCGAAGAGGAACTTGGTGCCGCGGCGGCGGCAGAGCAGTTCGTCGAGGTCGTCCGGGGTGGGCGGGCCCGAGTGGGTCTGGATCCGCTGCTTGAAGTCGGCGTTGTGGAGCAGACCGAACTCGCGGTTGTTGATCAGCTCGTGCTCCTGGCGCTCGCGGAGCGCCTCGATCGTGAGCCGGAGCTGTTCCTCGGTCTGGTTCATCGGGCCGTTGTAGAGGTCGGCGACCCGGGTGTGGACCTTGAGGACCGTCTGGGCGACGGAGAGCTCGTACTCGCGCGGCTTGAGCTCGTAGTCCACGAAGGCGCCGGGGAGTTCGGCCTCGCCGACGTGGCCGGCGGACATGGCGATCTCGGCCTCGCCGTGCTTGTTCTGCCGCTGCCCGGGCAGCGCGCTGAACTCGCTGATGTGCTCCGCGAGCGCGGGCGCCTGCGCCTGCACGGCGGCGAAGTCGGAGCGGGAGAGGGTGAGCAGGGTGCCGGGGGTCTCGGCGGTGGCGGTGTAGTCCCACGTGGCGTCGGCGTCCAGGAGGGCGTTCTCGCCGAACCGGTCGCCGTCGGCGAGGACCGCGACGGCGACCTCGTCGCCGTACTTGCCGACCGAGGTCTGGCTGATCCGGCCGTGGGCGATGAGGTGGATGTGCTCCGCGGCGGCGCCGCGCTCGACGAGGACCTCGCCGGCGCGGAAGTCGCGCTGGACGCAGCGGTCGGCGAGCGCCCGCAGCACGTCCTCGTCCTCGAAGCCGTGCAGCAGGGCGAGTTCGCCGAGTTCCCGGGGGATGACCCGGACGGAGGCGCCGTCCTGCACGAACTCGATGACGCCGTCGCCGACGGTGTAGCTGAGTCGGCGGTTCACCCGGTAGGCGCCGCCCTTCGTCTCCACCCAGGGGAGCATGCGCAGCAGCCACCGGGAGGTGATCTCCTGCATCTGCGGGGCGGACTTGGTCGTGGTGGCGAGGTTCCGGGCTGCCGCGGTGCTGAGGCTGGACTGCGGCCGCGACGGCTCCAGCTCCATCTCCGGGCCGGTCTCAACGGTCATGGGACGAGCGCTCCTTGAAAAGAGGAAAAACCGACACAATCTCTGGGATTCCGTCCAGATCCGGGGGAACACTAACCGTCGCGAGAGGGGGCCTGCCCAGCCAGTCCGGCGGCGTTACCTCGAAGCAGTGATCTTGCTTCTGCCGGGGTTTATCCGGGCGACGACGACTTTCGAGCCATCCGGGAGAGTGCGGCGGGGCGCGCGCGGCCCGCCGTACGCCCCTCACGCAACTCACCCTCCGACAGGCGCTCTTGAAAACGAGTCAGGTCACGGCCCGTCGCAGGCGGGGACGGGGGCGCGCGTGAGCCTCCGCCGAACGAGCGGTACGGAACAGCGGGGCCGCGCGGTTTCGGCCACCCACCGGCGGCGGTCCGCCCACGCAACCGGCGGGAGCGCGCGGAGGGCGCCGGACGCCCGCCGAACGGGGAGCCCACGGAGCTTCCGCACCCGCCCGCCGACATGCGCCGAGCCTCCCCTGGGTAGGCGGTCCGCGATCGGGCCGCCGGCCCGCGGGAGGGGAACACCATGAGCGAAGAGCGGGCGCTGACGGCCGAGGAGCTGTTCGACGAGGTCGGGCTCGGCTACGAGAAGGCCTTCGGGCACCTTCCCGAGCAGCTGGCCGCCGTCGACTGGCTGCTCGACCGGCTCCCCCGGGGCGCCCGGGTCCTGGACGTCGGCAGCGGCACCGGCCGCCCGGTGGCCGAGCTCCTCGACCGCGCCGGGCACGCGGTCACCGGCATCGACGTGTCCGGCACCATGGTGGACCTGGCCCGCCGGCAGGTGCCCGGCGCCCGGTTCGAGCGGTGCGACGTACGGGAGTTCACCGGCCCGGAGGGCGGCTTCGACGCGGTGTGCGCCTTCTTCCCGCTCCTGATGATGGACCGCGCCGGGGCGGCCGACGCGCTGCGCCGGATGACCTCCTGGCTGAAGCCGGGCGGCCTCCTGGTCAGCGCGACCGTCCCGGCCGACGTGGAAGACGTGGAGATCGTCTGGATGGGCCACCGGGCCCGGGTCTCCAGCTTCTCCGCCGAGGAGTTCGTCCGCCTGCTGCGCGAGGAGTGCGGCCTGGACGTCCTGCACCAGGCCGTCTCGGAGTTCCGCCCCGACGGGCCCTCGGCCGTGCCGGAGGAGCAGCTGTTCTGCTACGCCCGGCGGCCGTAGGGGGCAGCGGGGTCTGATGTAATCGTCCTCGGACGGCCCCCGACGGTGGGGTCACCGACCGGGGGGAACGTTGGAAGCGCTGGGCGCGGCAGATCCGCGGCAGGTGGGGCGGTACCGGATCCTCGCGCGGCTCGGCGCGGGCGGCATGGGCCGCGTGTACCTGGGCCGCTCGACCAGTGGCCGGATGGTCGCGGTGAAGGTGGTGCGCGCCGAACTCGCCGAGGACCCCGACTTCCTGCGGCGGTTCGCCCGGGAGGTCGAGGCGGCCCGCCGGGTGACCGGCTTCTTCACCGCGGCCGTCGTCGACGCCGACCCCGAGGGCTCGCCCGCCTGGCTCGCCACCGCCTACGTGCCGGGCCTGCCGCTCGACGCGGCGATCCAGGCCCACGGGGCCTGGCCCCGGCGCTCGCTGCACTATCTGGGTGCCGGGCTCGTCGAGGCCCTGGAGGCCATCCACGGCACGGGGCTGATCCACCGCGACCTCAAGCCGTCGAACGTGCTGCTCGCCACCGACGGCCCGCGCGTCATCGACTTCGGCATCTCCCTGGCCACCGAGTCCAGCGTCCTCACCCAGACCGGCATGGTCATCGGCACCCCCGGTTTCATGTCGCCCGAGCAGGTGACCGGTCATCGGATCGGCCCGGCGAGCGATGTGTTCTCGCTCGGCGCGGTCCTCGCCTTCGCCGGCACGGGCACCGCGCCGTTCGGCGTCGGCCCGGCGCACTCGGTCAACTTCCGTGCGGTGTACGAGACTCCGGACCTGCGGGGGCTGCCCGACGGCACGGACTTCGTGGCCCGCTGTCTGGAGAAGGACCCGGCACGGCGCCCCACCGTGCCCGAACTCCTCGCGGAGTTCGCCCGGTTGCTCGGCGAGACCGGCACGCACACCTACGGCGGCGGGCTGCCGCAGGAGACGGACTGGCTGCCGGACACGGTGGCCGCGGCGCTCACCCGCCCGGCGGGGGCGGAGGCGGCGGGGGCGGCCGGAGGGGCCGCGGTGAAGACGCCGCCGCCCGGGACGCCCGACCCCCGGGACGCCCTGGCCAAGCGGCCCGCGCCGGCGCCCGCGCCTGTGCCGGCGCAGCCCGTACCCGAGACTCCGGCTGCGGAGGCGCCCGTACCGACGACGCCCGTGGTGGAGACTCCCCCGCCGGCGCCGCCGATGCCGCGGACCGTGCCGCCGATGCCGTCGCAGGCCCCGGGCCTGGTGTCCACCACGTGGCCCGGGCCGGCCGGCCCGGCGGCCCCGACCGCTCCGGGCCGGCCCGCGCGCAACCGGCAGCGGATCGTGGCGATCGCCGTCGCGGCGGCGCTGGTGGCGGGCGGCGGCGTCACCACCGCCGTCCTGCTGAACCAGGGCGCGAAGAAGGACGACAAGTCCGCGTCCAAGAACGACGATTCCAAGAACGACGTCACCCCTTCCGGCGCCACCGGCTTCGACGCGGCCGTCACGAACGTGGTCAACCCGTCCACCGCCAAGGGCGGCACGCTGCGGCTGCGCACCGCCTACGACGCCGACTCCTGGGACCCGGGCCGCGCGTACTACGGCTGGGTCTGGAACGTCCAGCGCCTCTACGCCCGGACGCTGCTCGCGTACGACGCCAAGCCGGGCCGGGCCGGCACCTCGCTCGTACCGGATCTGGCCGAGGCGCAGCCGGAGGTGTCGCCGGACGGGAAGACGTACACCGTGCGGCTGCGGTCCGGTGTCACCTTCGAGGACGGCACGCCGATCGCGAGCAAGGACGTCAAGTACGCGATCGAGCGGGTCTTCGACCAGTCGGTCGTCAGCGGCGGCCCCACCTACTTCGCCGAGGCGCTCGACCCGCAGGGGAAGTACCCCGGCCCGGCGAAGGACACGACGCCCGAGAAGAACGGCCTGTCGGCGATCGAGACGCCCGACGACCGCACCCTGGTGTTCCGCCTGGCGAAGCCGGACTCGATGTTCCCCCATCTGCTGGCCATGGGCGCGACCGCCCCGGTGCCGCGCGACCGGGACACGGGCGCGCGCTACGGGCAGCGGCCGGTGGCCTCGGGGCCGTACAAGTTCGCCTCGTACACCCCGGAGAAGTCGCTCGTCCTGGTGCGCAACACCAACTGGAAGCAGTCCACCGACCCGCTGCGCCGCGCGCTGCCGGACCGGATCGAGCTGACGGTCACCCAGGATCCCGAGGCGCTGACCGCGGAGCTCCTCAACGGCTCGGCCGACCTGGACGCCCAGCAGGGCGGTCTGGCGCAGGCCGCCCGGGCGCGGGTGCTCGGCGACGCGAAGCTGAAGGCCTCGGCGGACGCGCCGGCCACGGGCGCTGTGTCGATGGTGGCGCTGGTGTCGAAGACGGCGCCGTTCGACAACGAGCACTGCCGCAAGGCCGTGTTCTACGCGGCCGACCCCCGGGCCCTGCAGACCGCGCGCGGCGGCCCGACGGCCGGCGCCCCGCTCGGCAGTCTGCTGCCCCCGACGATCCCCGGCTCGGACGCCTACGACCCCTACGGCCTGACGGCCGGCAAGGCGCAGCCCGAGAAGGCCCGCGAGGAGCTGCGCGCCTGCGGCCGCCCGCAGGGCTTCGCCGCCAAGCTCGCGGTGCGCGACACCCATTCCCAGAACGTCGCCACCGCCGAGGTGCTGAAGAACAGCCTCAAGGCGGTCGGCATCACGCTCGAGATCGAGAAGCTGGACCTCTCGAAGTTCTACTCCGGCGTGGGCTCCCCGAGCACGGTCAAGAAGCAGGGCTACGGCCTGATCGTCACCGGCTGGGTCGGCGACCACCCGCAGGGCGCGAGCTTCCTCCGGCCGCTGGCCGACGGCCGGTCGATCACCCCCTCGGGCAACACCGACTACGCCCAGGTGAACGACCCGGCGATCAACACCCTCTTCGACCGGGCCGCCGCCGAGACCGACCCCACGAAGGCCGCCGAGCTCCACCGCGACATCAACCACAAGATCACCGACGGCGCCTACTACCTGCCGGTCGTCGCCACCAAGGCACTGAACTACCGCAACCCGCGCCTGACGAACGTCTACGTCAACCAGGCCTACGGGATGGTCGACATCCAGGCACTGGGGGTGGGCGGGGGCGCGTAGGGACTTCGGTCGGCGGTTTCGGGACTTTGGGCCGGTCGACCGTCCCCCCGGCCGTAAGGTCTAGTTAAAACGTGAACCTTTCGCTGGAGCACCGCCGCCTCACGACCGTGACCGCTGCCTGCGCGCGCCACGGCCGCGCGCTGGTCCTCCTCCCCGGCACACTGATGGCCCTCGTCCTCGCGTGCTACGGGGCCGGCCACCTCAACAGCGGGCAGTGCCTCGCGTGGCTGCTCCTCGTCCCCGGCCTCGCGGCGCTGCTGTGCGGCCTGCGCGTCACCGCGTTCTACGCGGCGCTCACCCTGGCGGTGTACGTGACCCTCCGCAGCACCGCCCCGGGGCTCAGCCTGATCCTGGTCAGCAGCCTGGGCGCGCTCGTCGTGTGTCGTGCCCGGCTGCGCGCCGGACGCCGGGCCGCCCGGGTCCGCGAGGTCGCCGACACCACCTGGCGTACGGTGCTCCGCCCGCTGCCGTCGCGGTGGGGCGACCTGGAGCACGCCGCCACGTACACGGCGGCGGACGTCGCCGCCCGGGTCGGCGGGGACTTCTACGACATCCAGCCCTCGCCGCACGGCACCCGGCTCGTCCTGGGCGACGTGCAGGGCAAGGGGCTCGACGCGGTGGCCTGCGCGGCGGCGCTGGTCGGCAGCTTCCGTGAGGCCGCCGCCCATGAGGGCGACCTCGCCGAGGTCGCCGTGCGCATGGACGCGCGGCTCCGCCGCCACCAGGAGTACGTGCGGGCCCTCGGCAGCGACGAGACGGAACGCTTCGCCACCGCCGCGCTCCTCCACTTCCCGCCCGCCGGGCCGGACACCACCGGCACCGCCGTCGACCTGGTCAACTGCGGCCACCTCACGCCGCTCGCCGTGAGCACCGCCGGGGTCCGCCCGCTGGCCGGCGAGTCCGCGCTGCCCCTCGGCATGCTGTCGCTGACCGACGAGCGCCCCTCCGCCACAACGGTCACCCTCGCCCCCGGCGAGACCCTGCTGCTCTTCTCCGACGGCGTGACCGAGGCCCGTGACGCCGACGGCGAGTTCTACCCGCTGTACGAGGACCTCGCCCGCTCGCTGCGCACCGACCCCACCCTCACCGACCCGGGCGTCCTCGTCTCCCGCATCCGCGCGGCGGCCACGGCGCACGCGGCGACGGGCCTGACGGACGACACGACCGTGCTCGCGGTCCGCCGCGCGGCCTGACCCCTGCGAAGATCCCCCGCGCGATGCGCGTCCGCTCGTCGTCGCGGTTCTCGAACCGTACGAGCGCGGGCGGCAGTTGATGCGGGACTTCGGGCTTCTCCGCCGCGCCGCCGCCGTACACGTGCTGGTGCAGCTCGCACGCCTGTGCCGCAAACCTGCGTCACACGTCGTCAGAGCAGTGTCCGCCAGTAGTCCCACCAGCGGGTGGCGATCAGCAGCACGACGACCAGGTACCAGGTGACCGGCACCGCCCAGTGGAACTCCAGTGCCCCCGCGACGAGTCCGCGCGGGGCTCGGACGAAGCCGTGGCGCAGGTTGTGGACGGTGGTGTACCAGAACATCGCGATGGTGGCGGCCCAGGCGAGGCAGCACCACAGGCACAGGGCGCCGATCTCGTACAGGGCCTGGCCCATGAGCCACATGCAGAAGACCGCGCCGAGCGCCGTGCCCAGATTCAGACCGAGCCAGAACCAGCGGCGGAAGGCGGCGCCCGCGAGCAGCGCGACGCCGATGGCGGCGACGACGGGGTACGCGGCGAGGCCGAGCAGCGGGTTCGGGAAGCCGAGGACGGAGGCCTGGTCGCTCGCCATCACGTTGGTGCAGGAGACGACCGGGCTGAGGTTGCAGGACGGGCTGAAGCCCGGGTTCGCGAGAAGTTCGAACTTGTCGACGGTGATGACGAACGAGGCGAGGGTGCCCAGGGCGCCGGTCACGATCAGCAGCCAGGCCAGCGCCCGCGAGGCGCCGAGGGCGGCCGGCTCGCGGGTGGCGGCCCGCGTGCGGTGCCGGGTGGGCGTGGGGGTGTCGGCCATCGGGTTCATCGGAGTGCGTACCGCCTCACTGGCGTCGGGAATGGGCCTCGGATGCGCCGCAGTGAAGCCGAGCCGCGCCCCCGCCCCCAAGGGCCGAACGGCCCGCCCACGAGTGTTCGACGCCGCGCTCGTCCCGGCGCCCCGACCGCGCAGGCGCCAGGCCCTGCCGGCGCCCCGACCGCGCTGACGCCGCGACCTCGCACGCAGCACGCACCACGCCCTGCGGGCGCCCGACCGCACGCGCCCCCGACCGCGCAGGCCCCGCCACCGCGTCGCCGCCGCTACCCCGTCGGGGCCGTCGACTCGCGCCGGGCGTGGTCCGGCCAGACGACGTCCACCGGGATGCCCCAGGCGAGAGCGTAGGCGACCAGGTGGGCCGTGGCGTCCCGGCCGTTGGAGGGCGAGCCGTCCCATACGGCGAGGAGGTGCCGGCAGCCCTTGACCAGGTGCTCGTCGGCGCAGACGCAGGCGTCGCGGTCGGCGGGGTCGTAGGCGAGCAGCCGTACCTCGTCGGCGAGCGCGAGCAGGTCCCCGGCGGGCAGGCGGTCGACCGGCGGCAGCGTCTCGGGGGCCGGGCCCGCCCCGGACTCCGGGGCGGGGAAGGTGACGACCAGGCGGCGGCCGGCGGCCTTCGCCGCGCGGGCGAACAGGGCGGGGACGCCCCGGCCGGCCCGTACGAGACCGGCCCGCCCGGCGGGCAGCCGGCTCAGCCGTGCGCTCAGCTCCGCCTCCACCGCGGTCCTCGCCTCCCGGCTCAGATCGATGTGTCCCACCGCGACGATCACCGTTCGCTCACCCCTCGCGCCTCCTGCGTGACATCCTCGTCTCCCGCAGTGAAGCGAGCCGCCGCGGGCGGCGGCAAGGGGCCGAACGGCCCTTCCGCCCCGCCCCCGCCCGGCCGTCTACTGAAATGAGCCACCCGCAGAGCAACCACAGGGCACCCCGCCCCTCCCGCCCTCGCCGACTCAGGACGCCACCCATGAACGACGCTCCGACCCGCTCCTCCGCCCCGGCCGCCACCGGTCCGCGCCGCACGGTCGAGCTCGACGCCGACGAGGCCCTGCGCCTGCTGGCCGGCGTGCCGCTGGGCCGGATCGTGTTCACGCGGCAGGCGCTGCCCGCGATCCGCCCGGTCAACCACATCGTCGACGACGGGCAGATCGTCATCCGCACCCACGAGAGCGGCGCGCTGCTCCTGAGCACGCGGGAGGCCGGTTCGCGCGGAGTCGTCGTCGCCTACGAGGCGGACGACATCGACATGACGACCCGGCTCGGCTGGAGCACCGTGGTGACGGGCTACTGCCATCTGGTGACCGACCCCGACGACCTGGCCCGTTACGAGCGTCTGCTCACGCCCTGGTCGGACCGGACCATGGACCAGGTGGTCCGCATCCGGCCCGACCTGGTCACCGGCATCCGCCTGGTCGAGGCCCGCTGAACCGGCCGAACCCCCTACCAGCCCCACCCCCTGGGCCCCGGCCCCTGCACCTCTCCCCAATGCATGAATTGCATAATTCGGCAATTCGATACATGATGGTTTCGCTGTGCCCGCAGGTAGCCGCGGGCACAGCACCGAGCCAGGACCCCGCCGCCGCCGCGCGGGGCGTGAGGAGAGGCCGCGATCGTGCCGGTTCCGCTGTACCAGGCCAAGGCCGAGTTCTTCCGGATGCTGGGCCACCCGGTCCGCATCCGCGTCCTCGAGCTGCTCCAGAACGGACCGTTGGCGGTACGCGACCTGCTCGCCGAGATCGAGGTCGAGCCCCCGGCGCTCTCCCAGCAGCTCGCGGTGCTCCGCCGGTCCGGGATCGTGACCTCCACCCGCGAGGGCTCCACCGTGGTCTACACGCTCGCCGGCGGCGACGTCGCCGACCTCATGCAGGCCGCCCGGCGGATCCTCACCGAGATGCTGGCGGGGCAGAACGAGCTCCTCGCGGAGCTGCGGGAAGCCGAGGTCGCCGCGCGATGAGCACCGCCCTCGCCCCGGCCCTGCGCCGGATCCGTGCCCTCCTGCCCGCCCGCGCCGACTACGCCGCCATGCGCCGCGACCCGCGTCGCGACCTGCTCGCCGGTCTCACCGTCGCCATCGTCGCGCTGCCGCTCGCGCTCGGCTTCGGCGTCTCCTCCGGCCTCGGCGCCGAGGCCGGCCTGGCCACCGCCGTGGTCGCCGGCGCGCTCGCCGCGCTGTTCGGCGGCTCGAACCTCCAGGTGTCCGGCCCGACCGGCGCCATGACCGTGGTGCTCGTGCCGATCGTGGCGGAGTACGGCCCCGGCGGTGTGCTGACCGTCGGTCTGATGGCCGGCGTGCTGCTGATCGGCCTGGCGGTGGCCCGGGCCGGCCGGTACATGCGCTACATCCCCGCCCCCGTCGTCGAGGGCTTCACCCTGGGCATCGCCCTGGTCATCGGCCTGCAGCAGATCCCGAACGCGCTCGGCGTCCCCAAGCCCGAGGGCGACCGGGTCCTGGTGGTGACCTGGCACGCGGTCCAGGAGTTCGTGAAGACGCCGAACTGGACCGCCGTCGGCCTCGCGGCCGGCGTGGCGCTGATCATGCTGCTCGGTGCGCGCTGGCGCCCCACCATCCCCTTCTCGATCGTGGCGGTCGTCGCCGCGACCGTGGCGGCCCAGCTCTTCCACCTCGACGCCGCCGCCCCCATCGGCGACCTGCCGGCCGGACTGCCCGCGCCCTCCCTCGCCTTCCTCGACGTCTCGGCGCTCGGCTCGCTGCTCGCGCCCGCCGTCGCGGTCGCCGCGCTCGCCGCCCTGGAGTCGCTGCTCTCGGCGACCGTCGCCGACGGCATGACGGTCGGCCAGAAGCACGACCCGGACCGGGAGCTGTTCGGGCAGGGCCTGGCGAACCTGGCCGCCCCGCTGTTCGGCGGCGTCCCGGCGACGGCCGCCATCGCCCGTACCGCCGTCAACGTGCGCACCGGAGCGTCGTCGCGGCTCGCGGCCCTCACCCACGCCGCCGTCCTCGCCGTGATCGTCTTCGCCGCCGCCCCGCTGGTGTCGCGGATCCCGCTCGCCGCGCTGGCCGGCGTCCTGATCGCCACCGCGATCCGCATGATCGAGGTCGGCTCGCTGCGCGCCATGGCGAAGGCCACCCGCTCCGACGCCGTCGTGCTCGTCCTCACGGCCGTCGCGACCCTCGCGCTCGACCTGGTGTACGCGGTGATCATCGGCTTCGTCGTCGCCGGCGCCCTCGCGCTGCGCGCCGTGGCCCGGCAGGCCCGGCTCGCCGAGGTCGACTTCACGGCCGACCTGCCCGGCGAGCACACCGCGGAGGAGCACGCCCTGCTCGCCGAGCACATCGTCGCCTACCGGATCGACGGCCCGCTGTTCTTCGCCGCCGCCCACCGCTTCCTACTCGAACTCGCCGAGGTCGCCGACGTCCGCGTGGTCATCCTGCGGATGTCCCGGGTGACCACGATCGACGCCACCGGCGCGCTCGTCCTCAAGGACGCCGTGGAGAAGCTCAACCGGCGCGGCATCGTGGTCATGACCTCGGGGATACGGCCGGGGCAGCGCAAGGCCCTGGACTCGGTCGGCGCGCTCGACCTGCTGCGGCTCGACGGCCGCGAGTACGCCACGACCCCCGAGGCCATCGCGGGCGCCCGCGCCCATCTGCACGGCGCCGGCCTCCTTCCGGTGGTCCCCGGACAGCCCGGCCCCTCCGGGCAGGGCTCGGGACGGGTGCCCGAGGAGGCGGCCCGATGAGCGTGCCGACCACCCGCCGGATCGTCGAGACCTCCGGGGCCGAGGCCCTCTGGCTGCTCGAAGGCGCCGCCCACGGACGCCTCGTCTTCACCCAGCGCGAGCAGGCGGTCGTACGGCCCGCCGTGCACGTCCTCGAATACGGCCGGCTCATCGTCCGCGCCCCGGTGCAGGCGGATCTGCTGCACGCCCGCCCGACGCTGACGTACCAGGTCGACGAGATCCGGATGCCGGCGGGCAGCGGCTGGAGCGTCACCGTCACCGGGCCCGGCGAACCGGTCGCCGAGCCGGTCGAGGCCGCGCACTACCGGCGTACCCTGCCCGGCTGGGCGTACGGGCCGCACGACACCCTGCTGCGGATCACCCCGCAGACCGTGACGGGATACCGCCTGGGCACGGTGGAGACACGATGAGCTCCGCGACGGCAGCGCTGCCCCACCGTCATGTGCTGACGGTGCCGACGCTGCCCGCGGCGGTCCGGGTGGTGCGCGAGACGGCGGAGATGACCTTCGCCGAATGGGGCATCGCCGCCGACCACCCCGCGCTCGGGCCCGCGCTGCTGATCCTCAGCGAGCTGGTCACCAACAGCGTCCGGCACGCCGCCGACACCTCGCCCAGCCTCACCGTCACCTTCGCGGCGGGCGACGACACGCTCGCGTTCGCCGTGCACGACCGGCACCCGCACCATCCCGGGGTCCTCGCCGCCGCCACCGCCGGCGGCGGGCTCGCCGTGATCGCCGAGGTGATGACCGCCGCCGGCGGCACCTGTGTGGTCCGCCGGGACGCCGACGGCGGCGGAAAGAGCGTCTGGATCACCCTCCCCCTGCAACCCGCGAAGGCAACACCATGACCATCGAATGGCGCTACACCACCCGCCCCGGCCTGAGCGTGCTCTCGCTCGCCGGCTATCTCGGGGCCGACGCGGTCAGCCGGTTCGGCGGTGCGGTGGGCTGGGTCGTGGCCCGTGGCGAAGGTCCCGTGATCCTCGACCTCACCGGTCTGCGCGGCTGGTCCGCGGGCGGCCAGCTCGCGGTGGCCGACGCCGCCCGCCGGCTGCGGGACGGCGGCCGGCCGCTCGAACTCGCCGCGATCCCCGCCGACGGCTCCCTCGTGCCCAGCGGCGACTGCCCGGAGATGACCGTCCACGCCGACCTGGCCACCGCGCTCGCCGCCCACCGGGGCGACGGCGGGGAGCTGCGCGAGTGGTGCAGCGACGAATGGCCCGGCTCCCGCACCGCCCCGCAGCCCCGGAAGAGGGGGTGACATGCCGTCACCCCGGTTCTGACGGCTCCGCCGAGACCGGCGGCCGCCCTCGCCGCACATGGACAGCATCCGCGTGCGGGGGCGGTCGCCTCCCTCGGCCGAGCCACAAAACGGAGCGGCCGCCATGCTGCGGAATCGCTCGTACAAAATCTCAACAAAGCACGCAAAGCGCAAGGAAAGTTCCGTAACTCCGGCTACGGACAACCCCGTTAGCCGCCACGGAGGAGTGTCCTCACCACCCTTTCGGGAGGGGCGTTCATGGGCTTGTTGCGCAAGATCCGTACGACCGGGCGGGTCGCCGAACCCGCGCCGCCCGCGCCCGCCGACGGCCCTCTCCCGCAGGCCCGGCGGCTCGGGGGCTCGGCGCAGGTCCGCTGTGTGGACGCCGGTTCGTGCAACGGCTGCGAGATCGAGATCGCCGCCGCGTTCAACCCGGTGCACGACGCCGAGCGTTACGGCGCCCGCCTGGTGGCCTCGCCCCGGCACGCGGACGTGGCCCTGGTGACGGGGCCGGTCACCCGGAACATGGCCGAGCCGCTGCGGCGCACGGTCCAGGCGATGCCCGAGCCGCCCATCGTCGTCGCGGTCGGCGACTGCGCCATCGACTGCGGGGAGTTCGCCGGGGGTTACGGGATCGAGGGCGCCGTCTCCGACGTCGTGGCCGTGGACCTGGCCGTGCCGGGCTGTCCGCCCGAACCCGAAGCCATCGTGGCGGCGCTGCGCCGGGTGACCGGCCGGTGATCGCGGCGGGCCTGGGCGCCGCCGGGGCGCTGGCCGCCGCGGGCGCCGCGGCCGGGTCCGTCCTGCCGGGCCGGGCACGCCTGATTGCCTCGGGCGTGTGCACGGCCGGCGTCGGCGCGGCGGGCTGCGCGGCCGGGGCGGGCGCCCTGGGCGGGGAGCAGTGGACGGGCCGGCTGCCGGAGCTGCTGCCGCTCGCGGGCACGGTGTGGCAAGTGGACGCGCTCTCGGGCCTGTTCATGGCGGTGGCGGGCGCGGTGGTGGCCGCGGTGGGCGTGTACGGCATCGGTTACGCGTCCGGGCACGGCACGCTCGGACTGGCGTCCCGCACGGCGCAGGCGGTGCTGCCGCTGTTCGCGCTGACCCTGATCCTCGTCCCGGCGGCCGCCTCCGTCTCCACGTTCCTCTTCGTGTGGGAGGTGATGGCGCTCTCCTCGCTGCTGCTTGTCCTGGTGGAGCACCGGGCGCGGGCGGAGGTGCGCACGGCGGGTCTCTGGTACGCGGTGATGACGCACCTGGGTCTGGTGCTGCTCCTCGCGGGCTTCGCGCTGTTCGCCGCACGGGCCGGCGGGGAGGGTTTCGCGGAACTACGGGCGGGTGCGGCAGAGTTGTCGCCGACGGTGCGGGGCACCGTGTTCGTGCTGACGGCGGCGGCGTTCGCCTCGAAGGCGGGTGCGGTGCCGCTGCACGCCTGGCTCCCGCGGGCGCATCCGGAGGCGCCGGGGCCGGTGTCGGCGCTGATGAGCGCGGCCATGGTCAATCTGGGGGCGTACGGGATCGTGCGCACCGGGTTCGATCTGCTCGGCGGGGGTCCCGCCTGGTGGTGGCTGGGGCTGATGGGGGTCGGCGGGGTCTCGGCGGTGTACGGGATCCTGCAGGCGGCGATCTCGTCGGACGTGAAGCGGCTGCTCGCGTACTCGACGGCGGAGAACCTGGGGCTCGTCCTGGTGGCCACGGGTGCGGCGGGGCTCTTCGCCGCGTCGGGCGACCAGGGGCTCGCGGCGCTCGCGCTGGCCGCCGGTCTGCTGCATGTGGTCAACCACGCCGCTTTCAAGGCCCTGTTGTTCGGGGCGGCGGGTGCGGTGGTGCGGGCCACCGGGGTGCGGGACCTGGACCGGCTTGGCGGGCTTCGACCCCGGATGCCGGTGACGGCCGGGCTTTTCGCGGTGGGTGCGCTCGGCGCGGTGGCGCTGCCGCCGGGGAACGGGTTCGTCAGCGAGTGGCTGCTG
The DNA here is from genome assembly GCF_041270065.1 of Streptomyces fradiae. Lineage (NCBI taxonomy): Bacteria > Bacillati > Actinomycetota > Actinomycetes > Kitasatosporales > Streptomycetaceae > Streptomyces > Streptomyces fradiae. Next base: position 7,023,061 of record NZ_CP065958.1, on the reverse strand, counting down.
CTGCAGTCGCTGATCCACGGGCTTGAGATGCCGGGGGTGGCGGTGGCGATAGCGCTGCCGCTGGCGGTGGGGCTCGTGGCGCTCTCGGCGGGGGTGGCGGCGGCGGTGTTCGTGAAGGCCCTCGGGGTCGGCTTCTTCGCCCGCCCGCGGAGCCGGGAGGCCGAACGGGCCCGCGAGGCACCGCCGTTGATGCTCGCCGGCCTGGGGCTGCTCGCCCTGGGGTGCGCGGGGCTCGCCCTGGTGCCGGGGCTGCTCGGCCCGGGGCTCGACCGGGCGGTGGCCGACGCGGGCCTGCCGGGGACCGGTTCGGTGGCGGGCGGGGCCCTGACGGTCCGGCTGCACGACATCGCGACCTCGCTGTCGCCGCTGTGGGTGGCCCTGGCGCTCACCCTGGCGGTCCTGCTCGCCACGGCCGTGCCGAGGGTGCTCGGCGGGCGTCGGCGCAGGGCCCGGCTGTGGGACTGCGGCGGCGGGGCTCCGACCCCGCGCATGGCGTACACGGCGACCTCGTTCGCGGAGCCGCTGCAGCGGGTCTTCGACGACGTCCTTGCTCCCGAGCAGGACGTCGACGTCACGCATGTGCGCGAGTCGGCCTATCTGGTGGAGCGCGTACGGTTCCGGGGCCGGGTGCCGGACCGGGTGGAGCACCGGCTCTACCGGCCGGTGCTCGACGGCCTCGCCCGCACCGGGCGGGCCGCGCGGCGGCTGGCGGGCGGCAGCGTGCACGTCTATCTGGGGTACGGCTTCGTCGGGCTCCTCTCCCTCTTCGTCGTCCTGGTGGTGGGCTGGTGAGCGCGCTGGGGTACGCGGCGGTCGCCGCGCAGACGGGTGCCGTGGTCGCCGGGGCGCCGCTGCTCACGGGTCTGATGCGGCAGGTGCGGGCCCGCCTGGAGGGCCGGGCCGGGGCCGGGGTGCTGCAACCGCTGCGGGACACCCGGAAGTTGCTGCGCCGGGAGCCGATCGCCCCGGCCGGCACGGGTCCGGCGTTCCGTACCGCGCCGGCGCTGCTCGTGGCGACCACGCTGGTGGTGGCGACGCTGGTCCCGCTGCTCTCGACGGACACGCCGGTCGCGGGGCGGGCGGATCTGATCCTGGTGGTGGCGCTGCTCGCGCTCGGCACGGTGACGCTGGCGCTCGCGGGCCTCGACACGGGCACCGCGTTCGGCGGCATGGGGGCCTCGCGGGAGATGACGATCGCGGCGCTTGTCGAACCGACGCTGCTGATGGCGGTGTTCGCCCTGTCGATACCGGCCGGGACCACCAATCTGCCGGCGATCGTCGACGGCGCGGTGCGCGAGCCAGACCGGCTCGCGTCCCCGGCCGGGCTGCTCGCCGCCGCGGCCCTCGTGGTCGCGGTGCTCGCGGAGACGGGACGCATTCCGGTCGACAATCCGTCCACGCACCTGGAGTTGACGATGGTGCACGAGGCGATGGTCCTGGAGTACGCGGGCCGGGACCTGGCCCTGGTCGAGCTGGGCGCGCAGATGCGGCTCACGGTGCTGCTCGGACTGCTCGCCTCGCTGTTCGTGCCGTGGGGCATCGCCACCTCGGCGTCGGTGGGCGCGCTGCTGCTCGCCCTGGTGGCGTTCGCGGTCAAGGTGGCGCTGCTCGGCGCGGCGCTGGCGGCGGCGGAGGTGTTCTGGGCGAAGGTGCGGCTCTTCAGGGTGCCGGAACTCCTCGCCGGCTCCTTCCTGTTGGCGCTGCTCGCCGTGACCGCCTCCTACTTCCTGAGCGGAGCGTGAGCCGGACATGAGCGACAGCGCGTACGTACAGCTGCTCGACCTGGCCTGCGGGGCCTTCCTGCTGGCCGCCGTGGTGATCCTGTGGCGGCGTGAACTCGCCGCGATCGTCCGGACCTTCGCTCTGCAGGGGGTGGCCCTGGCCGCGATCGCGCTGCTGCTCGGTCTGCACGAGGGGCGGGCGGACCTGGTCGCGGTGGCGGCCGGCATCGGTGTGCTGCGGGCCGGGGTGCTGCCGTATCTGATGCGCCGGGCGCTGACCGCGGCGACCGCCGACCGGCGCCCGTACGACACCGGGGGCGCGGAGGGCCGGGAGACCCGGCCGGTGGTGAACGTCGCCGCCTCGCTGCTCGCGGCGGCGGCCCTGACGCTGCTCGCCTACGCGGTGGCGCGCCCGCTGGTCGAGCTCGACCCGAGCCCGGCGACGCGGGCGCTGCCGGTGGGTCTCGCGGTGGTGCTCATCGGGTTCTTCGTCCTGGTCACCCGACGGCGGGCGCTCGCCCAGGTCGTGGGGTTCCTGCTGCTCGACAACGGCATCACGGCGACCGCGTTCCTCGCCGCCTCCGGTGTGCCGCTCATCGTCGAACTCGGCGTCTCCTTCGACGTCCTGCTCGCGATGCTGGTCCTCCAGCTGCTCACCGCGCGGATGCGGGCCGCGTTCGGCACCACCGATCTCGACGATCTGAGGGAGCTGCACGACTGATGCAGGCCACCATGACCGCTGCCGTCCTCGCCGCGCCCGTCGCCGTGCCCGGTGCCGTGGCGGGCGCCCATGCCCTCGTCCTCGCCCGGCTGCGGCGCCGGATCCCGCGCGTGCTGCCGCGGCCGGCCGCGGTCCTGGTCGGAGCGGCGGGCCCGGAGCCCGATCAGGCCGCGGAACCCGCCCCGACCCCGGAGCCGCCGCCCGCCCCGGGCGCCCCTTGGTGGGGTCTGGCCTCCCCGGCCGTCGTGCTCGGATGCGGGGCGCTGCTGGCGGCGGCGCTGCCGCGCGGCGGGGCGCTCGACGCCTTCGGCGGTCTGCTGCGGGCGGACGCGCCGACCGTGTGGATGCTGTTCGTGGTGGGCGCCGTCGCGCTCGTCGCCTGCGCGAGCCTGCCGTCGTACGGCGCCGGTGAACGTCTGTCGGCGCGCGCCACGGCCATGCTGCACACGCTGGTCCAGGCGTTCCTGGCCGCTATGTGCCTGGCCGTGGTGACGGCCAATCTCGGTGTGCTGTGGGTGGCGGTGGAGGCGACGACGATCGTCACCGCGTTCCTGGTCGGGCACCGGCGCACCCGCCGGTCGGTCGAGGCCGCCTGGAAGTACGTGGTGATCTGCTCGGCCGGGATCGCGCTCGCCTTCCTCGGCACGGTCCTCGTCTACTACGCGGCCCGGCAGGCCGGCATCGACGAGGCGGACGCCCTGGACTGGCCGACGCTGGTCGCCCGCGCGGGCGCGCTCGACCCGTCGGTCACCCGGCTCGGGGTGTCCCTGGTGATCCTCGGCTTCGGCGCCAAGGCGGGCCTGGTGCCGCTGCACGCCTGGCTGCCGGACGCCCACAGCCAGGCACCGGCCCCGGTCTCCGCGCTGATGTCGGGGGTGCTGCTCTCGGTCGCCTTCCTCGCGGTCCTGCGCTACGACACGATCGCGGACGCGGCGCTCGGGCACGGCTGGACCCGGCTGCTGCTCACCGGGATCGCGCTGCTCACGCTGGCGCTCGCCACCGGGCTGCTGCTCGCCCAGCGGGACTACAAACGGATGCTGGCGTACTCCAGCATGGAGCACATGAGCCTGATCGCCCTCGGTACGGCGATCGGCACGCCCCTGGCGCTCGCTGCCGTGCTGCTGCACATCGCCGGGCACGGGCTCGCGAAGTCGGTCGCCTTCTGCGCCTCGGGCCATGTGCTGCACCTGACCGGGACGACTCTGATCGGGCGGGTGCGGGGGCTGCTCGCCCGGCTGCCGTGGCTGGGCGGGGTCCTCGGGCTCGCCGTGCTCGCGCTCTTGGGCTTCCCGCCGTTCAGCCTTTTCGCCTCCGAACTGGGCATCGTCCGGGCCGGGTTCGCCGCCGGTGCCGGGATGGGCTGGGCGACGGCCGGGGCGCTGCTGCTCGTCCTGGCCGCGTTCGCGGCGCTCGCCGCGCGGACCGCCCGGATGGTCCTCGGGCCCTCCCCCGTACCGGCCCCGGCGACGGTTCAGGGCGGGGCGGGGGCCGTGTGGCCGCTCGTCCTCGGGCTTGTCGCGTGCGCCGCGCTCGGTCTCGCGACCGGGCCGCTGACCGATCTCCTGCACGACGCCGCCGCCGCGATCGGAGGCCACTGACCATGCGTACCGCCCATGAGATCCACGTCGAAGAACTCCCCGCTCGCACGGCCGAGTTGCTCGACGCCGGCCACCGCCTCGCGCTGGTCGCCGCGCACCACGACGACGGCGTCGCGATCCGCGTCGTGTATCTCTTCACCGCCGGGCCGCCGGACGTGCGCACCGAGCTCCATGTGCTGCTCGACCCGGACAAGCCCGAGGTGCCGACCCTGGCTCCGCTGTCCTTCCCGGCCGGCCGGTTCGAACGGGAGATGCGGGACCTGCACGGCGTGGTGCCGCTCGAGCACCCGCTCCCCCGCCGGCTGGTGCGGCACTTCCACTGGCCGAAGGGCTGGTACCCGATGCGGCCGGACGCGGGGCCCCCGCCGCCGTTCGCCGAGCAGGAAGGCCCGTACCCCTTCCTGGAGGTCGAGGGCGACGGCGTGTACGAGATCCCCGTCGGCCCGGTGCACGCCGGGCTCATCGAGCCGGGGCACTTCCGCTTCTCCGTCGTCGGCGAGACGATCCTCAAGCTGAAGGCCCGGCTGTGGTTCGTGCACCGCGGGGTCGAGAGGCTCTTCCAGGGCCGGACGATCGCCGGCGGGCTGCCGCTCGCCGAGCGGATCAGCGGGGACACCGCCGTCGGGCACGCCCTCGCGTACTGCCTCGCCGTCGAGGAGGCCACCGGCACCGAGATCCCGCCCGCCGCCGCCCGCGCCCGTGCGCTGCTGCTCGAACTGGAGCGGCTGCACAATCACGTCGCCGACCTCGGCATGCTCTGCAACGACGTCGGCCACGGCGTCCTGAACGCGCACGCGCAGCGGGTGCGCGAACAACTCCTCCGGCTCAACGCCGAGGTCACGGGCCACCGTCTGCTGCGTGGCGGGGTGGTCCCGGGCGGCGCCGTCCTGCGGACCCTGCCCGCCCCGGCCCGGCTCGCGGCCCTCGGCCGGGACATCCGGGAGATCGCCGGGCTCGCCCTCGCGCACTCGACCGTCCGCGACCGCTTCACCGGCACCGCGGTCCTCGACGCCGGGGCGGCCCGGGACCTCGGCTGCCTCGGCTATGTGGCGCGGGCGAGCGGCCTGACGGGCACCGACGCGCGGGTCGGCCACCCCTTCCTGTCGTACGACACGGAGCTCGCCGTCCCGGTGCGCGACACCGGCGACGTCCTCGCCCGCTTCCTGGTCCGCGCCGAGGAGATCGACGTGTCCCTCGCGCTGATCGACCATCTCGCCGAGGAGCTCGCGCCGGGCGCGTCCGTGGTGCCGGTGACACCCGGCACGGGCCCGGGTTCGGGTTCGGGATCCGGTGTGGGCATCGTGGAGGGCTGGCGCGGCACGCTCACGACGCGCGTCGAGACGGCGGCCGACGGGCGGCTGGCCCGGGTGAAGCCGGTGGACCCGTCCTTCTTCAACTGGCCGGCGCTGTCGCTCGCGCTCGCGGACACGATCGTCCCGGACTTCCCGCTGACCAACAAGAGCTTCAACCTGTCGTACGCGGGCAACGACCTGTGAGCCGTGCCTACTTGGGCGCGTGCTGGCCCACGTAGAAGAGGAGCCAGACGAAGCCGGCGAAGGCGTGGGTGGCGAAGATGTAGACGAAGACCCGCAGCATCACACCGCGTTCCTTCCACTTCTCCATGTCCCAGCCGGCGCCGCCGTCGCCGTCGCCGGCCGCTCGCTTCCGTGCCATCTCAGCTCACTCCTCACTCGTGGTCGTCGTCGTAGCAGTGCCGGGTACGCGGCAGAAGCTCACCATGACGATCTTGCCGTGGTGGTTCACCGCGGGCTCGGCGCTCAGCTCGCCGTCGTACAGGGCGGCGACCTCGATCACCGACCGCAGCCCGTCGCCGGTCCGCGCCGGGGCCAGTTCCGGCAGGCGCGGATCGCCGTCGGCGACGGACAGCACGAGCCGGCCGGGGGCGGCGGTGACGCCGATGTCCATCACCGTGGTCTGCCGCGCGTGCCGCAGCACATTGGCGACCAGCTCGCCGAGGACCAGGAGTACCGCGTCGGCCAGCGCGCTGCGCGGGTCGACGCCGACTCCGGCCAGGCTGTCCCGTACGGCCCGCGTGGCCTCCCGTACCGCGCCGGGGCCGACCCGGGTGCTGGTCACATGCCGTTCGACCCGCGGCAGGGCGTGCTCGACCGCCGCGGCCGGCGGCCGGTGGCGGCGCCAGGGCCCGGCACCCTCCATGCCCTTCACCGTGGCTCCCGCTCGGCCCGCTCGGTCGCCTCGGTCAGCGAGGCCAGCAGGTCCTGCCGGCCGCTGAGCAGCACGGAAAGCACCCGGCGCGCCGAGAGCAGCAGCTCGGCGACATCGCCGCCGGCCAGCTCGTACACCACGGTCGAACCGCCCCGGGTCGCGGTGACGATCCCGGAGCGGCGGAGCACCGCGAGCTGCTGGGAGAGGCTGGACGGCTCGATCTCGATCGCCGCGAGCAGATCGCGTACGGGCAGCGGACCGTCCTGGAGGAGTTCGAGCACGCGGATGCGGGCCGGGTGGCCGAGCATCCGGAAGAACTCCGCCTTGGCCTGGTAGAGCGGAATCTGCGTCCTGTTCACGCCCCGCCCGCCCCTTCGTCGCCGACGGCGTCGGCGTCGGTGCCGACCTCGATGCTGTGCTTGCGCGCCAGGCGCAGGGCGTCGTCCAGCTCCTCCTCGGCGAGGGCCGCGCCGAAGGCGTCCTCGGCGGCGAGCGCCGTCTCCAGACGCACTCGCGCCGCCCGGACCCGCTCGAGCACCGCCTCGGTGAACGTGCTCACGCCACTCTCCCGCCCGCTAGGACTTAGCTGAATACTGAACTGCCGAATTGAAGAATTTCGCAAATCCTACCCGCCCCGGCGCCCGCCGCCGAGCCGTCCGGCGGCCCGCCGCGTCACATCGGCGTCATCGAGTCCTGCAGGCCCGGCAGCGGCCAGTCCTGGAAGAGCGCGAGCACGGCAAGCACCAGGAAGGCGACTCCGGCGACCCGGGCCAGCTGCGGCCCCCGGTACGAGAGCTTCTCCAGGAAGATCAGCGCCGCCACGCCCGCCATCGCGGCGATGTTCATGACCCCGAGCGGGATCAGTACGACCATCAGCGCCCAGCAGCAGCCGACGCAGTACGCGCCGTGGTGCAGCCCCACCCGCAGGTCGCGCAGCCGCGGCCGGTACGCGGCGTACCGCATCAGCTGGGCCATCGGGCTGCGGCAGTGGCGCAGGCAGATGTCCTTGAGCGGGCCCAGCTGGTACAGCCCGGCCAGCGCGAAGGCGGCGGCCCCGATCCACCGCGCGGCCTCCGGGTCGCGGTCGACGAGGGCGCCGGTGAGGGCGAGGCCGCCGTACGCGAGCAGGCCGAACGCGGTCCAGGCGAGCAGATAGCCGCAGAGGAACTCGGTGGTGCGCAGCGCCCGGGTGGCGCCACTGGACTGCCGGGCGATCCCCCTGACCCAGGTGAGGGCGACGGGCGCGACGGAGGGCAGCATCATCGCCGCCATCATCGCCAGCCACAGCAGCAGGAACAGCGGCAGCGCCATGCCCATCGTGCCGGGCTCGACCCCCATGTCCCTGGCCTGGTCCACGGTGAGCAGCCAGGCCAGGGCGGCGATCACGACGAGGAGCGACCAGGCGACGGCGAGTTCCCGGGCCGGCAGCAGCGCTCCCGTGCGCAAGGGACGGCTGTTGGTGATCCGTCGCCGCGTGGTCCGCATGACGCACTCCCGTCCGTCCCCTCCAGCACAGCACGGATCGCGGCGGCCGCAAACCGCTCGCCGGTGGCTGCCGCGGCGGCCCGGGCGGACGATGGAAGGAGAGGAAGAGCGACAGGGGTGAGAACGGCAGGGTGAGAACGATGACGCAGGCGGCACAGGCTGCGCCTGCCTGGCATGTGGCGGGCGACTGGTTCGACGTGTGCAAGTGCGATATTCCGTGTCCGTGCTCCTTCGCCCAGCCGCCGTCGACCGGCGACTGCGAAGGCGTCCTGGTGTGGCACATCCGCGAGGGCAACTTCGGTGACGTCCGGCTCGACGGCCTGAACATGGTGATGCTGGGTTCCTTCGTCGGCAATGTCTGGGCGGATCACTCGGACGCGTACGCGGCCTTCATCTTCGACGAGCGGGCCGACGAGGGGCAGCGCCAGGCGCTGCAGACGATCTTCAGCGGGCAGGCCGGCAGCTGGCCCGCGGAGCTGGTGAGCATGGCGGCCTTCGAGGTGCGGGGCATGGACTTCGCGCCCATCGAGGTGGAGTTCGACGAGGACCTGGCCGGCTGGCGGGCCACCGTCCCCGGGCGGGTCGAGGCCCGCGCCGAGGCGCTGACCGGTCCGACCACCCCGGAGGGTGCCCGCGTCCAGTCGACCAACCTGCCCGGCTGCGAGACCGGCCCGGGCCAGCTGGCCACCTGGGGCCGCGCGACCACCGACCGGGCCGACGCGTTCGGCTTCTCGTGGGACCGCTCGGGCAAGTCGAGCAAGTCCATCACCTTCGACTGGTCCGGTCCCGACTGATCCCGGCCGAGCTGAACCCGCCGACCTGAACCCGGCCCGGCCGATGGCTATCCGCTCGGCGGGATGTTCTGGTTGAGGGCGAAGACGTTCCCGGGGTCGTAGCGGTCCTTCAGCGCCACCAGGCGGGCGTACTTCTCCGGGCCGAACGAGGCCCGGAGCCGGGCGCCTTCGTCCGGGCAGATGAAGTTGGGCACCGAGGTCCCGGTCGTCCACGGCCGCATCGCCGTGTGGAAGCCGCGCGCCCAGTCGATGTGCCGCCCGCGCCCCTCGTCGCCCCACCAGACGGTCAGACAGAAGTACACCCACTTCACGGGCGGGGTGGCGAGGGCCATGGCACCGGCGTCCAGGCGGTCCATCTCGCCGCCGAGCGGGCAGAAGATGACCTGGGTCATGGGCGCGGTGACCGACTCGACCTGTGCGATCGCCGTGTCGAGGGCCTCGTCCAGCAGCTCCGGCAGATAGTCGATCTTGAAGTACTCGCTGACGCCGGTCGGGGTGCCGTCGTCCAGCATCCGCTGCACGGCGGTGTACGGCATCTGCTGCACCATCCTGACCAGCGGCTCGCCCCACTCGACGAGCGGCTTCAGGACGTCCTCGCCCCGCGCCGGGTCGCCGATGTACGCGACGATCACGCCGACGGCCGGCTTCCCGCGGGCCTCCTCGGGGACGAAGTCCTCGGGCGGCGCGGTGATCAGGGCGATGCCCCCGGTGACCTCGTCAGGTGCCTGCTCCAGGAAGTCCCGGTAGAAGCGGGTGAGCGGCCCGGCGGCCGAGCGTGGGTGCAGCAGCATCCCGGCGTACAGGAGCGGTCCGACCGGATGCAGCCGGAAGCCGAACTCGGTCACCACGCCGAAGTTCCCGCCGCCGCCCCGCAGGCCCCAGAAGAGGTCGGCGTTCTCCGTCTCGTCGGCGTGCAGGATCCGTCCGTCGGCGGTCATCACCTCGGCGGACAGCATGTTCCAGGCCGACGGCCCGTACATCCGCTCCAGCCAGCCCGAGCCGCTGCCCAGGGTCAGCCCCGCGACCCCGGTGTCGGACACCCGGCCGCCGGTCACGGCGAGGCCGGACTCCTGTGTGGCGGCGTCCAGTTCACCCCAGGTGAGTCCGGCCCCGAAGCGCCCGGTGCGGGCCTCGGTGTCGATCTCCACCCGCTTCATCGGGCTGGTGTCGACGACGATCCCGCCCTCGCAGGAGGCGAAGCCGGCGGTGGCGTGCCCGCCCCCGCGCACCGAGACCCCGAGGCTGTTCTCGCGGGCGTGCCGCAGCGCCGCGCGCACGTCCTGGGGGCTCGTGCAGCGGGCGACCAGGGCCGGATGCTGGTCGTGGTCCCGGTTGAAGCACCGGCGGAAGGTCTCGTACGCGGCGTCGGCGGGCCCGATCAGCTCGCCCTGGAAGTCCGGAATCCGCGGAGCGGGTCGTGTGGTGGTCATGGCGCTGGTCCCTGCTGAGCCGTCGAGGACGGCCGTACGGCCACGACCGCCTGCGCTACGCCGCCAGTATGCGACCGGACCCACGGGTAGGCGATTCGGCGCCGGGGCCCGGGCACGGCGCCCGGTAGCGGCGTCCGGCGCCGGCCGGTGCTCCCGGCCGATGCTTCCGGCCGGTGCCGGACACCGCTGACGTACCGTCAGGAGACGGTGAGGAACCGGGCGGTGCTCGGCACCCCTTGGGCGTCCAGGGCGAAGAGCATGTAGGTGCCCGGCAGGACCACGCCCCGGTCGGCCGGGATGGAGACCGTGTACGTACCGGTGCCCGTGGCCGTGGAGGTCAGCGGGACCCGTCGCTGGTCGTTGTCCGTGGAGTGGGTCGCGGCCGCGGCCCGCATCAGGACGAAGGAGGCCACCGGCCCCCCGGTGGTGACGGTGAGCGAGCTGCCCGCGGCGGCCCTGGGCGGTACGCCGCCGGTGATGGCCGGCCGCGGCTTGGGCGTGCCGTCCGGGTTGAGCAGGTACGGCGGTGTGAACACGGCCCCGTCGGCGTGGTTGGTGGCGCAGTCGCCGCACAGGCCGCCGCCGCCGGAGAAGATCCGCCCGTCGGGCAGCAGGTTCGCCACGCTGTGGTAGTTGCGCGGGATGGCCATGGTGGCGAGCGGGGTGAAGCGTCCGGTCGCCGGGTCCCACAGCTCGGGGGTAAGCACGGAGGTGGCGTCGCTGAACGGCACGGGGTACGCCTGCCCGCCGAACACGGCGACCTTGCCGTCGGGCAGGACGACGCTGTTGCCGAAGGAGCGGGCGTAGCCCATGTCGCCCGTACGTGCTGTCCGGACGCCGCCGCCGTCGACGTTCACCGTGTACGCGCGCCGGGTGGCGGGGGTCTTCTCGTAGGCGGGCGAGCCGCCCAGGGTGAGCAGTTTGCCGATGTCGTACGCGACGGCGTTGCCGTTCATGGCGTCCTCGCTGTCCGCCCGGGTGCCGGCGGAGGTGATGCTTCCGTTGCCGGCGGTCGTGATCCAGTTCATCCGCTTGCTCGGGCCCAGCTGGAGCACCTTGCCGCCCGAGGTGGCGTACAGCCACATGTGGTTGTCGGCGCGGTAGGCGCCGGCCGGGTCGGCCGTGAGGGCCGGGGCGGCGGGGACGCCGGGGAGCTTGCGCCAGGTGCGGGTGTCCGGGGACCAGACCTCGCCGGCCTTGTCGCCCGTGGCGCCGCTCCAGGATCCGCCGAGGACGAAGGCCTCGCCGGTGGAGAGCAGGGTCATGGCCTGGTAGCCGCGGGCGATGTTCATGCTGGTGGTCGCGGACCAGGCGTCGGTGGCCGGGTCGTAGATGCTCGCCTTCTCCGCGTTGCTGCCGCCGGTGACCAGGACCCGGCCGTCGGCGAGCATCGCTATGCCCGGGCAGAACATGTCGTGGCCGGTGTTGTCGATGCGGCGCTGGGTGACCTTGCCCGTCTTCAGGTCCAGGATCGCGGTCTGGGTGTAGCCGTTGCTGCCGCCGAAGCGGTCGACCGCGTACGCCGACCAGGCCAGCAGCTTGTCGCCCGGCAGGACGGCGGTGGCGACCGGCACCAGGGGGAAGCCGGTGATCCGGCTCCACGTGCCGTGGACGGCGGGGTCGGCCGGTCCGCTCAGGCGGATCTCGGCGGCGGAGGTCCAGGGTCCGCGGTTGCCGGCCTCGGTGCTCACGGTCAGGCGTATGTACCGGGCGTTGGCGGCTCGGATGAAGGTGGCGGTCTTGACGGTGTCGTCGTCGCGCCAGGTGCCGGAGGAGACCGGGGCGCCGAAGGTGGTGCCGTCGGTGCTGGTGGTGACGGTGTACGCGCCCGCGCGCCCGTTGGCCTTGTCCTTGCGCGGTTGGTAGACGAGGGCGGAGACGGCGGTCGTACGGTGCATGTCGATGGTGATGCTGTGCGGCAGCGGGGCCGGCGTCCCCGACCACCTGCTGTGCCAGATCGTGGTGGCGTCGCCGTCGAGGACGTTGACCGCGCGGCCGTTCTCCTTGAGGGTCTCCTCGTCGCTCGCCGCGGCCGTCCATCCGGTCCGGGGCAGATCGACGGTGGCCGCCGGGGTTCCGGGGTCGCCGAGCAGGTCGATCTCCGCGGCGGAGCTCCACGGGCCGCGGTTGCCGGCCTCGGTGAGGGCGGTGAGCCGGACGAACCGCGCGCCCTGCGGGGCGAATCCGAGGGTCTTGGCGCCGGCGTCGTCCGCGAGGGTGCCGGTGGCGACCGGACTCCCCCAGCTCCGGCCGTCGACGCTCACGCTGATGCTGTACTCACCGACGCGCCCGTTGGCCTTGTCGGTGCGGGGCTGGTAGACGAGCGCCGAGACCACCGTCGTACGGTGCATGTCGATGGTGATGCTGTGCGGCAGCGGGGCCGGGGTCCCCGACCACCTGCTGTGCCAGATCGTGGTGACGCTGCCGTCGAGGACGTTGGCGGCGCGGCCGTTCTCCTTGAGGGTCTCCTCGTCGCTCGCCGCGGCCGTCCACCCGGTCCGGGCGAGCACGGGAGCCGTCGGCTCCATCGCGTTCGCCGGGGCGATGCCGTGGTGCGGCGACTGCTGCGCGGTCTGCTGGTCGAAGGGCACGGGCGCCGGTGGCGGGGTCGGGCCGTGACCGCCGGGCCCCGGGCTCGCCATGCCCAGCCAGGGGGTGAGCCCGACGAGCAGCGAGCCGAGGGCGAAGGCTATGAGCAGAGGGGAGCGCCGGAGCGCTCCGGATATGGCGCGCATACGTCTGGACTGCAATCGGACCTCCTGGGGCCAACCGTGCACCGCTACGGGCCCCTAGAAGATAGGTCAAACCGCCCCAACTCGACTGCAGAACGGCGGAGTTGACTCGAACTTGCACCCAGCCGCAGACGCCACCGCCCACGCCGCACCCCCCGCCCCCGGTCCCGGCCCCGAAAACGGTCGAGGGGCCGTTTCAGATCTCTCTGAAACGGCCCCTCGACCAACGACTCCTTCGAGTCGGGACGACAGGATTTGAACCTGCGACCCCTTGACCCCCAGGAGTGAGGGTCAAGGGTACTTTCTGGATATAACAGACTTAACCCGGGCGCAAGTTGTGCGTGGAAGCATGCATCGTGCACCGCCGCGCGTAGCGTGTGGTCCCCAACTGGTCCCCAGAATCACCGCCCTGGCGGCGAGGCACGCTCTGGCATCTCTGGTCCCTGCAGGGTGGAGAGGGCGGATCGACCGGCGGACTGGCAGTGCCTGCGCATAGCCTGCCGACATGTCCTCGACTCGCGACGAGCTTCGCCACGTCATGCTCGGTTCCCTCTTCACACCTGAGGTTCCCCTGGGACCAACCCGGGACATACTCCTTGCCTGCCACGTCTCGGCAACAGGCAAGGGCAAGCTCCACGGAAGCCCCGAGTGCCGCACGCTGCGGTCAGCGGCCTCTGTGAATCAGATCGACGTCCCATTCGGCGAAGCCGTGGAGCGGCTCTGCGCAAACTGCCGGTGGCCTCTGCCCACAGACAGCCCCGTCCTCCCGCTTGGCGCCGCTGTGAGCGAGGTGGATTCGCTCGCCATCTGGCTCGATCGGGAGGCCGAGGCCGAGGACGAGGAGGACCTCGAGGCCGAGCGTGACGCCGCCATCGCTCTCGCCGCCGGCGAGTATCCGCCCCGCGCCAGCGACTCCAGCGACGAGGAGGAGGAAGACGACGAGGCCGGGCGCGACGAGGAATGGGAGCGGTACGACCGAGCCCGCAACTTCCGCTCCCGACGTCACGAGCACTGGCGTCGGCTGCACTCCTACCTGGCACGGAGCAACGAGGCCGTGGCCGAGTACCCCTTCCTCGCCCCTTGGGCCGATGGGCTGCAAAGCCGCCTCGCCACGGTCCTCGACGAGGAGCGTCGGGCCTTCGCGGCCCTCGTGCAGCCGGTCCGCCTGCTGGAGGCGGCTGCCGTACGTGTCCTGCCCACGCCGAAGTTCTCCGACGATCCCGGCTTCGCCGGGTTGGGAGCGGACGCGGAGAAGACCTTCCGGCGAGCGCGGTACGAGTGGAGTCGGCGAGCCATCTGGTCCTGGCGCCGGCTGGAAGACCAGGACTTCGCCGTCTACACCGTCGTCAGCGACGCCTTCGGACGTCGCCGCAAGGGCAGGCCCGAGGCCCACGCCGCCTTCCGCCGGCTCACCGCAGGCTGGATCCGCCAGGCACGCGAAGAAGCCGGCCGCCCCGCCAGTACGCCATGGCAGCTGGTGGCGGTAAAGGCGCCCGCTATCCCCCGGACCCACCACAGCGAGCCGGAACGCGACCCCCTCACCTTGTGGGAAGCAGCGGTCATCGCCACCTACCAAGTGGCCTTCAATCGGCAGACCGGCACCACAGCCCTACTCGTTCCCCACCTTGTCGCCGAGCAACTGCTCGCATGCGCATCCGACGACATGCCGGTCCAGCGCCTGGCACCCGACGGCAGCGCACTACCCGCAGAGGTGCTGCTCGAGCAGTGGGACCACGAGGGGCTCGCCCTCTCATGACCGCCTTTCCCGTACTCGGTGGAGCCGAGCAGACGGCCGTGCGGGCCGGCCCGCACGGCTGCGACCACCACGCCCCGGGACGCGCGAAAGGCCGCCCTCCCACGGATGAGAGAACGGCCTCCGACCTGCGAAAAGCATGGTCGGGATGACAGGATTTGAACCTGCGCCGCCCCCTGGACCTCCAGCGGGCCCTCTCGGCCCTGCCGAGGCCGCGGTGACCATCACCGTCAACAGCAGCCCCAAAGCGTCCACCAAGATGTGCCGTTTGCGGCCGTTGACCTTCTTTGCGCCGTCGAAGCCCCTGCTCGCGGCGGGCACTGATGCGGCGGCCTTGACCGACTGCGCTTCGATCATCCCGGCGGTCGGCCGATCCCGGCCGGCGGCCTGGCGGACTCGGTCCCGCAGTCGGTCGTGGGACTCGGCGACCAGACCGGTGTCGCGCCACCGTCGGAAGAAGGCGTAGACACGATCCCACTCGGGGAAGTCCGACAAGATCCTCACGCGCGAGTCGGCGGTCGCTGCCGCCGCGCGGCGAGCAGGTCCGCCTGGACCGTCCGGACTCGGTCGAGGCCCGCCGGGTACGGAAGCGATTCTGCCCTGTCTCGCGCGTCGGCGAGGAGCGACTCGGCCTGCTCCCACGTACCGGAGAGTCCAAGAGCCAGCGCGAGCGCCGTGGTCGTCTCCACGACGAGGAGGTGTCGGCCCGTCCGCTCGGCGCGCTCCGTCTCCTGCTCCAGTACTGGAAGAGCACTTGGATGCTCTGGCCGGACGGCGCGCGCATTCGGCAGGATCCACGCCGGAGTGCAGCCAGAACGAGATCCCGGCGTGCGGGAGGTCATAGGGCCTCTTGGCGACGAACGTCGACTGCCCATTGGGGGCCAGGGCCTTCTTGCGGGCCCGCTCCCATGTCCTGCCGTAGGCTGCTGCGTCCACGTAGCCACCTGCCGGATTGCGAAGCACTCGGCCATCGGGCGCCACGCCGAAGCGATCGACGTGATTTCGCGGTGCGTGCACGAACGACGGCCGAGAAGTGGTACGGGCAGTTGGAATGGGGCATGGTTCCGCGCCTCCCGCATGACGCGGTCGAGAAGCTGGTCGAGGCTGTACCTGGGGCCGGACGAGCGTCAGACGCTTCTGGCCCGCCGGGGCTCACTGTCCCCCGCCCCTTGACCGGCTCCCGCCCCGAGGCCCTCCACCAACGCCGTAACCCAGGGTCAGTGCGACCTACCCTCGGCTATCCAAAGGATCAAGCTTCGTGCGCCAGAAGCAGACCACCGATTGCCAGCGGCGTCGCGCCGCGACCCTCACGATGCCGACCTTCCCGTATCACCTCGGCAGCGGTGCTCGTCAAACCGTTCGCCCCGGCGCGAGCCTGTCCTGTGGGCGAGACTGATGGTGTCGGATCCGGGGAGGTCTCCATGGATACCCAGCCGAGTGTCACCGCGCCGGCCGAGCCTCTCCTGCTCGACGCGGCTCTGCCCGAGTTCCGGTTCTCCCGCCTGGAGTGCGCCGTGATCGCCGCCGCGCCGGACGTCGTGTACCGCGCGGCCCGTGATCTGGACATGCTGTCCATTCACTCGCCGCTGTTCGACGCGGTCATGTGGGCGCGTGGAGTGCCGGACCGAGTGCGCCGTCGGCCCGTGGCCACGTCACCTTCGATGCGGGTGTCCGACCTGTTCGACACCGCCGCAACCGGTGATCAGGGGGACCTGGAGGTCCAACCCTGGGTTGCCCTCGGGGAGCGCGCGGGGCGCGAGATCGTCTTCGGCGCGGTGGGGAAGGTGTGGAAGCCCACCATCGAGTGGCGCCGTGTCGAACCTGGTGACTACGCGGGCTTCGAGGAGCCCGGCTGGGCGAAGATGGCCGCCGCCTTCGTCGTCCATCCCTACGGGGCACGCCGGTCCCTCCTGACCTATGAAGCGCGTACCGCTTGCACCGACCCGGCTTCCACCGCGCGGTTCGGCCGTTACTGGACGCTGGTTTCCCCGGGCGTCGGCATCGTGCTGCGCGGAGCGCTGCGGGCGATCGAAGCGGCAGCGGAGAGCAGAGAAGGACGCACGTGAGGAGATGAGTCGTGATGCGTGCTGTGATCGTGTACGAGAGTCTGTTCGGCAACACGCGCGAGATCGCTGACGCCATCCGAGAGGGCGTGAAGGAAGCACACCCGGACGCCGAGGTCGAGTGCGTGGCAGTGGTCGACGCCGTCCCGGAGCGCATCGGCCCCACCGACCTGCTGGTCGTCGGCGGGCCGACCCATATACGGGGCATGACCACCGGGATGAGCCGGAAAATGGGGCTGAAGGCCGAGAAGCAAGAGGCCGAGAAGGGGCAGCGTCCCTTCACTCCCGAGGAGGGTGCCGAGGGCCCTGGCGTCCGCGACTGGTTCCACGACACGCTCCCGAAGGCCCACACCGGCACCCATGCGGCTGCGGCCTTCGACACCCGGGCGGACATGCGTCTGGCCGGGGCCGCCGCCAGCGGCATCGCACGTCGGCTGCGCGGCCATGGCTACGAACTCGTCGCGGAACCGGAGGGATTCATCATCGAGGACACCGAAGGGCCGCTCCGCGCAGGCGAGCGGGATCGCGCAAGGGCGTGGGGTGCGACCCTCCAGGTCGCTTGACTGATCCACCTGGAACGCCCCGGCAAACGTGGGCGCCCAAGGCCCACCGCAGGCGACTGCGGCCAGTGGGCGAGGCTCAGGTCCACGCACATCCTGGTTCGACGCTCGTCGGCACCGCGGGAGACGAGGCGGGCTCGTCTCGCCTCGCATGGGCCGAAGAGGGACCCGAGGGGGCCATCCGGCCCTCCTGTCCTTTCACGGAACGCGGCCAGACTGGAGTAGACACCGGTGCGGAGGCCCCGGTGAGCGGCAAGCGGCCCGTAGATCTTCACCTCTCTGGGAGAACGTGATGCCCGCCTCGCGCTACACCGTCAGCGACGTCATGACCCACACCGCGATCGCCATCGGGCGTGACGCGCCGTACAAGGAGATCGTCGCGCTCATGGACCAGTGGAAGGTGAGCGCCTTGCCCGTTCTGGAGGGGGAGGGACGGGTGATCGGGGTCGTATCGGAAGCCGATCTGCTACCGAAGGAGGAGTTCCGCACGGACGAACCCCGACCGGACGAGCTCGCCGCGGCATACAAGGCGGGAGCCGTACGGGCCGGGGAACTCATGTCCAGCCCGGCCGTCACCGTCCGTCCCGACGCGACGCTCGCCGAAGCGGCACGGATCATGGCGACGCGAAGGGTGAAGCGCCTGCCCGTGATCAACGGCGTCGGCATGCTGGAGGGCGTGGTCAGCCGGAGCGATCTGCTGAAGGTGTTCCTGCGTACGGACGCCGAGATCGAGGAGGACATCCGCCAGTCCGTCCTCAGCGAGCCAACCGCCACCGTGGGACTGCATGTGACGGTCGCGGACGGTGTCGCCACGATCCGTGGGTCGCTCTCCGACCGGTCGATGGTGCCGCTGGTCGCCCGCGCCGTGCTGGCCGTGGAGGGCGTTGTCGACGTCCGGATGGATCTCGGTGCCCCATGAGACGCTCCAAGACGGACAATCCTTGTGGGGGGGCGGGACCCACCCGACCGACCACAGGGGTCGCCATGACCGATCTGCCGGCAGCCACCGCACCCACGCGGGTCTTCCTCGTCGACGATCACGAGGTCGTCCGCCGGGGCCTCCATGACCTGATCGACGACGAGCCCGATATGGAGGTGGTCGGCGAGGCGGCAACGGCGGAGCAGGCGCTGGCCAGGGGTCCGGCCCTACGGCCGGACGTGGCGGTTCTCGATGTCCGCCTGCCGGACGGCAACGGCATCTCGGTGTGCCGGGAGCTACGGTCCCGGATGCCCGAGCTGGCGTGCCTGATGCTGACGTCGTTCGACGACGAGGACGCCCTCCTGGACGCGATCATGGCCGGTGCGGCCGGATACGTCCTCAAGCAGATCAAGGGGTCAGACCTCGTATCGGCGGTGCGGACCGTGGCCACCGGGCAGTCGATGCTGGACCCGGCCACGACCGCTCGGCTGATGCACTCGCTCCGGGACCCGGAGGCAGCCAAGCCGCCGGAGGACGAGCGGCTCGCGGTGTTGTCCGAGCGAGAGCGGTCCGTGCTCGAACTGATCGGCGAGGGGCTGACCAACCGGCAGATCGCCAAGCAGCTCTATCTGTCGGAGAAGACCGTCAAGAACCACATCTCCCGGCTGCTCGGCAAGCTCGGCGTGGAACGCCGCGTACAGGCTGCCGTCATCGCCGCGCAGGCCCACGAGCACGACGCCACCGAGGAGACGTAGCTCATTCCCGCTCGGCCGGCAGCGGGATCCGCCACTCGAGCACCGTGCCACTGCCCGGCTCCGCCCGTGCGCGGACCGACAGGGTGCCGCCCAGCCGTTCGGCCCGTTCGGCCAGATTCCGCAGCCCACTGCGCCTGCCGCCCTGCGGTATGCCCACGCCGTTGTCGCTCACCGTCACCGCCAACACGCCCTCATCGGCGACGACCGTCACCTCGGCCCGGCGAGCCCGCGCGTGCCGGGCCACGTTGGTGAGGGCTTCGCCGATGACCGCGATCACCTCCTCGGCCGCCTCAGGGGGCACGTCCGTGTCCAGGAGGCCCTCCATGCGCAGGGCGGGGGCGAATCCGAGCGTCGCCGCGGCCTCGTCCACCACCTTGGCCACCCGGCTCCTCAGCTTCGGGGCGGCACCCGGGGCGTCGTGCTCGCGGAGCCCGAAGATGGTCGACCGGATGATCTTGATGGTGGCGTCCAGGTCGTCGATCGCCCGTCCCAGCCGGTCCACGGCTTCCGGGTGCTCGACGAACCGCCGGGCGCTCTGCAGCGTCATCCCCGTGGCGAACAGGCGCTGAATCGCCAGATCGTGCAGGTCACGGGCGATCCGGTCGCGGTCCTCCAGGAGGCTCACCTGCTCGGCGTCACGGCGGCGGTCGGCCAACTCGAGCGCGAGTGCCGCCTGCCCCGCGAATCCAGGGAGAGCGGTGATCTCCGCCCCTGTGAACGGAGATCGCCCATGGCGCCGCGTAAGGATCAGCACTCCGCTGAGTCGCTCCTTGGTGCCGACCGTGACGGCTACCGCCGGTCCGAACCCCTTCCACCGTTCGGGCTGGACAGTGATGCGCGGCTCGTTCTCGACGTCCGCCACCGTGACCAGGCCGTCCTCCTGTGTGAGGGCGACGGCGGCCAGCGTTCCCTCGCTGCTCGGCAGGACGACACCAGCGTGCACGTGGGCTCCCTCACCGCGCGCCAGTGAGCCCCGCAGCTCGCCGTCGCCCCCCACCAGATAGAAGGCCCCCATGTCGGCCCCCGCGATGTCGACCGCCTGCTCCAGCATCCCGCCGAGGACCTCGGTCTGCTCCGCACCGGACAGAAGGGCGCTGGTGAGGTCGGAGCTCGCGGCAAGCCACCGCTGCCTGAGGCGGCCTTCCTCGTACAGCCGGGCGTTCTCGATGGCGATGCCGGCCGCGACGGCCAGCGTGGTCACGACGGCCTCGTCCTCGGCGTCGAAGTCGGCCCCTCCTCGCTTCTCGGTGAGGTAGAGGTTGCCGAAGACCTCCTCGCGGACCCGGATGGGCACCCCGAGGAAGGTATGCATCGGCGGATGGTGGGGCGGGAACCCGTACGAGGCGGGATGCTCGGACACCTCGGGAAGCCGCAGCGGTTCGGGGTTGCGGATGAGCTCACCCAGCAGTCCGTGCCCGGAGGGCAGGTCGCCGATCTGCGCCCGCAGGTCGTCCCCGATACCGACGGGGAGGAACTCCGAGAGCTTCCTGTCGTCCCCGATGACGCCCAGAGCGCCGTATTCGGCGTCCACGAGGGTGACGGCCGCCTCCACGATGCCCCTGAGCACCTGGGGCAGGTCGAGTTCCCTGCCTACCGACATGACAGCTTCGAGCAGCCCGTTGAGACGGTCCCTGGTGCCCCTCACCTCGTCGATGCGCGCCTGGAGCTCATCGAGCAGCTCGTCGAGTCGCAGCCGCGGAAGTTTGCTGTCCGCCGGCACCGGCCCCTCGTGCTCCATCACCACCTCCCGCCACGTCAAGCGCATGGTCCTCGCCTGACGGGCACTTCTTCACGGTAGTTCCCGTGTCCCCGACGCTCCAGCCGGGTGCGTCCCACGGAAGGCGGTGCGGACGAGTCGCGCGGCAAGAAAACCCGCGGGGGCACCAGCCACGGCGATCCCGACGCCCGCCCAGCCGAGCGGTTCGGTCTCCAGGACCGAGCTCAGGAATGGTACGTAGAGCGCTGCCACGGCAAGCAGGGCGGAGGCGACGACGGACAGGGGAAGGAACGGGTTCTTGCGGGTGAACAGCCGGGCGCGGAGTCCCAGGACAACGCCTAGCTGCGCGGCCAGGAGGGCGAGGAAGAGAACGCTCTGCCAAGCCAGGTCCAGTGCCTGAGCACCGAGCCCCGCGCCGAGGGAGGCTGCTGTGACGACGGCGGCGAGGACGAGCAGGCGCTGCCAGGCACCTCCGCCGAGGATGTGTTGGTCCGGCGGGCGTGGCGGTCGCCGCATCGCTCCCGGGGAGGCCGGTTCCGCGCCCATGGCGACTCCGGTGAGGCCGTGCGTCAGGAGGTTGATCCACAGGATCTGACCCGCTCGCAGGGGCAGAGGCAGCCCGAGCAGGGGGCCGGTCAACATGACGAGGATCTCTGCCGCGCCGCCGGCCATCCCGTAGACGAGGAAGCGGCGGATGTTGTCGTAGACACGACGTCCCTCGTCGACGGCCGCCACGACCGTCGAGAGCTCGTCGTCGGTGAGGACGAGGTCGGCCGCCTGCCGCGCGACCTCAGTGCCGCGTGCGCCCATGGCGACGCCGATGTCGGCCCGGTGCAGGGCGGGGCCGTCGTTGACACCGTCGCCGGTCATCGCGGTCACCGCTCCCCTGGCGCGCCACGCCTCCACGATGTCCAGCTTCTGTTGGGGGTCCGTGCGCGCGAAGACCCGCACCGAGGTGAGGTCGGCAACGCGGCCGGCCGCCACGTCCGCCCCCGTGACGACGTGGCCTTCCGTCTCCCCGCCGTCGCCCAGAAGGGCGACGTGGGACGCCACCGACCGAGCCGTCGCCGGATGGTCCCCGGTGATGAGGACGGGGGTGATGCCGGCGGCGCGGCAGGAGGCGAGGGTCGCTGCGGCATGCGGCTTGGGCGGGTCGCTGAGCGCGACGAGGCCGAGGAGAGCGAGCCCCGACTCCGCCGCGGTGACCGGGTGCGGGATGTCGTTACGCACGCCTGATGCCACGGCGAGCACCCGATACCCCTGGGCGGCCAGGCTTGCGGCCTCCTGGCGGGCCGCCGTGAGCGCCTCCGCAGGGTCCAGCAGAACAGCCGGGTCGAGGACAGCCTCGGGGGCGCCCTTCAGACAGACCAGCACCCGGCCCTCCCCGGTCGCGTGCAGCGTGGTCATGCGTCGGCGGAGGCTGTCGAAGGGTGCTTCGCCGAGCCGGGGACGGCTCATCGCCAGTTCTGTGGAATCCGGGCAGCCCGCCTTGGCCGCGGCCGTGAGCAGGGCGGCTTCCATAGGGTCGCCCAGGGCCGTCCAGCGGCCATCGGCGGCCCCGTCGTCCGGCGGGCGCAGTGTGGCGTCGTTGCACAGGGCGGTCACGGTCAGGAGGTCCGTCAGGGGTTCGAGCTCGTCCGCTTCCGCGGGCCGCCCGGCTACCAGGAGATCGCCCACGGGTTCGTACCCCACGCCCGAGAGTTCGGCGCTCACCCGCGGTGTCCACACGTGCTGGACCACCATGCGGCCCTCGGTCAGGGTGCCGGTCTTGTCGGTGGCGAGGACGGATACGGAGCCGAGCGTCTCCACGGCGGGCAGCCGCCGCACCAGGGCGTGCCGGGCGACCATGCGCCGGGCCCCGAGTGCGAGTGCCAGGGTGACGACAGCGGGAAGGGACTCGGGGACCGCCGCCACGGCCAGGCTGATGGAGGTGACCGCCATCGTGCCGAGTGGGAGTCCCCGCACCAGGCCGAGGGTGAACACCAGGACGCACAAGGCGAGCGTCACGGCCGCGAGGATGCGCCCGAGGGCGGCGAGGCGGCGCTGCAGCGGGGTCGGCTCGCGACGTTCGTCGAGAAGAGCCGCAATGCGACCGAGGGCACTGCCGGCACCGGTCGCCGTGGCCACGGCCACGCCCCGGCCCCGCACGACCACCGTGCCCGCGCTCAGCGTCGCACCGGCGTCCTTGTCCACGGGCACGGACTCCCCCGTGAGCATGGACTCGTCCACCAGGACGGCGGACACCTCGGCGAGTTCGGCGTCGGCGGCGACGATGTCTCCCTCACCGACCAGGAGGACGTCGCCAGGGACGACCGCCGCCGCCGGGAGGTCGCGGACTGCGCCGCCGCGCCGCACGCGCGCGTGCGGCGCGGTGAGGGCAGAGAGTGCGGCGACGGCGTTGTCGGCACGGATCTCCTGCGCCACCCCGACGGTCGTGTTCACGAGGACGACCATCCCGATGACGATCGCGTCAGGATGGTCGCCGATCGCGAGGGTCAGCACGACGGCCCCGAGGAGCACCATGATCAGCGGGTCCGTCAGTTGGGCCAGAACCCGCTTGTGGAGCCGTACGGGCTTTCTCGCGGCCACCTCGTTGGGGCCTGTGTCGGCGAGCCGTCGGGCGGCTTCCTCCTGGGTGAGTCCCGTTGTCTCCCGCACCGGCGCAGGGGCCCGGTGGGGAGCCGACGCCGTCATGGCGCGCTCACCTGGCAGGGACGGTGATCACCGGACAGTGCGCCCGGTGCAGCAGCCCGTGGACGACGGAGCCGACGCGCATCCCGGTGTATCCGCCGCGGCCTCGACGCCCGACGACCACGGCCAGGGCGTGCTCGGCTGCGTCCGCGAGCGTCTCCACGGGGGAGCCGATGGGAACCTCGTGGGTGAGCCGGACGTCGGGATACTTCTCCGCCCAGCCCGCAGTGGTTTCCGAGAGCAGCCGCCGCTCGGCGTGGAACAGTGAGTCGGAGCTGTGCAGGGAGAAGACGGGGGGCTGCCAGACGGCGATGGCACGCAGTGCGCAGCGCCGGAGGTCGGCTTCCTCAAAGGCCCAGGCCAGGGCTGCCCGTGAGGACTCACTGCCGTCAAGGCCGACCACGAGGTAGGGCGTCTCCTGCGTGACGTGTTCCGCGTCGCCCACGACGACCACCGGGCAGCGCGCCTTCGCGGTGACCGGGACGACCAGGGAACCGGCGCTCAGGTACTCCTCGGTGCGGCTGAGGTGCCGGGATCCCAGCACGATCATGCCGGCGTCGTGTGACAGCCCGGCCAGGACCCCTACCGGGAACCCGTCGAGAAGGGAGGAGGCGGCCTCGACACCCGGCTGCCGGGTTTTCGCCCAGGCGAGCGCGGTATGCAGAGCTTCCGTTCCCACCTGCCGCCGTGCCAGGTGACGGGGGGTGTCGTCGACATGCCGGGTGTCGTGCTGCGGTGGTACCGCGACCACCAGGCGCAGTCCCCGTTCTCGCAGGTGAGCCTCGTCCGCGGCCCAGGCAAGGGCCATGTGCCAGTTCTTGAGCGGGTCGATACCGACGACGATGTTGCCGCGATCCGTGGTGCTGGTCATGACGTGCTCCCATGTCGGGGTCCTTGCCGAGGGATGAGCTCCACGGGGCAGTGAGCGTGCTGCAGCAGGGTCAGCGTGATCCGGCGGAGCGTCGGTCCGAGGTAGCCGGGCGATCGTCGACCGCCGAAGACCAGAAGGCCGGCGTGGTGCGACGCGTCGGCGAAAGCACCGGGAACGTTGTGGCTGCTCCGGCCGTCGGCCTGCACGGTCAGATTCGGGAACTCCTCTTCGCCGGCCGCCGCACGGGCACAGCCCACGTCGGCCTCGTTCCGGACCGCCGCAAGAACCGCACAGGCCTCATCACGCCTTGCTTGCCGGCTCCTGACGATCTCCGCCTCGGTCAGGAAGGGGACCGGTGTGTCCGTGTCCGCCGCGTGAACAAGACGGATGCCCCGCAGCGCCGACTCCGCCGCCGCCCATATCACCGCCGCGTCTGCGGACGGTGAGCCGTCCACACCGACGACGACCCTGCCGAGGCCGGAACGGGCAGTGGTTCCGTTCATGCCTTCTCCTCCCAAGGGCCGAGAGACCTCCTTCCACTCTGGCAACTGGACTCGGGAGGATGGAGGGCCGCTGGGGGCAATGACGGGACCAATGGTCCCCGCCCTCGGCCGGGCGGGGCGCGACCCCTGCATGACGAGCCCGTTCGGTCCTGAGGGTGGACCGTTCGGCCCTCGCAGGCCCCGCGTGCGCGTCGGAGGGTGGTGACGTAGGAAGCACCGTCCGGACCCTCGAGCGGGAGGCGCGGTAATGAAGCAGATGAAGGTCGGCGGTCTGATGACCGACAACGTGCTCTCCGCCGTCCCTGCGACGTCGTTCAGGGAAGTGGCCAAGATGCTCGCCGAGCACGACATCAGCGGGGTCCCCGTCGTGGACGACGACGACCATGTCGTCGGAGTCGTCTCCGAAAGCGACCTCCTGGCCCGCCACGAACTGACTGCGCGGGACCTGATGACCACGCCGGCCGTCACCGTTCACGCCGAGGAGACGGTTGCGGACGCGGCACGGCTGATGGTGCGCCGGGGAGTCGAGCGCCTTCCCGTCGTCGACGAGGAAGAACGACTGGTGGGCATCGTGACCCGCCGCGATCTGCTCTGTGTCTACCTCCGCCCGGATGCGGAGATACGGCGCCGCATCTGTGAGGACGTCCTCTCCGATGTCATGGAGCTGCCCGCGGACGCGGTGGACGTGCACGTCCTCGACGGCGTGGTGACGCTGGGCGGCCGCCTCCGGCGGCGGAGTCAGGCCCTGATGCTCGTCGGACTCGCCGAGCGCGTGGACGGCGTCGTCGCCGTCGTGGACCGGCTCTCCTTCCACGAAGACGACACACGTCTCGCCTACCCCACCCGGACTCCCCACGACATCTCTTGGTGAGTCACCGCCGACAGGACGAACCATGTCCGGCATCGCCCTGACCCGGCCACTCGTGACCGTCGCTGATCGAAGACGCGGTCACGGTTCCCTCGATGCACAACGCACAGCTCTGGAAGCTCGTCCACAAGACGGGCACCGGAGTCTCCACCTCGGCTGCGGCGCCGCCGCGCACCGTGGCCTGCGTCCCGTGGTCCGGCTGCTGCCCTCTCCCGATGACCCGTGGCATCTCCCCGACGTGCGCCTTGACGGTCCCGACGACGCCGACAGCGAACTCGGCGTCCTGCATGCCGCGGCTCTGCTGGAGGGCTGTCGGCTGGTCGTCCCCGGGACCTGGCACACCGACACCGTCATGGATCTCGGCCACGTCTCCGAGCTGATCGAGGCGGCGGACGAGGCAGTGCGCGCGGAGATCGCCGCCTGGACACGCACGGGTGCGGCTGGGGAAGGACCCGGCACCGAAGGCATCCCGGCGTACGCCTTCGGCCCGAGGCAGCCGCTGGAGTGGCCGGAGCTCCGTTCCGGCGCACGCGATCCCGGCTCGACGATCGACTTCGTCCATGTGGTGTTCCGCCTGGGCTACGGGCCCCACGGTCGGGCCACGCCACGCCGTCCGGTCTCCGAGGTGCTCGCCTTCGACTGAACCGTGTCTCACGGACAGAGCCACTGCTCACAGACGGAGCCAACGCTCCGGTCCGGGTGCGACAGTGACCCTCCGGTCGCCGGGGAGGACGCCTCCGAGCAGGCCCTCGGGCGAGGCGTGTGCCTGGATGGTCAGCCGGCCGGGAAATATCGTGACGTCCTCGATCCACAGTCTTCGAGGTGGAGGGCCGCCGGCTTGCCGTGCACACCGATGTCGGCGACCCGGCCACCGGGCCGGACCATCCGCGTGCGCATCTCGAACGCCTCCGGAACACCGACGGCCTCCATGACGACATCGGCACCCAGTCGCTCGGTCAGATCCGAGACCAGCTGTACCGGGTCCTCGCGCGCCTTCGCGGTGGCGTGGTCGACGGCGACGATCCGGCCCGGACTGTAGAAGCCGACGGTGGCGATCGCGGCGAGACCGATGGGGCCGGCTCCGACGACGACCACCGTGTCGGAGGGGTGCACGGCACCGTTAAGTACCCCGACCTCGTGGGACGTGGGGAAGATATCGGCGAAGGGCACCCGGACATATTCGGCCTGTGTCCCGTCGATGGTGTGGCCGAGGGCCCAGCCGCCTCCGCCGCGGCACTGTCCGTAGCGGCTCTCACGACAGAAGCGGCACCGGCCGCAGGCGGAGATGCAGGAGATCAAGACGCGCTCACCGGGCCGTACCGTGCGGACGTCACCTCCGGCCTCGACCACGGTGCCCACCGCCTCGTGACCGACGCCCGGTCTGGCGTCACCTCCGGGACGTCCCCCTTGAGGATGTGCAGGTCCGTGCCGCAGATGGTGACGACGTCGACCCGGACGATGGCATCGGCAGGGTCCTCGATGCCTGGATCGGGTGCGTCCTGCCAGGCGATCCGGCCCCGGTCCCACGCACTGCGGTGGATGGCCGTCGTTCCCCTCTCGGGTCAGGCCGTCCTGGTCCGCTGGCGGGGGCCCTTCGGCCCCCGGGTGGGACCTGCGCGGCCCTCCCGGGCGGCACCCGACCCGGGCGAGTCTGTGGGAAAGGGCTGGAGGACCTCATGACCACCACGAGGACGCTGCTGAACGAACTCGCTCCCGACGCGCGTGACCGGCTGCTGGAGCACGCTCGCCCGGTGCAATTCCCCGCCGGGACGCGCATCTTCCGCGAGCGGCAGCACGCAGACCGCTTCTGGATCATCGAGACCGGCCGGGTCGAGCTCGACATGCACGTCCCTGGGCGCCGCAACGCCGTCGTGGACACCCTCGCGTCCGGCGCGCTCCTCGGCTGCTCCTGGATCATGCCCCCACACATCTGGCACCTCGGCGCCACGGCGACAGCCGAGGTCCACGCCCTCGAGTTCGACGCCCAGGCCGTCAGGCAGCTGTGCACGGAGGACGCAGCCGTCGGCGAGGCGGTCTTCGCGTGCGTCGCCGCGGCGATGGCGCGTCGGCTCCTGTCCGCCCGCGACCGCCTGCTGGACGACCTCATGCCGCGTATCGGCGCGGAACCCCTGGCCTACGCCCGATGAGGAGACAGAGTCATGGCCACCCAGCCGTTCACCGTCGCCGACGTGATGACCAAGAAGGTCGTCGCCGTCCAGCCCGGCGCGGAGTTCAAGGAGATCGTCGCCGCCATGGAGCGGTGGAAGGTGACCGCCGTACCGGTTGTCGAGGGCGAGGGCCGCGTCGTCGGCGTGGTCTCCGAGGCCGACCTGCTCCTCAAGGAGGAGCTCCACGATCACCGCCTCGGTCTCGTGGAACAGATGCGGCGTCTCGACGCCACGGCCAAGGCGGGCTCTCACAGGGCCGAGGACCTGATGACCTCGCCCGCCGTCACCGTCGCTCTCGGTGCGTCCCTGCCCCAGGCCGCACGCCTCATGGCCGCCCATCGCGTGAAGCGGCTGCCGGTCGTCGACGCGAGCGGCGTCATCCAGGGAATCGTGAGCCGGTCCGACCTCCTCAAGGTCTTCCTCCGCCCGGACGAGGATCTCGCCGCCGAAGTGCGCCGCGACGTCGTCGAGCACCTGTTCCCCCTCTCTCATCGTCGGATCGACGTCCGGGTCGGCGTCGGAGTCGTGACGCTGTCGGGCGAGGTCCGCGACAGCGCGCTCATCCCGCTCGCCACCCGCCTTGCCCGCGCTGTCGAAGGCGTCGTGGACGTACGATGCGAACTCACAGCCGAGGGTGACAGGCGATGAGGCACCGCAGCGTCGCGGATCTGATGACGCCCACGGCGGTCAGCGTCGTACCGGGCACGACGTTCAAGGAGATCGCACGGCTCCTGGACGAGTTCGACATCACCGCGGTGTGCGTCGTGGACGAGTCGAACCGGCCTCTCGGCGTTGTCTCGGAGGCGGACCTGGTATGCCGCCGTGCCGCAGGGGCCCGGCTCGACACCGCGGGCGCGCTCATGTCGAGCCCCGCCATCGTCGCCCGACCCGAGTGGAGCGTGGTGCGGGCCGCCCGCGTGATGGACCGGGCCGGAGTCAAGCGCCTGCCCGTGGTCGACGACGAAGGGCAGCTCGTGGGCGTCCTCAGCCGGAGCGACCTCGTCCAGCTGTTCCTTCGCCGGGACCGTGCGATCCAGGAGGAGATCGTCGAGGACGTGGTCACCCACACCTTGGGGCTGAGCCCGTCCGCCCTGTCGGTCGAGGTGGTGGACGGCCGGGTCACGCTCAGCGGCACGGTACGGCGCCGGAGCCTCGTGCCGGTGATTCTCAGGCTCTGCAACAGCGTCGACGGTGTCGTGGGGGTCGTCGACCGGCTCACGTACGAAGACGACGACCTGCCGAAGGAGGGGCGAGCATGAACACCCCGAGCACCCCGCATGCTCCCGTGATGGTGACGGCCGAACTCGACAGCCGGCTGCCCCGCTGACTGTGGCTGGTCAAGTGGATCCTGGTGATCCCCCACTGGATCGTGCTGTTCTTCCTCTGGATCGCCTTCCTCGTCGTGACGGTGATCGCGTTCTTCACCGGCGGGATGGAGGTGCACTGGTGGAGCGGCGGCCTGATCACGCTGCTCACGCTCATCGCGGGCTTCGCCGTGGCCTTCACCGACCGGTATCCGCGCGGTCTGTTCGCCCTGATCGTCGGGCTGAACCAATCGGTCCTGCGCGTCGCCGCTTATGCGAGCCTCATGACGGACGCCTATCCGCCGTTCCGTCTCGACCAGGGTGGTCACGAGCCGGTCGTGGGTGCCGCGCGCTGACGGCGCCGCCTGGCACGCCGCAGCTCGTCCGTGCCCCATACCAGGACCGGGAACGTCGCGATGAGCAGGACGACGTCCAGGGGGAGGGCGGCCGTGCCGAAGAGGTGTTGGAGCGGGGGCGCGTAGACGAGGGCCGCGGTGAACGCGAGTTCGAAGGCGATACCGGCGAGCAGCAGCGGATTCGAGAACACCCCGATGTCGCGGAGTGCCGCGTGGTCGGTGCGGGCCGCGAAGGCCGTACCGACCTGGCAGGTGACGATACCGGCGAAGGTGGCCGTCGTGGCCGTCACGTAAGCGTGGTGCAGGGGGCTGCCCGTACCCGTGGGATCACCCGGCTGCCAGCCCGCGCGCCAGAGCACGTAGAAGAAGCCGACCATGACGAGGGCGGCCGACACCAGGCCCAGATAGCCCCAGCTGCGGACGAGCATGTCGCGGGAGATCACACCCTGGTGCCGTGGCCGAGGCGGCCGCCGCATGATGCCGGGCTCGGAGCGTTCCCTGCCGAGGGCGAGGGCGGGCAGCGTCTCGGTTCCCAGGTCGATGGCGAGGATCTGCAGCACGGTGAGCGGCAGCGGTACCGCCCCGGCGGAGAGCGCGAAGACGAGGAAGGGCACGATCTCCGGGGTGGCGTGGGCGAAGATGTAGACGATGAACTTGCGGACGTTGTCGTAGACGCGGCGCCCGGATTCGACGGCGGTCACGATGGTGGCGAAGTCGTCGTCGGTGAGCACCATGGTGGCGGCCTCGCGGGCCACGTCGGTGCCGGAGCGGCCCATGGCCACCCCGATGTGCGCACGGTGCAGCGCGGGGGCGTCGTTGACCCCGTCACCCGTCATCGCGACGATCCGGCCGTGGGCCCGCAGCGTGTCCGCCACCTTGAGCTTCGTCTCGGGTGAGGAGCGGGCGAAGACGATCTCGGCGTCGCCCTCCACCAGGAGCCGGTCCAGCTCGTCGTCGCCCAGCGACTCGGAGGCCGCGACCACCTGCAGCCTTGGCACTCCGATGCCGACCTCCCGGGCGACCGCGGCGGCGGTGGCTCCGCTGTCCCCCGTCACGATGTGCACGCGGACTCCGGCCTCGTGGCAGCGGCGGACGGCCTCCGCCACCTCGGGGCGCGGCGGGTCGTACAGTCCGACCAGACCGAGCAGTGTCAGCCCCGATTCGGCGTCCTGACGGCGCGACGGCGGCTCCGTCCCCGACGGCAGGTCGCGCGCGGCGACCGCGAGGACCCGCATGCCGCCCTGGGCCAGCTCCTCCGCCGCGGAACGAGCCGCGTCCATGGCGGAGCCGGGAAGAACGCGGGCCAGGACCGCTTCGGGCGCTCCCTTGGCAACGATCCGCAGGTGCCCCGTCCCCTCGTCGTCCTGCACGACCGACATCAGCCGCAGTCGCGGATCGAAGCGGAACAGCCTGCGCCGTTCCGCGTCGCGCCGGGCGAGATCCACAGGGGCCCCGTGGTCGGCGGCCCCGGTGACGAGGGCGGCCTCGGTCGGATCGCCGTGCAGCTTGCCCTCCTCCTCCTCCTCCTCCTCCTCCTCCTCGCGGGTGACGGTGGTGCACAGCGCGCTCGCCCGCACCAGTTCCTGCGCCCAGGGTCCAGGTTCCGTTCCGTGCTCCGCGGTCCAAAGAGCTCTCAGACGCATGCGGTTGCGGGTCAGGGTGCCGGTCTTGTCCGTGCAGATGACGTTCGTGGAGCCGAGCGTCTCCACGGCGCTGAGTCGTTTCACCAGGGCGCCTTCGCGGGCCAGCGCGCGGACGCCGACGGCGAGGGCCAGCGTGATGGTCGGGAGCAGTCCCTCGGGGACGTTGGCGACGAGGAGTCCGATGGCGAACATGAGGGAGTCGGTCACCGGCAGTCCGACCGCCACTCCGGCGACGAGGAACAGGGCCCCCATGCCGGTGGCGACGCCGGCGATGAGCCAGGCGACCTTCTTGACCTGCCGTTCCAACGGGCTCGCCTCGCGCCGGGTGCGCTGGCTGAGTGCGGCGATCCGGCCGAGCTCGGTGTGGTTGCCGGTGGCGAACACGATGGCCCGGGCCTGCCCCTCGACACAGGTCGTCCCGCTGAAGACGAGGTTCGGCTCCTCCAGCAACGGGGCGCCGAGGAGACCGGCCGCGGCCATGCGTTCCGCGGGAACGGACTCCCCCGTGAGCATCGACAGATCGACTTCCACTCCGCCTTCGGTGACGCGCGCGTCGGCCGGCACCTTGTCGCCCTCTTCCAGGAGGATCACGTCACCCGGCACCAGGTCGCGGGCCTCCACGGTGAGGGGCCGGCCGTCGCGCACGGCGAGGGCGTGCTCGGGCAGATACCGCGCGAGGGTCTCCACCGCCCGCTCGGCCTGCCGTTCCTGCAGGAGGGCGAAGGCCGCGTTGACGGCGATGACCGCCAGGATCGCCCAGCCGAGCACCCCGAGATCCGCGACGAAGGCCAGCGCGGCGGCCGCCCACAGCAGCAGGGCGAGGGGGTGGACCAGCTGGCCGACAAGCTCCCGCGCGAAAGAGGAGCGGGCCTTGCGTCGTACCTCGTTGGGCCCGTGAACGGCGAGCCGGCGGGCGGCCTCGCGGGCGGACAGCCCATCCGGCCCGGTGGCGAGTTCCCGGCGCAGCCTGGGCAGGGGCTCGCTGGGGTCGAAGGGCAGCGCCTCGCTGGGCGTGGCCGCCCGGCCCGTGGCGGCGCGGTCAGTCATCGTCGGTCCCCGGCGCCTTCCCCCGGCGGAGCCGACCGGACCACACGGGTTCGACCTGTTCCCACTCCTGTTGCAGGGCCCCGAGCCGACGGGCTTCGGTCCGCCGTCGTACGAGGACGAGAACGCCTGCTCCGATCACTCCGACGGAGGCCGTGGCGACGCTCCCGCCCGAAAGTGAGGTCAGCGCGCGGTCAGCGGCGCTGCCCGGGGGGCGTGCGGGGGTGCCGGTGTCGTCCACCCAGATCGTCACCGTGCGGCCCTGGGGTGTCCGGGGAGGGACGTGGATGGTGCCGGATCGACGGACGTTCTCGGGCTGTTCCCAGACCGCAGGTGCGAGCGCCCACGGTGTCGAACCGTACCGGGTGGCGACGGGCGGGTCCTTGGCCGGCCCGGTGGTGGTCGCCTGCACCTGGTGGCGGTGGGCGGCGAGTTCACGATCGGCCTTGGCGCCGGCGCTCCACAGGCTCGCGGCGGCCACGGCGCCGCAGATCAGGGAGATCGTCAGGACGAGGATCAGTGCGGCGCGCCCGCCACGTCCTCGCCCGGACGGCGTGGGTCGCGGTTCCGACCGCTTGCGGTGGTCCATGTCGCACCTCTGGGTAAAGTGGCCTCCAGTACGGGCCGACGAGACCGTTCAGCGCGTGGTGCCGAGTTCGGTCCCGATGTGGTGGGCCCAGTCCTGGATCCGTTCCGGGTTGCGGAAGTCTCCGCCCTTGCCGTGGCGGACCATGGACCGGCTGATGCGGCCCGGCGTCTCGGCGGTCACGGCGCCCCCGAAGGTCATGTGCTCCCGGGCGCCGAGTCTCTTCATCCGGCGGGCGACACCGGGTACCGGCGGGATGTCGTGCTGCTCGGCGGAGCTGTCGATGGGCCCGCTGCTGAAGAGCCAGACGGGCCGATGGCGGAGCTGCTCAGCGTTGCGCCGGGCGCACCGTCGCGCCTTGCCGTTCCAGTGCCCGGCGTAGAGGGCCCCACCGAGGACGACCCCGTCGTAGCCGCCGACGTCTGAGACGACGTCGGCCGGCAGGACGACGGCCTCGAAGCCGTCGGCCTGGAGCGTCCGGCCGATCTCGTCGGCGATCCCCCTGGTCGCGCCGTGCTTGCTGCCGTAGGCGACCAGGACTCGCTTGGGGTTCACGACGTGGCTCCTCCGGGCGGGGTACCGCCTCGCTTCACCGGGATGGTGCGTGCGGCGCCGGTCTTCTCCTCGGGCATCGGAACGCGGATGGTGAGGATGCCGTCCTCGTACGACGCCTCGACGTCGTCGACCGGGATCGTGGCCGGGAGACGCACGGTCCTGCGGAACGATCCGTAGCGGAACTCCGAGTGCTCCTTGTCCTCCTCGCTCTCGCTGTGCTCCGCGCTCACCGTGATCAGGTTGTCATCGACGGTGATGGTGACGTCGTCGGGGTCCATTCCGGGCAGTTCGGCCCGCAGCACGTACCCGCCGGCGCCGCTGGACACTTCTACCGGGATGGAGTGCGCAGCCGTCGCGGGGCGCCATCCGGGCAGCCCCGGAAACTCCCGGTTGAACCAGGTGTCGAAGTCGGGAAAGAGGCTGTGCCTGCGTTCCACCTTGCCTCCGGCCATTGTTCTGCTCCTCGTTTCAGGGCCCAGGACGGTCGCCGAGGACCCGAGTCGGTGCGGACGGGCGGTGGACCGGGTTACGGGGGCCGGTCCGTCTCCGTAACCCCATCGTCCGCCCGTGAGGTCATGTGGCGCAGCGTCCAAGGGGGCTGTCCGACGGGGCCGAACGGGCCGCACCTGGACCGACCGGCCCACGGCGCCACGGCTCTGGTGCAGTCAGCGGCAGATCTCCTCGACGAAATGGCCGACCCGTTCCTCCGGCAGGTGCTTCGCCAGGTCTGCCTCGCTGATCATGCCGACCAGGCGGTGGTCGTCGATCACGGGTACGCGGCGGATGCGGTGCTCCTGCATGGTGCGGAGCACCTTCTCGCTGTCGGCGTCCGCGTCGACCGTGACCGGCTTGCCCTGGGCGAGGAGTCCGGCCGTCATGTGGTGGGGATCCTTGCCTTTGGCGAGGCACTTCACCACGATGTCCCGGTCGGTGATGATGCCGTGGAGCCGGTTGTCCGGCCCGCAGATCGGCAGTGCGCCGACGTCGAGTTCGCTCATGCGGCGTGCCGCGTCCATCACGGTCTCGTTCTCCTGCACGCAGCTCGCGCCGGCGTGCATCATCTCCCTTGCGGTCGTCATGGCCGCGTCCTCCTTTCAGGCCCCCTGCTCGCGATCCGGCCGCTTCACCGTCGGTTCAGAGGAAGAGCGTCGACACGCTGACGGTGTGCACCGGGCGCTTGGGACGCCCGCTCGCCCCCTCTGCGGGCGGCTGGTGATTCCTGGGGCGCCCACGCCGCGTGTCCGCGGCCACCTGTCGACCGAGTTCGGCCGACGGCCCGTTGTCCCGGGTGCCTCGGTTCCGTGTCTTCCTGGGCACGGTCACTCCTTCCTTCGACCAGCGCCGTCTCCGAGCGCCGCCTCCGCGCGCGCCACGTGCCGTTTGACAGCAGCGAAGCTGTCCGGTGCCACGGAGATGGAGTCGAGACCCGCGTCGACCAGGATCGCGGTGAAAGCCGGATCGTCGCTGGGCCGCTGCCCGCACAGTCCGACAGGGCGGCCGGCGGCGTGGGCGCGGGCAGCGAGGGTCTGGATACTGCGGACGACGGCGGGGTCACGCTCATCGAAGACGTGGGCGAGAGCCTCCGAGTCGCGGTCGACGCCGAGGGTGAGCTGGGTGAGGTCGTTGCTGCCGATCGAGAATCCGTCGAAGCGTTCCGCGAAGTCCTGGGCGAGGATGATGTTGGCCGGTATTTCGGCCATGACGTAGACGCGCAAGCCGTTCTCACCTCGTACGAGTCCCTCCTCCGCCATCACCGCGAGCACGTGGTCCGCCTCGCCGAGGGTCCGGCAGAACGGGATCATGACGACCACGTTCGTCAGCCCCATCCCTTCACGGACCCGGCGCAGCGCACGGCATTCGAGGGCGAACCCCTCACGGTAGCCGTCGCTGTAGTACCGGCTCGCGCCGCGCCAGCCGATCATGGGGTTGGCCTCGCCGGGTTCGAAGGGCCGGCCGCCGAGGAGCTTGGCGTACTCGTTGGTCTTGAAGTCGCTGGTCCGTACGACGACGGGTGCGGGCCAGCGGGAGGCTGCGATCCGAGCGATGCCATGGGCAAGGTGCTCGACGAAGTACTGCCCGCGGTCGAGGTACCCCTCCGTGAGCCGGTCGATCACATGTCGGTCCTGTGGATCGAGTCGCTCCGGGTGCAGCAGGGCCATCGGGTGGACCTTCACCTGGTGAGCGACGATGAACTCGAGACGCGCGAGGCCCACTCCATCGGCAGGTAGCCGCCACCAGCGGAACGCGGCCGACGGGTCGGCCAGGTTGAGCATCACTCTGGTGCGCGTGGGGGGCAGCTCCGCGAGGTCGGTCATGATCTCCTCGTACGCGAGCAGGCCATCGTGGACCCGTCCGCGCTCGCCCTCGGCACACGAGACGGTCACCGGCCTGCCGTCCTGCAGAATCCGGGTGCCGTTGCCGGTTCCGACGACAGCGGGGACGCCGAGTTCGCGGCTGACGATGGCCGCGTGCGAGGTGCGTCCGCCGTGGTCGGTGACGATCGCCGAAGCCCTCTTCATGACCGGTTCCCAGTCGGGGTCGGTGACTCGGGTGACGAGAACCCCGCCCTGCGGGAAGCGGTCGAGGTCGACGGGGGCGTCGAGGGCGACGACGGGCCCCTGGCCGATCGCCTCGCCCACCGCGATGCCCTCCACCAGAGGTTCACCGGGAACGACGGTCAGCCGGCAGCGGCGCAGGGTCGTGGACCGCCGGCGAGACTGCACGGTCTCAGGGCGCGCCTGGACGATCCAGAGTTCGCCGGTGAGGCCGTCCTTGGCCCATTCGAGATCCATGGGGCAGCCGTAGTGCTCTTCGACGGCCGCCGCCCACGTGGCGAGCTCGCGGATCTCCGCGTCGGCGAGGACCCGCTGGTTCCGCTCGGTGTCGGGGGTGTCGAGCGTGCGAGTCAGCCCGGTGTCCGCGTACACGGTCTTCAGCCGCTTGCTGCCGATCCGCACATCGATCACGGGGTTCAGGGCGGTGTCCTTCATGCTCGGTTTGAACACCGTGTACTCGTCGGGGTCGACCTGGCCGCTGACGACGGTCTCGCCCAGACCCCAGGCTGCGCTCACCACGATCACCTCGGGGAAGCCGCTCTCCGGGTCGAGAGTGAAGGCGACCCCGGCCCCGGCGAGGTCGGAGCGGACCATGAGCTGGACGCCGACAGAGAGGGCGACGGCCAGGTGGTCGAAGCCCATTCGCTCGCGGTAGTCGATCGCCCGGTCGGTGAACAGGGAGGCGTAGCAGCGCCGGCACGCCTCCAGGAGCGCCTGGGGTCCGCGTACGTTCAGGTATGTCTCCTGCTGCCCGGCGAAGCTGGCCTCGGGCAGATCCTCGGCCGTCGCACTGCTGCGTACGGCCACTTCGGGCGTCTCCCGGCCGCTCACCTCGGCAAGCCGCTCGTACGTGGTCAGGATGGCGTCCCGCAGCGGCGCAGGCAGTGGCTGTGCAAGGAAGAACGAACGGATGGCCGCCCCGACCTCGTCGAGCGGGGCCCCTTGGTGCAGGCGGCCGATCTCCTCCTCGACGGAGTCGCGCAGTCCGTGGCTCGCGAGAAGTTCCTCGTACGCCTCGGCGGTGGTGGCGAAGCCCGGTGGTACGCGTATGCCGGCGGCGCCGAGCCGGTTGGTCATCTCTCCCAGTGAGGCGTTCTTGCCCCCCACCCGGCCGACGTCCGAGCGGTCCAGCTCCGTGAACGGTACGACGCGACGCGTCGGTGCCATGACATCCTCCGTGGCTCTCGGGCCCCCTCAGTACGGGAGCGGTCTGCCGGACGGGGTGCGCAGATCGAGGGGGCTCGGCCTGCGCGGCTCTCGGGGCCGGGGGCTGATCCGGATGCGCTGCATCGTGCTCACCTCTCCGGGGAACCGGCGGACGGACCGGGGTCGTCCTCTCGCCCCACCGTCCCGCGGGGAGGCCGTGGCGGCCCAGTGCCGAGCGGGTCAACGGGCCAGGGCCGGTCGGTCGTACGGGAACGGGACCGGTCGGCCCATGCCGGGTCGCCCGGCCGGTCTCCGCGCCGCGGGAAGGGGACGGTGATCACCGGGCACATGGCACGGTGCAGCAAGCCGTGGACCGTCGACCCCAGCCGCATGCCGGAGTACCCGCCACGACCTCTTCGGCCGACGATCAGGGCGAGGGACTCCTGGGACGCCAGGGCGAGTTGCTCGACCGGGTGTCCCCGAAGGACCTCTTGGGAGACGGCGACGTCCGGGTACTTCTCCGCCCACCCCGCCACCGACTCGGCCAGCAGCCGACGGCGCTCGGCCAGACCCTCGTCCACATCGTCATGAGCGAGGAGGGAAGGGGGCCAGACCCAGACGGCGCGCAGTCGTGCCTCGCGGAGGCTCGCCTCCGCGGCGGCGAAGGCGACCGCGGCCTGTGAGGACGGGCTGCCGTCCACGCCGACGACGAGGGTCGGTGGGTGCACGGCAGCATGCTCGGGTACGCGGACCACAACAACGGGGCAGGCGGCCCGCGCGGTGAGGGGGACGACCACGGAGCTCTCGCTGAACACCTCGGCCGCCCTGCCGAGACGGCGCGAGCCGACGACGACGAGTGCGGCGTGAGCCGCCAGATCGCGGAGCACGGTCGCCGGCACACCGTTCACGCGTTCCGTGGCGATCCGCAGACCGCCGTGGAGCTCCCGTACAAGGGCCTCCACGTTGGCGATCGCCGACTCCGCGCGGAGCCGCAGGGCGCTCTGGTGGGCGAGCGCGTCGTACCGGAGCCCGTAGTGGGCGGGCGGTACGGCGACGACCAGGCGGAGCGCCAGTCCTCTTCGTACGGCCTCATCGGCCGCCCAGACGAGAGCGGGGATCGATTGCTCCCGGGGGTCGACTCCGAGCAGTATCTCGTTCACGTCTCCTCGACCCGGGTGGCGAAGGCGGGTGGGACGATCTCCACCGGGCAATGGGCGTGGTGGAGCAGGACATGGGCGACGCGCCCCAGGGACGGGGCTGCGCCCAGAACACGGTGTTCTCTGCCCATCACGAGCAGGTCGGTGTGGGCGGTCGCCTCGACCAGGTTCCCGGGCGTGCTCGTCCCCGTCTCGACGTGATGGCTGACGTCGAGCCCGGGATAGAAGTCACTTACGCGATCGGCAAGCGCCTTGATCTCGTGCACGCGCTGCCGCGCGATCTCGTCGAGGTCGTCCAGCATGGTCGCGACGCTGCCGACGTGGGTGAGCACGTTCCAGACGCTCACCAGTCGCAACACCGCCTTGCGGGCGTCCGCCTCGGCAGCCGCGACGAGCAGCCAGCTGACATCCGAGGCACCGTGCACGGCCGCCGTCACCGATCCCGACTCGGGGCGGTCACCGTCACCACGGACGACGATCACGGGCACCTCGGCGCGGGCCGCCACCCCCATACCGACGGAGCCGAGCAGGAGAGTCGAGAAGCCGCCGAGCCCCCGGTTGCCCACCACGATCGTGCCCCGGTGGCCGGCAGCCGCCCAGAGACCGGCGACCGGCTCCTGGCGGCTCAGTTCCTTCGTGACGGCAAGGTCCGGAAAGCGCTCGTGGACCGTGCTCACGGTCTCGGTCAGCAGGTCTCGGCCCGCTTCGCGTACCGCCTGGATCGTCTCGGCATCGGCGAAGAGGGCCCGCCGGTCGGTATCGGCGGCGTGGACGAGGTGCAGGGTCCGACCGCGTCGGTCCGCCTCGGCTGCGGCCCAGAGCACGGCCATGCGCGCGGAGGGGGAACCGTCGACTCCCACGACGACGTTGCCGAGCTCCGGTCGAGCGGGGATCTCGCTGATCATGGTTCCACCTCCGTACGTCCTCCGCTCGGGAGCACGTCCCGAGGGGCGATACCCCCCACGCTGACACCGTGGCCGGCCTCCCGGGGATGGGCCGTTCGGCCCCGATCGAGACCTGCCCGGCCCTGCCCCCGGGAGGCCGGCACCCACCAGCCTGAAGTTCAGGACGTCCTCTTCCGTCCGGACCACGTACGGAACAGAGCGGACACGGCTGAGGAGGCACACCATGACGGCCCTGGTCACCGTCGGATTGGACGGTTCGAAGGAAAGCCTCGCCGCCGTGGGTTGGGCGGCGACGGCAGCGGTGTTGCGCGAGGTGCCCCTCCGGCTGGTGCATGTGGAGGAGTGGCCGAACACCCCTGAGGTGCCCCTGCCGTACGCCCGGAACTTGGCCAAGCGGGCCGAGAGTCTCCTTCGGGACGAGGCGGACCGCGTGCGGAAGGACCATCCCGGCCTCGAGGTGCTCACGGAGCGTGCGCGAGGCCGGGCGGCCGAGGAACTGACGGCCGCCGCGAGCGAGGCGGATCTGACGGTGCTCGGATCGCGTGGGCTCGGTGGCGTCCGGGGCTTCATCGTCGGCTCGGTCTCCCTTGCCGTCGTCGGCTCTGCGCGCCGGCCGGTCGTCCTCGTGCGCGCGGAGGGCGCCTCATTGGCTCCCGAAGGCGGGATCGTGGTGGGCGTCGACATCTACCATCCGTGCGAAGCCCTGCTCGCGTTCTCTTTCAATGAAGCCGCCCGCAGAGGCGTGCCGCTGCGGTTCCTGCACAGCTGGACGCTTCCCGCCTCGTACGGCTACGCGGCCGTCATGGACCCGGGGATCGGCGAGGAACTGGGCGGCCACCTCCTCGGGGGTCTGGAGGACCTGGTGGAACCGTGGCGGAAGCGGTATGCGGGTGTGGACGTGGCGGCCGCGGCGGTGGTGGGCTCGCCTGCGTACCAGCTGGTCGAGGCGTCGCAAAGCGCGCAACTCGTCATCGTGGGACGACGGAGCCGGAAGGTGCCCCTCGGCGCGCATCTCGGCCATGTCGCCCACGCGGTCATCCACCACAGCCCCGCGCCGGTCGCCGTCGTCCCTCTGACGTGAGCGGACGGCGGCGTTTCTGCTGTCGGCCGCCCCCGGATCAACGTCGTCCCGCTCGGCGCGCTACGGACGTCGGCGGCCGGCGGACGGCACGTAGCGATCGGGAGCGGCATCGTAGGCAGCGGCGCACTCGGTGGAGCAGAAGTGCAGTGGGCCTGCGGAAGTGTCTCGGTGTTCGGGTGCGGTCGTGGGGTCGACTTCCATGCCGCACACGGGGTCGAGGGCCGTCTGGTGCCCGTCCGGGCCGTCCTCTCGCCGCGTGCTGTCGGTCGCGGTCTCGACTTCCGCCAGTGTCTGTGTGTCGGCCGCATCGGGCAGCGGTGCGGGATGCCAGCGGCGCAGGCGGGAGGCGTTGGTGACGACGGACAAGGAGGACAGGGCCATGGCGACCGCGGCGATGATCGGGCTGAGACGGATGCCCCAGAGGGGATACAGAGCGCCGGCCGCGAGCGGGATGCCGACGGCGTTGTAGACGAGGGCGAAGAACAGGTTCTGCTTGATGTTGCGCATGGTGGCCTTCGAGAGGCGGATGGCGGTCACGACCC
This sequence comes from Streptomyces fradiae, assembly GCF_041270065.1. Taxonomy (NCBI): domain Bacteria; kingdom Bacillati; phylum Actinomycetota; class Actinomycetes; order Kitasatosporales; family Streptomycetaceae; genus Streptomyces; species Streptomyces fradiae. Next base: position 6,982,651 of record NZ_CP065958.1, on the reverse strand, counting down.
CGGAGAGGGAGCCGGAGATGAGAGTGATGTCGGCGGATTCGATGGCGACGTCCGTGCCGGTGCCGATGGCCAGTCCGACGTCGGACTGAGCGAGGGCGGGGGCGTCGTTGATTCCGTCGCCGACCATCGCGACGGTCCGACCCTCGGCCTGGAGGCGGCGGATCTCGTCGGTCTTGTGCTCGGGCAGCACCTCGGCCAGGACCCGGGGGATGCCGACGGAGGCGGCGATGGCCGTGGCGGTACGGGCGTTGTCACCGGTGAGCATGACGACCTCGGTGTCCAGCTGTCGCAGGGCCGCGATCGCCTGGGCCGAGTCGTCCTTGACGGTGTCGGCGACGGCGAGCACCCCGGCGGGGCGGCCGTCGACCGCGGCGAGGACGGGTGTCTTCCCCTCGGCCGCGAGGCCCGCGGCGACGGCGTCGAGCGGGGTGGTGTCGATGCCCGTGTCGTGGAGGAGGCGCGCGGTGCCGACCATGACGGTGTGGCCGTCGGCCGTGGCATGGACACCCTTGCCCGTGACGGAGTCGAAGCCGGTCGCGGTCGGGGGCAGAAGACCGCGGTCGCGGGCGCCGGAGGCGACGGCCTGGGCGAGGGGGTGTTCGCTGTCGGTCTCGACAGCGGCGACGAGCCGCAGGAGTTCGGCTCCGTCCACTCCGTCGACTCCGTCGACGGGGCGGACGTCGGTGAGGACCGGCTTGCCGACGGTCACCGTGCCGGTCTTGTCGAGGACGACGGTGTCGAGCTTGTGGGCGGTCTCCAGCGCTTCGGCGGAGCGGATGAGGATGCCTGCCTGCGCGCCTTTGCCGGTGCCGACCATGACCGAGAGCGGGGTGGCCAGGCCGAGGGCACAGGGGCAGGCGATGATCAGGACGGCGACGGCCGAGACGAGGGCGAGGGTGAGCGCCGGCGCGGGTCCGACCGTGTACCAGAGAGCGAAGGTCGCGATCGCGATGCCGATGACCGCCGGGACGAAATAGGCGGAGATCACGTCGGCGAGGCGTTGAATCGGGGCCTTGGACGCCTGTGCCCGCTGCACCAGCCGGATGATCTGGGCGAGCATGGTGTCCGCGCCGACCTTGGCCGCGCGCACCCGCAAGGAACCGGTGGTGTTGACGGTGGCACCGATGACGACGTCGCCCGCGTGCTTCGTTACCGGCATCGGCTCGCCCGTCACCATGGACTCGTCCACGGCGGAGGAGCCCGAGAGGACCTCGGCGTCGACGGGGATCTTCTCCCCGGGGCGGATGACGACCTCGTCCCCGACGACCACCTCGTCGACGGGTATCTCGGTCTCGGCGCCGTCACGCAGGACGCGTGCGGTGCGGGCCTGCAGGCCGATCAGGGCGCGGATGGCCTCGCCCGTGCCTGCCTTGGCGCGTGCCTCCAGAAGACGGCCCAGCAGAATCAGGGTCAGGATGACGCCGACCGCTTCGAAGTACACCTCCCGTACGTCCTCGGGGAGTAGCCCCGGGGCGAGGGTGACGAGCAGACTGAATCCGTAGGCGGCGCTGGTGCCCAGGGTGATCAGGGAGTTCATGTCCGCCGACCGGTGACGCAGGGCGAGCCAGCCGATGAGGTGCACGGGCCAGCCCGTGTACAGCATCACCGGCGTGATCAGTGCGAGCTGGAACCAGTGGTTCAGCATCCAACCGGGAACCCAGTCGGCGCCGAACAGCTCGTGCGCCATCACGGCGAACAGCACCGGCGCGGTGAACACCGCGCCCACGACGACGCGGCGGGTCAGATCCTTGATCTCCGCCTGGCGCTCGGCGATGTCGGCCGCCTCCGCGTCCTCGGCCGACGGCTCCCCCGCGCTCGGCGCCGCCTCTCCGCCCCGTACCGTGCCCGGTTCCGGTGCTCCGCCTTCGGCGGGCTCGACGACGAGGGTCCCGTGGATCATGTTCATGCCGCAGGCGAACCCGTAGGTGCCGGGCCGGTCAGGGCTCAGCCGGACGGTCGTACGGGTGTGGGCGGGGAGGCCGGCCCCGACTTTGAGATCGGGGAACACGACGCGGGAGGTACATTCGCCTGCCTCCTGCCGATCGAAGACGAGGTCGACCGGCATGCCCTGGCGGACCTTGACCAGGTTCGGGCTGTAGCCGCCCCGCACCGTCACGTCTACGCGCTGTACGCCTTCCTCCACGCGGACCGTGCCGAACTTGCGCGGCCCGAAGAAGTACCAGCCCAGCAAGGCTATGAGGCCGGCGGCAGCCACGACGACGATCACGTCCGCGAGAGACATGGCACTCGCCTCCTCGTGCGCCTGCTCCTCCAGCCTCCCGCGCGGCATCCACGTCGGCCACCTCTCGCCGGGCAGGGCCTGACCAGCCCCGCAGAAGGGGCCGTCCGGCCCCATCCCAGGCCGGCGGCGGGGTGTCCCTGTCGGGATCCTGGCGATCCTGGGCGTGGCCATGGCCTGCCCGCTGATGATGTTCTTCAGGATGCGCGGCATGACCTCATCTGCCGGTTGCTCATCATGCCGGGCATGGTGCTGTTCGTGTCGCCCGGGCCGGGGTTGGGACCTCGACCGCGCTTCCCGGACGCAGACCGCCGAGATCACCCAGATGCGCGCGATGCTCCACGGCGTGTCCCTCCGAGGCTCGGCCTAGGCGGACCGCAACTCCCGCACCCGGGCGCGGAAGACGCGCCAGCGTCGTTCGTTGTCGTGCACCAGGGTCGCCGATTCCAGCATCAGATCCGCCGCCCGGTCGAGCAGTTCCGAAGCCGAATAGAGGTAGGTGGGGGCCGTCCGCTCGCCCCGCAGATCGGCCCGCAACGCCGCCGGAGCGAAGTCGACGCGGGCAAGCAGGTCAAGGGCGCGTCGCAGCAGCCGCGCGATCAGTGTCTGCAGGCCCGCCGACTGCCAGTCGTCGGCGATGATCCGGTGCCGCTCCCCGAGCAGGTCGGCCAGCGCGGGATAGGCAGCCAGGCCCCCCGCCATCTCCCACGCCTGCTCCATCGCCTCGGCCAGCCAGACGCCCGTCTGCTCCAGGTCGTGCGCCAGCAGCCCGATCTCACGCTTCAACCTCTGCAGTTCGGCCGGCTCGCCCTCCCCCTCCATGAAGAGAATCCCCGACTCCGCGACGAGCCCGGGGGCATTCAGGTCCTCCGTTCCGGCGAACGCGATCTCCGACGCCTGCTCCCCCACGCCGATCAGGCTCCACCGGTCGGCCAACGCCTTCAGTGCACGAGACCGCGCCTGCAGGTCGCCGGCCTGACGCAACGGCGCCTGTGCGTAGTACTCCTCATGCTCGCGATGGAACCGCGCGAGATTGTCGATCAACTGCAGCAGCGAGTCAGGTGGGCTGACCTGCGCCTCGTCCTCAGCCATGTCGGCAGTCTGCACCAGGTCTGACGCCTACGGGCCTCCGGGCGCGCCCGGCACCCGGATACGGCGGCCGGTCACCCGGCGCGGCGAGAGCGCCACCACGGTGTCCCGCCCGTCCCCGGCCCACGGCCCCGAGTGGACGGCGTCCTTGATCCTCCGTACCGCGGTCTCGTCCGACAGCGTTCGCACCGGACCGACGAGGAGCACGCTCCAGCCCTGGCTGAAGGCTTCGTCCAGGTGGTCCTCCTCGAAGGCGACTTCCGCACCGGACGCCGCGGTGCGCGCGAGGGACGAGTCCGCCGCGGTCATGAAGACGATCTGCCCGTCGACGACCTGGTAGTTCACGGGGATCACCATGAGCCCATCCCGTCCTTCGACGGCGATCCTGCCGACGCCGTGGTCGTCGAGCAGCTCCCAGCACTCGTCCTCGTCGATCTCCTCCATCCGCGGCCGATACCCGGCGCGGCCTCCTCCGGGCGCGCGGTCCGCCGTGGACCCGGTGAGATCCTGGACCGTGGTCTCCAGGGCGTTCGCGAGCCGAACCAGGAACTCGATCCCCGGAATGGGAACCCGCTCCTCCACGTAGGCGATGAAGCCGGGCGTGGAGCCGGCCCGGTCTGCCACGTCCTCCCGGGACAGACCGAGTTGGGCGCGCCTTGCCGCGACGCGGCGGCCGAGGTCGCTCGTGGCGTGCGGGGCGTTCCGGTCGGCTGTGTTCATCACCGCTCTCCTTCCGTGCTCCCGAGACGCCGCTGGGGTACGACGGCGACGGGACACATGGCGTGGTGCAGGGCGCGGTGGGCGACCCTGCCGAGCTCCAGACCGACGAGCCCGTCTCGGCGCCGGGCCCCGACGACCAGCAGGTCGGCGGCGGCGGAGCGCTCGGTCAGCACCCTGTGGGCGGGACCCTCGAGCGTGGCCCTGCGCAAGCGCACCCGGGGATGTTCGGTCACCGCGGCCTCCAGGGCCTTGTCGAGCAATTCGGCGGACTGTTCCGCGAGGTAGATCGCGCGGTTGCCGCTCAGCAGCGGGTGATCGATCGGTTCGTGGGCCGGGCGTCGCCAGGTGCGGACGACGTCCAGCTCCGCGTCCCGGGCTGCAGCCTCACGGAAGGCGAAACGCACGGCGGGCGAGTCCACGTCGTGTTCTCCGACGCCGAGCAGCACGCGTCCATGGCGCGCCTCCAGGGCGTGCCGGTCCCCTCTGACGACGACGACCGGGCAGTGAGCCCGGGCGGCCACGATGAGGCCGACGGAGCCGAGCAGCAGGTCGGCGAACTCGCCGCGCCCGCGGGACCCGACGACGACAATCGCTCCCTCCTGCCCTTCCCTCAGCAGCGCGGTGGACGCGTCCTCGGCCAGGACAGCCGTGGTGAGGGGCAGATCGGGTGCACGGCGCCGGGCGCGTTCGGCCGCAGTGCCGACGATGTTCTCGGCGAGCACCTGGCCCGACGGCCGGTCCGTGGCCCAGGTCGGCACGACTCCCTCGTACCGCTCCCAGAGCGAGGCATGGACGATTCGCAGGGGAAGCCCGTGCCGTACGGCTTCTTCGACTGCCCAGTCCAGCGCCGTGAGGCTGGGGTCGGACCCGTCGACTCCTACCACCAGGGGCGTTTCCATCACGCCCACCGCCTTTCCGGGTCGTGAGGTGGCCTGCTGCCACGCTCGCACCGGGCCGGGGGAGCCGGGTAGGGCCGGTCGGTCCCGGGCTCGGCCCGCCCAGACCACTTCCCGCCCAGACCACTTGGGGAGGCGGCGCGATGACACGACAGGAGGAGATGACACGACAGGAGGAGGGGCCCGCCCATCCGCTTCTCGCGGATCCTGATCGCGCGGTGCACGGCTCGAGCCGCTTCCCCGCGTCCCTTGGGCGGGCCCCTCCTCACTTTCAGGAAAGCACCGGCCGACCGACCGGGCCAGGGCCGGCCGGGTCACGCCGTGCCCCCTTTCGGCCCTTGTCGCCCGCCGCCCGGCGGCGACACCCTCGCAGCAACAGGATTCGGGGCGCGGACGTACCGGAGGCCGGTCATGAAGCACCCACGTACCGTCGACGACGTGATGACCCACGCGGTGGTCTCCGCCAGGCTCGACGCACCGGTCAAAGAAATCGTCCAGTCCATGCGGCGCTGGGGTGTGAGCGCGGTTCCCGTGCTGTCGGCCGAGGGGAGGGTGGTCGGCGTGGTGTCCGAGGCGGACGTACTCGGCAAGGGGCCGGGAGAGGACGGCGACGGGGCGGGCCCGGTGACGGCGGGCAGTCTGATGTCGGCGCCGGCCGTCACCGTGCCGCGCGGCGCCACGATCGCCGGGGCGGCGCGGCTGATGGGGCGTGGGCGTCTCAAGCGGCTTCCCGTGGTGGACGAGGAAGGCCGCCCGGTCGGTGTCGTCAGCAGGGGCGACCTGCTCAAGGTCTACCTACGCTCCGACGCCGAGCTCGCCGAGGACGTGAGGCACGAGCTCCTCACGCGCCTGATCGCTGAAGGCGACGCCGCACTCACCGTACGGGTCACGGACGGGGTGGTGACGCTGGCCGGACGCCTGCCACCATCCGTGTCCCCGGATCTGGCCCTGCGGCTCACCCGGGCGGTGCCCGGCGTGGTGGACGCGGCGGCGGAGTTCACGACCGCGTAGTGGCCTTCGTGTCATGCGGCGGAAAGTGCTGGACCCGCGCGTCCGGGCCCGGGAACACCAGGGTGACCCTGCCCGTGTCCGACCAGCGGACGTCGAAGGGGGGAGTGCCGTCCGCGTGGTGGAGCCCGACGATCTCACCGTCACGCCCCTCGTCCCCGACCGTGGAACCGCCCACGATCAGCCGGTCGCCGGCACGAGCCCACAACCCGGCGCGGGGCGTCTCCCGGCCTTGCCGTGTTCCAGTCTCAGTCATGGTCCTCGCCTCCCGGCCCGAGCGACCGGCCACGGCCCTCCCGAATCCGGTGCTCATGCCTTCCACCATGCGTCCCGATCGGCCGCTCGTCATGGGGCCGACCGTCCCGGAAGGGGACCATTCGGCACTGCCCTCGGGCCGGCTCCGCGCAGCAGGGTGAGATCTACCGGGGCCGCCTCGTCCCGTGAAGGAGGACCGTCATGCAGCACCGTACGGTTTTCGAGGTGATGACCCACAACGTGGTCACCGCCGCCCCCCAGACCCCGTTCAAGCAGATCGCCCGGCTCTTCGCCGAACACGACGTCTCCGCGGTCCCGGTCGTCGACCCCGACCGACGCCTGCTCGGCGTGGTCTCGGAGGCCGACCTGCTGCGGGCCACCACCGAGCTCCCCGACCTGGAGGGCCGTGCGACGGGCGTCCGACTCCTGTCCCAGGAGCGAGGGCTGCCCGATGCGGAGACGGCCGTCCAGCTGATGACCTCGCCGGCCATCACCGCACAGCCGAACTGGAATCTCGTCGAGACGGCCCGGACGATGCACCGCAAGGGAGTGAAGCGGCTTCCCGTCGTGGACGAGACCGGGCGGCTCGTCGGAATCATCAGCCGCAGCGACCTGCTGCGGCCCTTCCTGCGCAGCGACACCGCGATCCGTGACGAGATCGAGCACGACGTCCTGGCGGATACCCTGCGCCTCGCTCCCGACACGATCCGCGTGACCGTCGACGACGGAGTCGTCAGGCTCACGGGTCGAGTCGACGAACGCGCCGACGTCCGCGTGATCGTGCGGCTCTGCCGCTCGGTCGACGGAGTGGTCGCCCTGCACGAATCGATCGAGTACGCCTACGACAATCTCGCGCTCGACGTGGAGCCACCGCGATGAACGCTCTGTGGGTGGCGCCGGTCATGCCCGACTACGAAAGCGCCCGGGCCACGTTCTCCTGGCGACGTGAGCGGTCCCGGCTCGCCGGGCTTCCGGACGGCGGCATCAACATCGGATACGAGGCGGTCGACCGGCACCTGCGTGAGGGGCACGGCGATCGCGTCGCGTTGCGCTGCGTCGGCCGCGACGGCTCCGTGGCGGCGATGACCTTCGCCCGGCTCGCGGCCGGGAGCTCCCGCTTCGCGCACGTGCTGGAGACGCTCGGCCTGGAACGCGGCGAGCGGGTGTTCACCCTGCTCGGCCGCCGCTTCGAGCTGTACAGCACCGTCCTCGGAACGCTGCGTGCCGGGCGAGTCCTGTGCCCCCTGTTCACCGCCTTCGGTCCCGAACCCGTCGCACTGCGCATGGAGCTGGGCAACGCCCGGGCGCTGGTCACGACCCGGGAGCTGTACGAGCGCAAGGTGGCCCCGGTACGGCCCCGGCTTCCGCACCTGCGGCACGTCCTGCTCCTCGACCCCGGAGCCGACCCGCCCCCGGGCACCCTCTCGTTCCCCGCGCTCACGGACGCCGCGCCGGACGAGTACACGGTGCAACCGACCGATCCGGCGGAGCCGGCGCTGCTGCACTTCACCAGCGGCACGACAGGCACCCCCAAAGGCGCGGTACACGTGCACGAGGCGGTCCTCGCCCATCACGTGACCGCCGCCTACGCCCTGGACCTGCACGAAGGCGACGTCTTCTGGTGCACCGCCGACCCCGGCTGGGTCACCGGCATGTCGTACGGCATCATCGCCCCGCTCACCCACGGCGTGACGACCGTCGTCGACGAAGGAGACTTCGCCCCCGCCCGCTGGTACGGGATCCTCGCCGACCAGCACGTCACCGTCTGGTACACGGCTCCCACCGCGCTCCGCATGCTCATGCGGGCCGCACCGCGCGACGGCAGCGCGCCGACCGCGCGTCACGACCTCTCGTCGCTCCGGTTCGTCGCGAGCGTCGGCGAGCCCCTCAATCCCGAGGCCGTGCACTGGGGGCGGGAAGCACTCGGGCTTCCGGTCCACGACACCTGGTGGCAGACCGAGACCGGTGCCATCATGATCGCCAATTTCGCGGCCGATCCGGTGCGGCCGGGGTCGATGGGCCGACCGCTTCCGGGTGTCGAGGCAGCCGTTCTGGCGTGCGGCGAGGACGGACGGGCGGCGGTCACCAGCGGGCACGTCCAGATCCTTCAGGAGCCGGGCGCTCAGGGCGAGCTCGCCCTCCGGTCCGGCTGGCCGTCGATGTTCCGCGGCTACCTCCACGAACCGCAGCGTTACGAGGCGTGCTTCGCTGACGGGTGGTACCTGACCGGCGACCTGGTCAGCCGCGACGCCGACGGCTGGTACTGGTTCGTGGGCCGCGCCGACGACGTCATCAAGTCCGCGGGGCACCTCATCGGGCCGTTCGAGGTGGAGAGCGCCCTCATGGAGCATCCGGCCGTCGCCGAGGCCGGTGTCATCGGCCGCCCTGACGAGCTGGCGGGCACGATCGTCAAGGCGTTCGTGCTGCCGCGCCCCGAGTATCCGCCCGACCCCCAACTGCGGCGGGACGTCCTGGCGTTCGCCCGTCGGCGCCTCGGGCCGGCTGTCGCCCCTCGCGAGATCGAGTTCGTCGAGGACCTGCCCCACACCCGTAGCGGAAAGGTAATGCGCCGCCTGCTGCGGGCCCGCGAACTGGGCCTGCCCGAGGGCGATGTGTCGACGCTGGAGGCACCCGAACCGGCCGGAACGGCCAGGCCCTCGGGGAAGGAGCCGTGATGGCCACCGCACATGGCGGCACGTCCGCCAGGACATCGCAGAAGAAGCGGCCCCGTCGCGCTCGGGGACCCGCGACGCCCGCCCTCTCCCCTGCGGCGGCCCACGACCTGGACCTGCTGCGGCAGATGCTGCTCATCCGGCGCTTCGAGGAGCGGTGTGTCGAGCTGTACAGCGCGGCGGCGATCCGCGGCTTCGTCCACCTCTACATCGGTGAGGAGGCGGTCGCCGTCGGTGTCCACCAGGCGCTCTCCGAGCAGGATGCGGTCGTCTCCACGTACCGCGAACACGGCCACGCGCTTGCCCGTGGGGTACCGCCCGAGGCCGTGATGGCGGAGATGTACGGGAAGACCACCGGCTGCAGCCACGGCCGCGGCGGCTCCATGCACCTCTTCGACGCCGCGCGCCGCTTCTACGGCGGCAACGCGATCGTCGCCGGCGGCCTGCCGCTCGCCGCCGGCCTCGCCCTCGCCGACCGGATGCGCGGCGATTCCCGGGTGACCTGCTGCTTCTTCGGCGACGGGGCCTTCGCCGAGGGCGAGTTCCACGAGACCGCCAACCTCGCCGCCCTGTGGGGACTGCCCGTGCTCTTCGTCTGCGAGAACAACCTGTACGCGATGGGGACGGCCCTCGCCCGCGAACACGCCCAGACGGACCTGGCGATGAGGGCGGCGTCGTACGGCATGGCGGCCTGGGCCGTCGACGGCATGGACGTACATGCCGTCGAGAAGGCGGCGCGCGGAGCGGTCGAGTCGATTCGGGCCGGCAACGGACCGCACTTCCTGGAGATGCGGACGTATCGGTTCCGCGCGCACTCCATGTACGACCCGGACCGGTACCGGCCGAAGGGCGAGGTCGAGGAGTGGAGGAAGCACGACCCCGTCACGGGACTCGCCGAAGGCATGCGCAAGGCCGGCCTCCTCGACCCGGACGCCCAAGAGGCCCTGGACCACGAGGTCATGGAGGCGATCGACCGAGCTGTCCGCGCGGCCGAACATGCTCCCGAGGAGCCGGCCGAAGACCTGCTGCTCCATGTCACGGGCCGACACGAGGAGGTTCCGTCATGAGCACGCGTACGCGACCGCGGGCGCATCCCGAAGACGGCACCACCACCTTCAGGGAGGCCCTCCGGGAGGGCCTGCGCGAGGCGTTGGCATCGGACGACCGGGTCTTCCTGATGGGCGAGGACGTGGGCCGCTACGGCGGATGCTTCGGCGTGAGCCTCGGCCTCCTGGAGGAGTTCGGCCCCGATCGAGTCCGCGACACCCCCCTCTCGGAGTCCGCGTTCGTCGGAGCAGGGATCGGCGCCGCACTGGCAGGGATGAGGCCGGTCGTGGAGATCATGACGGTCAACTTCAGCCTGCTGGCACTCGACCAGATCCTCAACAACGCCGCCACCCTGCGGCACATGTCCGGCGGGCAGCTCGGCGTGCCGCTGGTGATCCGCATGACGACCGGCGCGGGACGGCAACTGGCCGCTCAGCACTCCCACAGCCTCGAGGGCTGGTACGCCCACATCCCCGGCCTCCGTGTCCTGGCGCCGGCCACGATCGACGACGCCCGCCATCTGCTGTCCGCCGCACTGGCCGACCCGGATCCGGTGCTGCTCTTCGAACACGGCAGCCTCTACAACGCGGCCGGCACGCTCGACCCGGCCGTCCACGAGGTCGACCTCGACCGAGCGGCCGTCCGCCGCGCGGGCGACGACGTCACCGTCGTCGCGTACGGCGGTTGCGTGCCCAAGGCCCTCGAAGCCGCGGAAGAACTGGCGGGCGCGGGGATCAGCGCGGAAGTCGTCGACCTGCGGTCGCTGCGGCCGCTGGACGACGCCACGATCGTCGGCTCGGTCCGGCGGACCCACCGGGCCGTCGTGGTCGACGAGGGCTGGCGCAGCGGCAGTCTGTCCGCCGAGGTCGAGTCGCGCATCTGCGAGCAGGCGTTCTTCGAACTCGACGCACCCGTGGAACGGGTCTGCAGCGCGGAGGTCCCCATCCCCTACGCCCGCCGGCTGGAGCAGGCGGCGCTCCCCCAGCCGGCAGGAATCGTGGCGGCGGCCCGCCGGGCGGTGAGCTGAGATGGCCGAGTTCACGATGCCCGCGCTCGGCGCCGACATGGACGAGGGCATGCTTTCCGAGTGGCTGGTGCACCCGGGTGACCGCGTGACGCGCGGCGACGTCGTCGCGGTGGTCGAGACCGCCAAGTCCGCGATCGAGGTGGAGTGCTTCCACAGCGGTACGGTCGAGGCCCTCCTCGTGGACGAGGGCACCACCGTGCCGGTGGGCGCCCCGCTGGCACGCATCGGCACGACCTCCGAAAGCCCGTCGGCCGAAAACAGTCCGGCTGAGAGCCGACCGCCCGAAAGTCCACCTGCCGAAAGCCCGCCGCCATCGACGCCCCTGGTCCGCCGACTCGCCCAGGACCGGCACGTCGACCTCTCCGTCGTCCATGGTTCGGGCCCGGGAGGCAGGATCACCCGCGCGGACGTGGAGCACGCGGAACCCGCACCGGCACCGGCACCAGAGCGCGACAAGACCGCCCCCACGGCACGGCCGGTGAAGCCGGTGCGCGACGACGACTCGGCCAAGGAGCGTCCCGCCCCGCTACGTGTGAAGTCTTCTCCGCTCGCACGACGGCTGGCCACCGAGCTCGGCGTCGACCTCGCCGATGTGACCGGCACGGGTCGGGATGGCACCGTCCGCGCGGATGACGTCCGTTCCGCCGCGGCCGCCGAGGGCGCGCAGCGGCCGGCCGCGGCGGACATGGCGCGGGCGGCCACGGCCCGGCTCATGAGCCGATCCAAGCGGGAGATCCCGCACTTCTACCTCGCCACTACCGTGGACATGGCAGCGGCCCTGGAATGGATGCACGCCCGCAACCGCGAACTGCCGCTCTCCGCACGGCTGGTGCCCGCAGCACTCACGTTCAAGGCCGTCGCGCTGGCGGCACGGAAAGTGCCCGAGCTCAACGGGCACTGGGGTGACGACGGCTTCGTCCCCTCAGAAGAGGTCCGGCTGGGCGTCGCGGTCTCCCTGCGGGGCGGCGGCCTCGTCGCACCCGCCCTCGCCCACGCCGACACACTCTCCGTGACCGAGGTGATGGCCGCGCTCAAGGACCTGGTGGCACGGGCACGGGGCGGCCGACTCCGGGCGTCCGAGACCGTCGACCCCAGCCTCACCGTCACCAACCTCGGCGACCAGGGCGTCGAGGCCGTGTTCGGCGTCGTCTACCCGCCGCAAGTCGCACTCGTCGGCCTCGGCAGGATCGTCGAGCGGCCCGTGGCCGTGAACGGCCTGCTGGGAGTACGTCCCGTGCTGACGGCGACGCTGTCCGCCGATCACCGAGCCGCCGACGGCGCCACCGGCGCGCGTCTCCTGACCGCCCTGGACCGGCTCCTGCAACACCCGGAGGAACTGTGAACCACGACCAGGCGAAGGCGTTCGTTCGGCAGGCCGTGCAGCGCGTCGTCCCCGGCGCCGACTTCACAGGGCTCGATCCCGGCGTGTCCCTGCGGGACACCTTCGAGATGGATTCGCTGGACTTCCTCGAGTTCGTGGAAGCGCTCGCCGAACTCAGTGGGAGGGAACTCACCGAGGACGACTACCCAGCCCTCGTCACCTGGGACGGCTGCGCCGCTCGCCTGGTGGCCGGAGCGGGTGAGTCCGAGCAGGAAAGGAGCGGGTGATGCGACACCGCAGGATCGACAAGCTGATGACCCGTGAGGTGGTGAGCATCCGCGGCGACGCGCCGTTCAAGGAGATCGTGCGGGTGCTGTCGCAGCACCGAGTCACCGCGCTGCCGGTGGTGGACGGAGAGAACCGGGTGATCGGAGTCGTGTCGGAGGGCGATCTCATGAGGAAGACGGCCGACCAGGCCACCACCCCGGGAGACATGCCGGGCGTGCCGGGTCTCGAGGCGTGGGAGCGGGCGAAGGCCGAGGGAACGCGCGCGGAGGACCTGATGTCCGCACCCGCTGTGTGCGCCCGCCCCGACTGGACCGTGGCGGAGGCGGCCCGGCTCATGGAGGTCCAAGGGATCAAGCGGCTCGTCGTCGTCGACGACGATGACCGCCTGGCGGGCATCGTGAGCCGCCGCGACCTCCTGAGCATCTTCCTCCGCCAGGACGACGACATCCGCCGGGAGATCGTCGAGGACGTGCTCGGTGCCACTCTGCGTCTCGACCCGACCTCGCTCACGGTCGACGTGCGTGACGGGCGGGTCGGCCTCACCGGGAAGCTCCGCTTCCGCGGCATGATCCCGGCCGTCGAGCGCATGTGCGCGACGGTCGACGGAGTGGTCTCGGTCTCCTCGACCCGTCTCACCTACGACATCGACGACACCGCACGAGGAGGTGGACGATCATGACGCACAGCATCGTGGTCGGCGGGACGGCAAGGATCAGGCGAACGCCGCCGCGCAGGGGGCGGCGGAGGAGGCGGTGCTGCGCGACACCGGAGCGCACCTGGTCCATGTGAAGGAAACGTCGCCGGATGTCCTACTGCCGTTCGAGGCGCGAGAGCCCGACGGTTCGGCAATCGGCCACAGTCAGTCACCGGTCGCTCTCGTCCCCCACGGCTGACCTCAGGGCCGAAGGGTCGTGGGATGAAGCGGGCCGCAGCCGTACCGCCGTGACCTTGTACTCCGGACACGAGGTCACGGTGTCGGCGTGCCCCGAGGTGAGGGAGTTGACCCCGCTGGCCGGGAAATGGAAGGCGCAGAAGACCTGCCCCGGAGCGAGTTCCGTCCCGACACGGGCGACAAGTCGCGCCTGTCCGTGGCGGCTCTCGACGGTGACGGGGATGCCGTCCCGCAGTCCGTAGCGTGCGGCGTCCTCGGGATGCAGGTCCAGGCGGTCCTGCGCGTCGAGGAGGAGGTTGCCGCCGCGCCGGGTCATGCTTCCGGAGTTGTAGTGGACCCAGCGGCGCCCCGTGACGAGCACCAGCGGATAGTCCTGGTCCGGCTCCTCGCCAGGCGGCAGGTAGGGGGCCGCCGACAGGTGCGCGCGCCCATCGGGAGTAGCGAACTCCGTGCTGTACAAGGTGCGTTCGCCCGGCTGGTCCGGTGCGGGGCAGGGCCAGGGCACGGCCCCCTCCCGGTCGATCCGCTCGTGCGAGAGACCGGCGAAGAGAGGCGTCACACGTCCGCACTCGGCGAGAGCCGCCGCCGGGGTGGGGCACCCCAGGTCGGCACCGAGGGCCTCGGCGACGGCGTGCACGACCTGGAAGTCGGAGCGCGCTGTTCCAGGCGGGTTCACCGCCTGCCGTACGCGCTGGAAGCGGCGGTCGAAGTTGACGAAGGTCCCGTCCTTCTCCAGCCACGAGGCCACGGGCAGGACGACATCGGCGTGTCGGGCGGTCTCCGAGAGAAAGAGCTCGTTGACGACGACGAGCGGGCAGGCGTCGAGGGCCTCCGCGACCCGCCGGCTGTCGGGATCGGTCGCGCACACGTCCTCACCGATCACCCACAGCGCCCGCAGCCTGCCGTCCCGGGCCGCCGCGAACATCTCGGGGATGCGCATCCCCGGCCGCTCGGGGACCCGTCGCCCCCACACCGCCTCTGCGCGAGCACGGGCCTCCGGGTCGGTGACACGGCCGTAGCCCGGCAGCAGATCGGGCAGGGCGCCCATGTCGGAGGCGCCTTGGACGTTGTTCTGACCGCGCAGGGGGCTGATGCCGAACCCGCGGCCGGTGCCTCCCACGGCGCCGCGCAGGATGGGCAGGTTCGCCAGGGTCCGGACGCCGTCGGTGCCGTGCAGGTGCTCGGTGACCCCGAGCCCGTACACGACGGCCGGCCGCTCCGCGCGACCGTAGAGCCGGGCGGCCTTCCTGATGTCGTCGGCGGGGACTCCGGTGGTCTCTGCGACCCGCTCGGGCGGGTAGTCGGCCAGCAGGTCGGTGAGTTCGTCCAGTCCGGTGGCGCGTTCGCGGAGGAAGCCCCCGTCGGTCATGTTCTCGTCGACGAGGACGTGGGCGAGGCCGTGGAAGAGGGCGACGTTCGTACCGGGGCGCGGACGCAGGTGTACGTCGGCATGGCGGGCGAGACCCACGTCACGGGGGTCGGCCACGATCAGGGGGGCACCTGAGAGCGCCCGCTGCAGGAGGCGGGCGCCGACGACGGGGTGGGCTTCGACGGGGTTGGCACCGACGACCAGGAGGCAGTCGGCGGTCTCGACGTCGTCGAAGGCATCGGTGCCGCCGGCGCGTCCGAAAGACGCGGTGAGTCCTGCGGCGGAAGGGGCGTGGCAGAGGCGGGAGCAGTTGTCGACGTTGTTGGTGCCGATGACGGTCCGCAGGAACTTCTGGACGAGGTAGTTCTCCTCGTTGGTGGCACGGGCGGAGGAGATCGCGGCGACCGCGTCGGGCCCGCCGTCACGGACGGCCGCGCGCAGGCCGTCGGCGATCCGGTCCACGGCCTCCGCCCAGCTCGCGGGCCGCAGGACCCCGTTCTCACGGAGCAGGGGCTCGGTGAGGCGCTCGGCGGAGCCGAGGTATCCGTACGCGAAACGGCCCTTGACGCAGGCGTGGCCCCGGTTGACGGGGCCGTCCCGGGCGGGAAGCACGGCGGCGACCCGGTCCTCGCGGACGACGACGTCGAGGGTGCAGCCGACTCCGCAGTAGCCGCAGGTGGTGCGCACGCGGTCTGCCGGTGTCTGCCGGGAGGTGAGGCCCTGGCCGGGTCCGGGCTGGGTGATCGCCCCCGTGGGGCAGGTGTCGACGCAGCCGCCGCAGGACACGCAGTCGGATTCGGCCCAGGCGCCGCCGGTTCCCGGGGCGACGACCGTGTCGGCGCCGCGCCCGGTCAGGGTGAGCGCGAACGTGCCCTGGACGTCGGAGCACATCCGTACGCAGCGGCCGCACGCGATGCACAGGTCGCGGTCGAGGTGGACGTACGGGTGGCTCTCGTCCCGCCCGCGCGTGGAGCCGTCGGCGGCCGTTTCCGCCGTGATCCCCAAGGCCCGGCACGTCTCGGCCAGTTCGCTGTGCGCGCTGTCGGCGAGTGCGTGCGGCGGGAGCGCCGAGGCGATCAGGGCGACCGCGTCCCGGCGCAGGTTCCGCAGACCCTCGTCGGCGGTGTCGACGGTGAGGTCCGCAGTCGCGGGTGTGACGCAGGCGGCGACGGTCCGGCCGTCGGCGCGGACCAGGCAGGTCCGGCAGGAGCCGGCGGGCCGGAGGCGGTCGTCGTGGCAGAGGGTGGGCACGTCGGCTCCGGCTGCATGTACCGCGTCGAGCAGTGAGGCCCCGGCGGGCAGTTCGACCGGAACGCCGTCGACCTGGAGCCGGGTCATCGGTCCCATCCTTCCAGGGCCGGCCCGTAGGCGCGGGCGAGGCTGCGGACGGCGGCGGGGACACGGCGGCCGAAGGCGCAGAGGCTCGCCTCGCCCATCAGCCGTGCCAGTCGCTCGTAGGTCTCCCCCGGACCGCCCCGGTCCCGCGCGAGTCCGAGCCCTCGCCGGGTGCCGACCCGGCAGGGCGAGCAGGCTCCGCAGCTCTCGTCGGCGGCGAACTCCCAGATGTGGCTCATGAGTTCGCGCGGATCGGTGTCGGCGTCGAAGGCGACCATGCCGCCGTGGCCGAGGGCGGCGCCGTGCTCGGCGAGCGCCGCCGTGGTGAGCGGGACGTCGAGGGCGGTCCCGGCGAGGAAGCCGCCGAGGGGTCCGCCGATCTGGAGGACGACGAGCTCGCGCCCGTCCTTGAGACCACCGCCGAACCGGGTGACGACCTCGCCCATGGGAGTGCCGAGTTCGACCTCGTACGCCCCGGGCCGGGCGAAGCGTTCAGACAGGCAGACCAGTTTGGTGCCGGTCTCGTCCGGCACGCCGCGTCGGGCGTAGGACGTTCCGCCGTGGGCGACGATCCAGGGCACGGCTGCCAGGGTCTCCACGTTGTTGACCACGGTCGGCCTGTCCCACAGGCCGTGGTCCGTGGGGTAGGGCGGCCGGGGGCGCGCACAGCCGCGGGCGCCTTCGAGGCGGGCGATGAGGGCGGTCTCCTCGCCGGAGACGTAGGAACCCGCTCCTTCGACGACCTCGACGAACGGCCGCGGACCGGCCGCCCCGGCCGAAGGAGCCAGGTCGCCCGCCTCCGTCGCGCGTTCCACCGCCCGGCGCAGCCGGGCCATGGCCCTCGGGTACTCGGAGCGCACCAGGACGGTCCCGCGCCCGGCGCCGCAGGCGAAGCAGGCCAGGGCGAGTCCCGCGAGGACGCGCTCGGGGTCCTCCTCCATGAGCAGCCGGTCGGCGTACGAGCCCGGGTCGCCCTCGTCCCCGTTGGCGACGACGACCGCTCCCGGCTTCCCCGCCGCCGCGGCCCACTTGTCGGCCACCGGGAAACCGGCGCCGCCCCGCCCACGGAGTCCGGAGGCGGCGGTCTCCCGCCGTACGTCGTCGGGCCGCAGTCCGGCCACCGCCCGGCGCCACACGTCCCAGGCGTCCTGCCCTCCCACGATCCCGGCGAGCAGGACGGGCGCCCCGGTGGTGTCGGCCGCGGGGATGCCCGGCGTGCGCGGTTCCGTCCGCCCGCGGAGCTGGTCGGCCAGGTCCGGGCCCGTACGGGGCAGGGTGCCGTCGAGGGCGGCGGGGCCCGCGTAGCAGTAGCCGAGACAGTGCACGGTCTGCAGCGAGGTCGAACCCGCCTCGTCGACCGTGCCCGCCACCACGCCGAGAGCGCGTTCCACCTCCGCCAGATGCTCCCCGCCCCGCGCGGCGAAGCACGCCGTGGCCGTGCACACCCGCACATGCCGCTCGCCGCGCGGGGCGGCGAGATCGGCGAAGAAGGTGGCGGGGCCGAGTCCCGCGGCGGCCGGGAGTCCGGCTGCCGCCGCGACCTGGGGCGCCCACTCCTCGGGTTCTTCGGCGGTGCCCGCCCTGACACGCTCCAGCGCGGCCGGCAACAGCCCTCCGCGCCCTCCGTGCCGAGCGGTCAGCTCACGGAGCGCGTCGGGGCGTCGGCCCGGCTCCCCGGGCATCCGACCGGCCATGGTCCCAGGGTGAGCGGCCGCGCCCGCGCCCGCATCCCGACCGGTCACGGTCCCGCGCTGCGCAAGGCGGTCAGGCGCCGGCGGTACTCCTCCTCGTCGATCTCACCGCGCGCCAGTCGTTCGCCCAGGATCTGCTCGGCCGACGCCGCCGGGCCGGAATCCCGAGGCCGTTCCGCGGCGCGGTCCAGTGAGCGGAAGAGCATCACCGCGACGGTGATGAGCAGCCCCCAGAACAGCACCATCCCGGCCGACATGGCGAACCAGCCCCATCCGTTCATGCCGTTGCCGTACCAGAACATCATCGCCACTCACACTCCCGACGGCGGACGGGCAGGAGCCGGACACTCCTGCCCGCGTCCTGTCCGTCACTCCCACCGTGCCCTGCTCGGGGCGCCCCGCACAGGGCCGACCGGCCCATGCCGCAGGGCCGCACGGTCACGGAAGGGAACGAGTGGCCCCTGGGACCGAGATCCTGGCGGCCGGAGTGTGGGAAGCGGCAGGGCACACGCTGCCCACGCGGATCACTGCCGGGAGGTCACGATGGTCCGGAACACGGGAAGCCGACCGGTTGCGGACGCGCCGCGACCGTGGCAGATGCTTGTCCTCGCCACCACCGGGTTCGCGCTCTGCTTCTGGGCCTGGGCCCTGCTGGCCCCGCTCGGCCCGCGGCTCCGGGACGACCTCGCCCTCAGTTCCTTCGAGCAGTCGCTGGTGGTCGCCGTGCCCGTGGTGGTCGGCGCGCTCGGCCGGATCCCGGCCGGAGCGCTGACAGACCGCTGGGGTGCACGCCGGGTCTTCCCCCTCGTCGCGGCCCTGACGATCCTGCCCGTGCTGTATCTGGGCCACCTGGCCGACTCGCTGGCCGAGGTGCTCGTAGGCGGCTTCCTCCTCGGGCTCGGGGGTACGGCCTTCGCCGTCGGCGTACCGTTCGTCAACGCCTGGTACCCACCCGCACGGCGGGGTGTCGCCCTCGGAATCTTCGGCATCGGCACTGGTGGTACGGCCCTGTCGGCGTTCACCACCGTCCAGCTCGCCGACGCCGTCGGGCGCGCCTTCCCCTTCGATCTCGTGGCCGGCTGCCTCGCCGTGTACGCCGCGGTGGCCCGGTTCCTGCTCCGCGACCGTCCGGGACGCGCGACGGCGACGGGCTCGATGGTGTCGCGCACGGCGCTGGCCATGCGGACGCCGGCCACCTGGCAGCTGGCGTTCCTGTACGCCGTGTCCTTCGGAGGGTTCGTCGCGTTCAGCGTCTACCTCCCGACCTACCTCACCCGGGCCTACGAGCTCGGCCGCTCCGACGCGGCACTGCGGACGGCGGGATTCGTCGTCCTCGCCGTGGCGATGCGGCCGGTGGGCGGCTGGCTCTCGGACCGTACTCACCCCGTCCCCGTACTGACTGTTTCGTACGGTGTCGTTTCGGCGTGCGCCTTGGTCGCGGCGTTCGAGGCGGGCCTGGTCCCGGTGGGAACGGCGGCCTTCTTCGGCATGGCCGCCGGCCTGGGAGCCGGGTCCGGGGCCGTCTTCGCGCTCGTCGCACGTCTGGTTCCGGCCGAGCGGGTCGGCTCGGTGACGGGAGTTGTCGGGGCGGCGGGCGGTCTCGGAGGCTTCTTCCCACCCCTCGTGATGGGAGCGGTCGACAGCATCGCCCACGACTACACGTGGGGGTTCGTCCTCCTCGCTGTCACCGCGACGGCCGCGGGCACCCTGGCCGCCACCGCTGTCCGCAGACGCGCCCGAGCGACCGCTGACGCCTGATCGCAGCGGCGAAGTCACGGCGATTGGGCCCTTCGGCCCCTTGTCGGGCCTGGGTGGCCGTAGCGCAGCGCTTCCTCCGGAGGTTGGGATGGAGACCATGAACACCGACCGGGCACTCCTCGTCGCCACCGGGGTACGCAAGATCTACCGGACGGGCTCCGTCGCGGTCACCGCCCTGCTCGACCTGGACCTCCTCGTACGCCGCGGCGAGATGGTCGGGGTCATGGGTCCGTCCGGTTCCGGAAAGACCACGCTGCTGAACTGTCTCTCGGGACTCGACGACATCGACGGCGGTCGGGTGGAGGTCGACGGTCACGACCTGTTCGCCATGTCGGACGCCGCGCGCACGGAGCACCGGGCCCACACCATGGGCTTCGTCTTCCAGGCGTTCAACCTCATCCCCGTCTTCTCCGCCGTGGAGAACGTCGAACTGCCCCTGCTGCTCGTGGGCACCCGGCCGCGCGAGGCGCGCCGCAGAGCCCTGGAGATGCTCGACCGGGTGGGCCTCGGCCACCGGGTCGAGCACCGGCCGAGCGAGATGTCCGGCGGTGAACAGCAGCGGGTGACCATCGCCCGCGCCCTCGCCGGACGTCCGGCCATCGTCTGGGCGGACGAACCGACGGGCAACCTGGACAGCGCGATGGCAGACCAGGTCATGGACCTGCTGTGCGAGCTCAACCAGGACGAGGGCCAGACGATCGTCCTGGTCACGCACGACAGCGCCATCGGCGCGCGTGTCCCCCGGCTGATCCGGATGCGCGACGGGCAACTGGTCGACGACGTCCGCCAGGCCGTCACCGCTCCGGCCGCGATCCGTGACTTCCCCATGGGCTGACCATGTACCCGAACCTCCTCGTCCCATTGCTCAGCGCCCTCGCGCTCGCCCTCGCGGCCCTGGTGCTGGTGGCCGTACGGCAGCCGGTGTCACGACGGCTGGCCTTCCGGCAGGTCGCCCGCCGGCGCACCGAGGCAGCGCTGGTGATCGGCGGATCGATGCTCGGCACGGCCATCGTCATCGGCGCCCTGGTCGTCGGTGACACCTTGAACTTCTCCGTACGCCAGGAGGCGTACCGCACTCTGGGGCCGGTGGACGAGCGCGTCGTCGCACCCCCTGGACCGACCGGGCGCGTCGTCACGGAACGCCTGGCCGGCCTGGTCGGCGATCCCGATGTCGACGGTGTTCTGAATGCCGGGGCCGCGCAGGCATCCGCCGTCAGCGGTGCCGGCGGCCGCAAGGTCGCCGAGCCGCGCGTCCTGGCCTGGCAGATGGACTTCGACAAGGCATCGCGGTTCGGCGCGCCAGGTGGCGACTCCGGTCTCGACGGACCGAACCCGAAGCCCGGTCAGGTCGTGGTCAACGAGCCGCTGGCCCGGTCCCTGAGTGTGGGAGCCGGTGACCCGATCACGGTGTACCTGTTCGGCGCACCCCAGACGTACCGGGTCGAGCGTGTGGTCCCGGAGCAGGGCCTCGCCGGTGTGGGCCTCGGCGGCAGGCTGAACCGCGACATCTTCCTCCCGCCGCAGGCTCTGGACGCCGCCGCCCGGGCCTCGGGCACGGAGCCGCGCTCGGTCACCTTCGTGTCCAACCGGGGCGGCGTCGAGAGCGGCGAAGCCCTGACCGAACACGTGACCACCGACATCCGGCAGGCTCTGGGCCCGCTCGCCGGCCAGACGGCGATCGACACTCCGAAGCACACCGTGTTGCGGGACGCCAAGCAGGCCGGGGACTCCCTCGGAGCCCTGTTCCTCATGATCGGCAGTTTCAGCATCATCGCGGGCGCCCTGCTGCTAGTGAACATCTTCGTGATGCTCGGCGAGGAGCGGAAGTCCCAGATGGGCATGGTGCGGGCCGTGGGGATGAAGCGCTCGCGGCTGGTCGGGTCCTTCACCCTCGAAGGGGCGACGTACGCGTTGCTGTCCGCGCTGCCGGGCGTGGCCATCGGGGTCGCGGTCGGCTGGGGTGTCGCCGTGGTGGCGGCGCAGATCTTCCAGGGCTGGTCGGTCGGCGGCAGCAGCATCCGCATTGCCTTCGCCATCACACCCACCAGCGTCCTCAACGGACTGGCCATGGGCCTGCTCATCGCCTTCGCCGCGATCCTCACGACCAGCATGCGCATCAGCAGGTTCAACATCATCGCCGCCATCCGCGACCTCCCCGCCACGCCCGGACAGGGTCCACGCCGCCGTCTGCTCGCGGTCTCCACCACCCTGGCCGTCCTGTGCGGGTTCACGGCCGTCCCGGCCGTGGCACGCAGCCAGCCCGACGCGACGTACCTCTTGCCGGCGCTCGCCCTCGCCTTCGCCGCGCCGGCGCTGCTGCGCGTCCTTCCCCGTCACACGGTCACCACCCTGGTCGCCGGGACCGTGCTGGCCTGGACGCTCCTGGCGCCCGTCATACGTCCCCGGATCTTCGACACGCCGTCGATGTCCGTGTACGTCATCCAGGGCGCCCTGGCCGCCTTCTCCGCCGTGGTGCTCGTCAGCGACAACCAGAAGACCCTGCTCCGCCCCGTACGGCGGCTCCTCCGGCGGCCGACGGAGGGTGGCCTCGCGGCGCGGCTCGCGGTCGCGTACCCCTTGGCCAAGCGCTTCAGGACCGGCGCGACGCTGGTGATGTACACGCTGATCGTGTTCGTCCTGGTGCTCCTGACGGAGATCTCGGGCATTCTCCGTGCCGGCGTCGACGGCGTCGTCGCCGATGCCACCGCCGGATACTCCCTTCGGCTGGACTACAACCCCGAGGTCGCGGGCGATCGGCTCGTCTCCGATCTGCGCGGCGGCCCGTCGGCCGCCGGGATCTCCGCCGTGACACCGTTGCTCAACGCCACGGGACGGGCCACCGATCCGGGTGGTCGCAGCCCTCAGCCCCTGGACACCGCTGTCGTCGGCGTACCCGACGGGGCGATCACCGGCATCACGTTCCGCGAGCGGCTGCCCGGCCTGGCCGACGACCCCGCTGTATGGCGGGCCCTGGCTTCCGACCCCCGCTACGTCGTGCTCGACGGCTTCTTCGGCAGCACCGGCGGCCCGGCCGGCGACTACTACGACCCCGGGGACACCCTCACGCTGACGGATCCCCGGACGGGCCGCAGCGAACAGAAGGTCATCGCCGGCGTGCTCAGCAACGGCATGGTCTTCTACCCGGGCACCGGCGCGAGTTCGACCACCTACCCCGTGGTGATGAGCGTGCGGGCCACGCACGAACTCTTCGGCAACCAGGCACAGAACGCCTCCGCACTGGTGAGAACCAGCCCTGGCACCGCACCCGACGCGTTGGCGACCCGCCTGCAGGGCGAGCAGCTGTCGTCCAGCCTGGTCGCCACGCCCATCGAGTCGGACATCCGCCGCCAGTTCGACTCCAGCACCGCCTTCTTCCGCCTCATGCAGGGCTTCCTCGTCCTCGGCCTCGGCGTGGGCATCACCGGCCTCGGTGTCGTCATGGTCCGAGCCGTACGCGAACGCCGCCGCACCATCGGAATCCTCCGGGCCCTCGGCTTCCGGGCGCGGACCGTCCAGCGGTCCTTCCTGGGGGAGAGTGCCTTCGTCGCGGTGGAGGGAATCGTGCTCGGATCGCTGCTGGGCGTGCTGACGACCTGGCTGATGTACCGGAACAGCGCCGCATTCGAGGGCCTCGAAGGAGGGTTCCCCGTCGAATGGGCCAGCGTCGGCGGCCTGGCGGCAGCCACCTTCGTCGCGTCGCTCCTGGCCACGATCGGACCAGCACGGCGCGCGGCCGCCATCCGCCCGGCCCTCGCGGTCCGCGTCACCGAATGACGGGCAACCCGGGACAGCTCATCTGGCCAACCCACTGGTGAGGCGCCGCCGTCACGAAATCCACTTCCCAGCGCACCGCCGCCTCGTCACGCGACGAGCTCCCGGGCGATGTCGTCCGCCCAGGCGTCGATCGCCGCCCAATCCCTGTGGTCCCCGTAACGGCAGCCAAGCAGCCGGAACAACAAGGCACCCTTCCGGTCGAGGTGCTCGCGCCGGATCACGCCCGAGAAGCGCCTATGGTCCCGAGGACGGACGACCTCGACGAGAGCAGAGATACGCGGCTGCACCTTGCGTTCGGCAAGTCGGCGCAACGGCCCGGGCAAAGCCGCGGCCATTCCGACGCTGAACATCCACGTCGGCTGATCGCCCATGCGATCAGCATTGCTCCTGACGAAGCCTTCCGCCGCCGGCAGCCAAGCGCCGTCATGGACCGCGCTGCCCAGCACAAGCGCTTCGCCCGGCGAAGGCCCCTGCCTATCGGAGGGCGCGGGCAGCGCCTGGATCTCCACATGGTGTCCGTTCAGGCGCAATCGCTCACCAATCCGGTCGGCGATCTCCTCCGTGGAGTGATGCTCGGACGCATAGAGCACCCGAACGGAGGCCACTGCAGCTC